>NZ_JBYUPU010000012.1:0-226529 GCF_058135425.1 Paenibacillus sp. MAH-35
TTGACGATAATCAAAGCGTTGTCAATATTTTAAGTTATGAACATTACTTAAAAAATAATTATATATTTCACTTACGCAATAAAGAAGTAATTTCAGAGCACCGTCTTCCTTCTTACATTCCGAATGAGGAGAAGCCTCTTATTTGGGAAAGAAAAATGTATAATGATGAACACTCGATTGTAGTAGGTGTTTTTGATCATACAAGGATATCTAAAATCAATATAGGAACAATCCCTTCGGAACAAATAGTGATCAATAAAGTTGGTGACGTCAGCATTTTTTTTACAACCGAGTACTACCCAAACTTGCCTGTGGAAATAACAGGTGAATCAAGTCAAGGCACGATTGTTTTTAGCAGCACCCCGATGTATTAATAGACTACATGTTCGCATAACAGGTCTTGCGTTACTGTTCCAGTTTGATGGTTATCCATATTCAAAAGGCCGCCGATTATTTCGACGGCCTTTTGAATATGTGTCAGAAATGCTTTTCGGCACACTCAAAAGTATTACGTATTTTCCGCGGCAGATAAAATCCGCAAAGCTTATGTAAGCTATCAGATAGTTCAAAGTAAATCCAATTTAGGATAAAATGAAAGCATGGCAGGAATTACTCCGATAAGGAAGAGGAGGCAATCATAATGAAAGAAGATAACATTCAGGAAGATAAGTCCGAAATGAAAAAAATAACTTGCGCGGCGTGGAAGTGCGAAGAGTCTGTTTACGGAATGGGTGTCTGTAAAGCTCATTACGACGAATGGAATATGGAATCAGTTGGCGGGGCGGCTGAAACTAGAACGAAAGGACGTAAAACTAAACAACGCTAGCACGATCTTACTTACGAAAAGGAGTACCCGAGGATTATTCAACTATATCAGGGATCGTACATACAGGATGGAGGTCAGGTGAATTCATTTGCCTGCTCCGGCGAATCAATCAGGTCGAGTTCAGAAGTAAGCCGAATTCGGCCTATAGGATTTGATCAAGTGATTTGTTAGATTTTCAAAGAATGCTATAGTACCGAGGATTAAGACAACACGACAAGCAATCATTATAGGCACATATACTAGAATGAGGATGCTATAACACAGATAGGAGGAGGATTTGAAGTGGAGATGAAGTTGAGGCAGTTGGCCTCCGCCTTTCTGTTCAGGGGCGATCAAGTCTTGTTGATGAATAAGCCGGCCTCCAAGTGGCAAGGCCGGTCTGAACCGTTTTACGCTGCAATCGGCGGGCATATGGAGCCGGATGAACTGAATGATCCGCTTGCGGCCTGTTATAGGGAAATTGAAGAAGAAACGGGACTGAGGCGCGAAGAAATCTATCAGATGCGTCTCCGTTACATACTGATGCGGCAAAAGGAAGCGGAAATCCGGGTGCAGTATGTCTATACCGGAGAAGTGATGCGGACGGAACTGACAACATCCGAGGAGGGGCAGCCGAAGTGGCAGAACATGAACGAAGTGCCGCCACTCCTGACCTCTGTATTTCTGCAAGCGGTCTGGCAGCATTTGATGACGGAGGGCTGCCTGCACAAGGAACGGGTGTATACTGGAACGATGGCCGTAGACCATACGGGCCGACCGTTGGTGCACTGGAATGAGCTGATAGACCCTCTCGTATTCTGAAAAGCCAACCGTTCATCCATTCGGACAATCTGATCCAGACTCCTCCACAGTAACATCATGGGTACAATTCGGTCCCCGATCAATCCCGGCCCGCCTCATAAAGCTTCTGCGCCACCATGGCCGGCCTTGTGCACGTATCCGTAAAATGGTCCCCGTCGCCGACGATCAGGCGGAACAGGCCTAGCCGTGTGGACATATGCGGATTCCAGCCGAAGCCTTCTCCTTGCGGCAGTGCGTTGTCTTGATAGAAATAGACATAGCTTTTGGGCGTAGGCAGCGTATAGAACACTTGAAGATCCAGTTTCTCGAAAAGCGGCTTCGCCGGTTCCGGACGGACACTTGTATAAAACTGTTTGGCTTGCTCCAACGTTGCCGTATTGACGAACAACTCCCGAAACAGCGGAAACGGAAGCGGGATGGTATCGTCCTCCGATCCGGCTCTGAGCTGCTCGAAGCCTTGCCTTGTCTGAGGCGGCAACTGATCGGCAACCGACTCGCCGTCTTTCAGGACGAACGCGTCCCAGAACACAAGACGCTTGATGCGGTCCGGTATCTGTTCGGCCGCCTTCTGGATGACCGATCCGCCGAAGCTGTGCCCGACGAGAACGATATCGCGCAGGTTGAGCCTCGTGATAAAGTCGACGACGGACTTCGTGATCATCGCATGCGAGACATGTTTGTTCGGATCTGTGCCGTGACCTGCGTACTCCGGCGTATGAACGTCATGCCCTTGACTGCGCAGCGCCGCAGCTACGCCGTCCCAAAAGTGAGCGTCGGCCCAAGAGCCATGCACAAGCACGAAGGTAAGTCGCTGCTGGTCGGACATCCGCCAGCTTTCGTCCGATTCTAAAGCGCGACGCCTCCAGTGCAATCCGCCTTCGGAATAGGGGGAACTATAATGTCCGCGGGGACGAAACCAATAATCGGAATAGGGAAATTGATGAATTTCCGGGCGATAAGGAAACAAGGTAAACATCCTCTCCACAATGACATAGCTCAGTTTATGCCCAATGCATTTGAGAGGTACCCGTACATGGTTCTTCGAAAACGAACGGGACACGATTATAAAGCGATCCTATCTTCCTTGGACGTGGTCCTTCCACCGGCCGAGTGAGCAAATTGAAACAAGCATAGCATCCCAGCCCATGCTATGGTATAATCGCCAGAGTGAAATGAGCTTGACTCTAGTGAAAGAACTGTATCAGCCAGTAGGTGCCCAGTGTTCGGTGCAAGACGACCGGATGCCGGGTTAAAAGGGAAGCCGGTGCGAATCCGGCGCGGTCCCGCCACTGTGTATCGGGGAGAACTCCACAAGCCACTGTTCCTTACGAGGGATGGGAAGGCGGGGAACTCGCAATGCCCGAGAGCCAGGAAACCTGCCTATCTGCGCTTCAGCCAACGACATCCTTCGCGGAAAAGGATTGGGCTATCCAGCGATTTGATCTTTACCAGCATGGTTGCAGCCATGCGCGTGAGCGGACCGGTGACGGGCGCGACGCGCTGCAGCGCCGTTTTTTTGGCGTCATGGCGGCGTTTCGCCGTTGCGCCGTGCCTGGCAAATCCTTGATGTGCTGCCCCTTCCTCCGGAACGGGGTTTTTGATGTTGCGCCGTACGGCGGATACGGGCTTTCAGCACCTTCAAGCCGTTCTCTATTATTCCAAACCGGAGAGGAACGAAACGCTTCATGAACAAGATTGCCGCACTACTACTCGTTATCCTTCTTAGCTTCTCGATCGCTGCTTGCGGGGCGAAGAGCGGGGAAGAATCTGCTGTGAAAAACGGGGCGTCCCCGGCGGGAGAGACGGCGGCCCCCAAACAAACAGATGCCGCTGCCACCGCCACCAAATACCCGCTTACCTTGAAAGATACGACCGGAACCGAAATAACGCTGCAAAAAGCGCCTCATCGCATCGCTTCCACTTCCACGGCCGAAACGGAAATTTTGTTCGCGCTCGGATTGGGCGACCGGATCGTCGGCGTAACGGATTTCGATAACTATCCGGAAGAGGCGAAGTCGAAGCCGAAGCTGGGCGGCGTTTCCGCTCCGAACGTGGAAGCGGTTCTGGCGGCGAATGCCGACCTGGTCATTACCGGCATTTCCATCAAGGACGACGCGCTGGGCAAGCTGCGCTTACTGAACCTGCCGCTGTACAAATTCGAACCGAAATCGATCGACGATATTATCGCCAACGTTTTGATTATCGGACAATTGACCGATAAGAATAAGGAAGCCAAAGAACTGGCCGACAAGATGAAGAAAGACATCGACAGCATCAAAACCGCCGTCGGCACCGTCAAGCCGGACCAGAAGAAAAAAGTATACATCGAGTTTTCGCCGGGCTGGACGGTCGGCAAGGGCGAGTTTATGGACGAAGTGCTGACGCTGGCCGGCGGCGTTAATATCGCTGCGGATACGAAAGGCTACAACAAGATCAACGAAGAGAAAATTATCCAGGACAACCCTGCCGTCATTTTCTATACGACCGGCACGAAAGACAAAGCGGGTCTTACGCTTGACCAAATCATCAAAGGACGCAACGGATGGGATAAAATCGATGCCGTCAAAAACAACCAGCTCGTCGGCGTCGATCAGGATACGCTGAACCGCCCGGGCCCCCGCATTGTGGATGGCTTGCGAACGATTGCAAAAGGCATCTATCCCGATCTGATCAAATAAGAGACAGTCACTCACGTTAAGGAAGCCGAAGGGAGTGTCATGCTATGAGAATCGTATCGATCAGTCCTAGCAATTCGGAATTGCTAGGTTTTATGGGGCTCGACCGTCATATCGTCGGGGTCGATAAGTATACAGACTGGCCGTCCAGCACGAACGGGCTGCCGAAGCTCGGCTCGGATTTGAACATTGATATGGATGCGGTGGAGGCGCTGCGTCCGGATCTGGTGCTGGCGTCGTTGACGGTACCCGGCATGGAGAAGAACATCGCCGCCCTGGAGGAACGGGGCTTGCCGTATATTACGCTTAATCCCAAAACGCTGACGGATATCGCCGAATGCCTGACCGCCCTTGGCGAAGCGCTGGACGAACCGGAGCGGGCCAGAGCGGCCCGTACCAAATACGAGGACCGCCTCGCTTATTATGCGGAATTGAGCCGGCGCTGCGTCGACAAGCCCTCCCTCTATTGGGAATGGTGGCCCAAGCCGGTGTTCACGCCTGCCGGCGGCAACTGGCTGACCGGCGTCAGCGAGCTGGCCGGTGCCGTCAACGTATTCGCCGATGAGCCCGCGGCCAAGGTCAAGACCGATTGGGACGACGTTTTGCGCCGCGACCCGGACTATATTTTACTCGCCTGGGTCGGCGTCAGAGAACAGCAGGTCAAGCCGGACGTCGTCCGCAACCGTCCCGGTTCCGAAGGAATGCGGGCCGTCACCGAGGGACGGATTCGTGTCATGGAGGAATCGCTGTATTGCCGGCCGTCGCCGCTGCTTGTAGCGGGCTTGAGCAAACTGGGCCATATGCTGCATCCGGATATCTATCCTCCTTTTGATGCCGAGGAGATGGAGCGCTGGCTGGGCGATAAGGCGATCTGATTGTAGAGATCACCATAAGGAAAGCAGGCTGTCGGCGGTGTCCGGCGGCCTGCTTCTTTGTGGTGCGCGCAATAACCCGGTACAGAGCCACATGTCAAAACTATATGATAAAATATGACATGCTGTTGTCGTATTTACTAGTATATAGTAGTGTCAAACGTGTAAGAGGAGTGATCGCCATGAGCAATAAAATAGACTATAAAAAAGACTACAAATCCATCTACGTACCGGGAAGCAGCCCGGTTATTATGGATATCGAAGAGATGCCGTTTATTAGGATTAACGGTGAAGGCGATCCGAACGGCGAGGAGTTTGCCCGGGTGACAGAAGCCTTGTACAGCTTGAGCTACGCGGTGAAAATGTCATACAAACAGAAAGTCGTGCCCGCCGGTTACTATGAATATACCGTTTTTCCGCTTGAGGGAATTTGGGACTTGATCGACAAGTCAAAACCGCCTACGGATAAGAGTAATTTGAAATACACGCTTATGATACGCCAACCCGACTTTCTGACAAGCGCGTTATTCCTTGCATTTGTAGAACAAACGAAAAGGAAAAAACCAAATCCTTACCTCGATCAGCTGACTTTCGGTACGATGACGGATGGATTATGCTGCCAAATGATGCACATCGGAAGCTTTGACAGCGAACCGGAAAGCTTTTTGAGGATGGAATCCTATTGCAGGGAACAAGGATATGTGCGTTCCGATAAAACTCACAGGGAAATCTATTTATCCGACCCGCGCAGGACGGATCAGTCAAAAATGAAGACGGTTTTGAGATTTCCAGTAAAACGAAAGTAAGGATAGAGGAGCAATAGGGGAATAAACGGAATGTATAAAATAACGAATGGACCGAAGGTGACCGATCGGCATCGTCTGACGAGCTTCGCCCGCAGTGCTTAGCGGGTGAGGCTATTCGTCGTTTGGATGCGCGCTTGGTTCATGCAAAGTTTAAAATGTTGTTTACAAGACACCAAATGGTGTCATATAATCGAAATAGTCACCGAATGGTGTCTGATTGGGAAGTCGCCACAATGTTTACGCAAAGGGGTATACATGGATGATAAAAGGTACGAGAAATCATAAGATCGATCCAGTTTTTAGCAAGGCTAAAAACTGGAAGGAAGAGTTCGAGATGCTGAGAGAAATCGTACTTGACTGCGAGCTGACCGAAGAGTTTAAGTGGATGCATCCTTGTTATACGTATCAGAACAAAAACATCGTATTAATCCATGGGTTTAAAGAGTACTGCGCGCTTCTGTTTCACAAAGGCGCCTTATTAAAAGATCCTCACGGAATACTTGTCCAACAAACGAAAAATGTACAAGCCGCGCGTCAGATCCGGTTCACCAGCCTGCAACAAATAGAAGAAATGCAGCTTATCCTCAAATCCTATGTCGACGAAGCGATCGCAGTCGAAAAAGCCGGTTTGCAAGTGAACTATAACAAAAATACGGACTACGTCATTCCGGAAGAATTGCAAAATAAATTCGTCGAAATTCCTGACCTGAAAACTAGTTTCGAAGCATTGACGCCAGGAAGGCAGCGAGCATATATTCTATATTTTTCCGCGCCCAAGCAATCCAAAACTCGTGAGTCCAGGGTTGAAAAATATTTGCCGCATATTCTCAGCGGTAAGGGACTAGATGATTAATACCGAATTTGAAGCAGTTGCCCCAGAGGCAGCTGCTTTTGATTTTTGTTGCTGAAATGGGAAGGTTGCTAACCGGAAAGCATCGGTGACCGCATCTGGATTGCCGGGCTTGAGCAAAAAGGAAATATTGTGCAAAATGAGAGTATGGGACAAGCAGAAAAAAAATCTGCGGGCAAACCAAATAAAGGATTGAAATTTGTGCACACGTTTGTTATTCTGAATTCAGATCTGAAGGGTAGGCTTACAATCATGATTACAATCAAAGATATTGCTAAAGCAGCAGGTGTTAATCATTCAACGGTTTCACGGGCGCTCAGGGACGACTTGCGCGTCAGCACAGCAATGCGGGAGAAAATACACACGATTGCAAAGCAAATGAATTACGTACCGAATTTGGCGGCCAAAAAGCTGGTGAGGCAAAAAACCAACTTCGTCGGATTAATCTGGCCGCCGCGGGAAGGGCTGTTCTTTTACAACATGAACCTGCAGCTCCAGCTGGAAGGGATTAAACGGGGCTACCGGGTGATGCAGATTATGGACGGCCTGACGGACTCGCTGCAAGCGTTCCGGCAGTTTGGCGTCGATCATGTGATGTTTTGGGATGCGTATTCGACGCTGCCTGCGTCATTTGCTGTGGAGCGTCAGCGGTTCCCGGGGCGAGTGCTGGCACTGGGCGGGTACAACAAATCGGAGGGGGTGGATTGGCTGGCGGTCGACCGCAGCGGAGCGCTGCTGCAGGCGGTGCGTCACTTGTCGGCATTGGGCCACCGGCAGTTGGCCTATGCGGGAGGACAGAAAAACAAGCAAAAAATGTACGGTTTTTTGCAAGGGATTGCCGAATGCAAGGCGGACTATACGCCGGAACACTTTTTCGACTATTTCGGAACTACGTTTGAAGATGATGTGCACGCGGTTTTCCAGAAGCCTGATCGACCAAGCGCGATCGTCGTCGATTCGCAGCATTGTCTGTTTCGGTTGATGCGTGCGCTGCGGCCCATCCGTGTGCGCGTCCCGGATGATGTCTCAGTCGTTGTCTACGACGATACGCCGGAGATGAGCGCATTTGAGATCGCTTTCACGACAGTTGGCCCGTCCATCCCGGAGCTGGCCGTCAAGGCGTGGGACATTATGACCGCTGAGCCGGAGCCTGGCGAGGAGCGTGAACTGGTGGAGGAGATGATCGGAGCGGTACTGGTGCCTCGAGAGTCGGCAATTCCGTTCAGACCGGAGATGGAACGCCCGTTCCATTCGGCAGCGACGGGAATAAACCCGAGTAGTACCTGACAGGTATACAGGCAACGGGAGTACGGAGGGTGTGCCGCGTATGACGGTGGAGCGAGGTTTGGTCAGCCGCAGGAAGCTGCATGCTCCCAGCCTAGCCGCGGCGCTGCCGTATGCGGACAGACGCCGGCCGGTGATCGGCAGCTTGGCGGTACTGTCGTTTCCGCCGTATACGAAAGAGACAGTTGGGGAGAGCGGTTGTACCTTTCGGCACATTTTTGACAGCGCTTACATATCGATCTGATACGTAACTGCGTCATCCATACCGCGAGTCAGACCGGCTTTGCGATGCAGGGAAAGAACGAACAACGGCTAACGAAATGAACATGCGGAGACCACCGGTGAATGGAGAATGTCGACCTCGATCCGCAGAAGCGGAGCGTAACCGCTTGGATGAACAAGGATCAACCATAATAAACAAGGGGGCTTGACAGGATGATCAGAGGGATGCGAAGTGCGGCGGCAGCAGGTTGTCTCGCGACTGTGATGCTCGTCAGTGCATGCGGGGGAAGCGCGAGCGGAAACACAGCCGGGCAGACGGAAACGCCGGAAGGCATAACGAACGTACCGGAAAAGCCGAAAGAAAACATTACGCTGAAAATGCTGCAGGATGGAGCAACCATCTCCGACGAGGAGTTCGCCAATCTGATTGCCGCGCCGGTAAAGGCGAAATTCCCCCACATTACGGTGGAAATGGTCCGGCTCGGAAAAGGAGAGGCGAGTATCGAGAGCATGCTGGCCCGAGGCGACTTCCCGGACTTTATGTTCACCACCTATCCGCGTATCAAGGCGCACCGGGATCTCGGGACTGCGCTCGATCTGAGCGCTTTGATCCAAACCCACAAGCTCGATATGAACCGGTTTGACGCGGCGGCTCTGGAGACTTCGCGCGTGTACGGCGACGGCAAATATTACGGGATTCCGTTTTCGCTCAACTTTCTGGCCTTTTTCTACAACAAGGACTTGTTCGACCAGTTCGGTGTCAGCTACCCGAAGGAAGGCATGACTTGGGAGGAAACGATCGCGGTGGCGCGTTCCTTCTCCCGCACCGTCGGAGGCGTCACCTTTAAAGGCATCATGCTGCCGGGAATTACGGACTTGAGCACGCAGCTAACGCTGCCCCGGGTCGATCTGAAGACGAATAAAGCGATGATTGCTTCCGACGGCTGGAGACGGGTATTTGATGTGATCAAGGCTGCCAACGAAATTCCGGGCAACCAGAACCAAGTGCTTGACGATTTCCTGGTGAATCAGACACTGGCGATGCTGCCCAGCTACGACGCCCGGTTCGCGGCGCTGGAGAAGCTGCACGGCACGCCGAACAATTTCAACTGGGACATTACGCAATTCCCCAGCTTTAAGGAATATCCGAACCGGAGCCTGGCTTCGTCAGGGCACTTCCTTCTCGTGTCCGCGTCGACGAAAAAGAAGGATGAGGCGTTCGAGGTCATCAAGCTGCTGACCAGCAATGAGATCCAGAACCTGATTACCGAGCACGGCAGATTTACGTCACTGCGCGACGAAGCGACTCGCAACCGGTACGGCGTGAATATGAAATCGATGCAGGGCAAAAACATCAGCGTCGTGTTCAAAAGCGCGTTTGCGCCTCCGTTCACGCCTACCCCTTACGACTCGATTGCCTCGAAGTATTTAAACGAAGCGGTGAAAAAGATGAACGCCGGACAGTCGGACATCAACACGATTATGCGGGAAGCGGAGGAATTAACCAATCGGGATATTGAAGCGGAATTGAAAAAATAGCTGTTCCAACCAAAGGAGGAATTGTATGGAGACGCACGATCAAGCGACGGAGACGCTGCCTGTAAGCAGAAGAAAAATGCTGTTGTCGATGGGAGTCGCCGGAATCTCGATGTTTGCGGGATCGTTGGCAGTGCGGGGGCAAGGCATCGGCGGGACGGTACGGCATAGCGTGTACGGCGGCGGTCCAGAGGAAGAATGCCTGCTGCGCGCAGCGGGAGCGGTCAGTGTAGCGGATTTTGGAGCGGCGGGCGACGGAGTGACGGACGATACGGCGGCGTTCCGCAATGCCGCATTAACCGGTCAAACGCTGATCGTGCCGAAAACGGACGCCTTTTACAAAGTCAGCGGGACGATTGTGATCCGCAATTCGATCTACGGCATCGGCATGCCGGAAATCCGCATGGTGGGTACGGACGGCACGGCGGAGAAGCGTATGCTGGCGATCGTCTCTTACAAAGGCAGCGGGCTGCATGTCTCCGGCCTTCATCTGAACGGCCAATATACAGGCGGTACGGCGGGGGAGCAGTCGCACTTGCTGCGCGTCACCGATTCCCAGCATGTTTACATTCATCATAACCGGTTCAATTCGGCCTACGGGGACTGCGTCTATTTCGGGTCGGACTATCTGGGTCCGTGCGAAGACGTGCATGTGTACAGCAATATGCTGATCGATCCGAGGCGATGCGCGATAGCGATCGTATCCGCACGGCGGGTCTGGGTGCGGGACAATGTGATGCTGGACGGGTTTGACTACGTGGCGACGATCGATATCGAGCCGAATCATACTTCTTCGGGTTCGGATATTGTGGAAGACGTCTGGATCGAAAACAACGTATACGATACCGTTGGGGTATTTATTAATTCGTATAATCCGAACGCCGCATTCAAAAACAGACGAATGACGATTCGCGGCAATCAGGGACAGGCCCGCTATTTTTTTCGCTGCAATGCCGGGGAGATCGGCAGTACCGAAGATGTCAGCATCACCGACAACATCTTCTACGGCTCGGTGGGGGATGCGAGGATGTTCACGACCGGACGGGTCCAAAAGGGGCTGGAGATTCGCGGCAATCGCGATGCGGGGACAGGTGCCTCCGGATGGAACATCGCCAATGCCGAAGCTCCGGTCATCTGCCACAATACGATTGAAGTGAATCGGGCTGTCGCTATGTCCGTGCGAAATTGCAACCGCGTCCTGATGTGCGGCAATACGATCAAGCATGTATATTCCGGCTACGGCGCCATCCGGTTTGCAGGTCCCGAACCGTCCTCGGGCAATGTGATCTCGCACAATGTCCTAGTAGGCGCCGATTACGGCATCCGGTTCGACACGGCAGTCACCGACACGATCGTGAGCGGCAACTCGATCGAAGCAGCCCGGCAATGCATCTTTCTGGCCGTGGAGGCGAGCGGTTCGGACGTGCGCATTACACCGGATAACGTGTTCTCGGGTGCCGGCGATCCGGTAGGCAATGCCGGGTATGCGCGGCGGTTGATGACTCCGGAAGGGCTGGCCAAAGGCGCGACGGTCAGTTGGGCCGACAGCGTGCCTGCGGTAGGAGAGTGGGTACGGGGATCGCTGGTGTATAGGACGAACGCAGGATCTTCGGATTACGTCGGCTGGGTATGTGTAACCGGCGGAACGCCCGGCGTGTGGGAGCCGTTTGGCCGGATCGGGGAGGAGCGGCTGGTGCTCCTATCGCCTTCGGGCAGCCGGTATGCCGTGACCGTAACCGATACCGGTACGCTGCAAACCTCGCCGTTGTGAGCGACCGGATGAACGATTTATGTCTTTACGTGACCCGCACCGTACAGTAGACTGTAGGAAATAAAAGAGGTGCGGAGGAAGTGAGCAGGGTGTCACATCAGAATCATTGGGAAGACGGCACGGGGCCCGTCGGCATTGGCGGATTCGTTTTCGATTGACGGCAGCGTAACCGACAGCTACTGCGATCGCCAGACTACGACTAGATGGGACACGGGAAATGGCGAACCCCAATCGACGGCCGACATGAAAAAACAAAGTACCTTTGCCAATTGGGACTTTACGGACATATGGAGTATCGATGAAGGTAACGGTTATCCTGCTTTGCGATGGCCGGATTAATACCGGCAAGTAAGAACCGCATACGAGTCGTTTGTACCCTTTATTTTGTGCGAAAACCGGCCTGGACACCGAAGAAGAGCGGTTTGAGGTCGCTAAAATCGGCGAAAAGGGTGCACATCCCGTCAGTCGGTTGAAATAAGGGGTACAAACCGCCTCTATTCGTCTCTGTCATCCTCTACTGCTGAAAACAGAGGGTGACAGAGACTTTTATTTTGTTAGTCAGCGTGATCAGCGCCGCTCGTAAGCGAACGCAACGCAAGACGAACCGAACGTGTTACCATGATTGCCGCAACATAAACAGGTCGCGAAGCTCGTCGTTCGACAGCTCGGTAATCCAGCCTTCGGAGGAAGAGATGACGTTCTCGCTTAAGCTCATCTTGCTCTCCAGCATCTCGTCGATTTTCTCCTCCAACGTGCCGAGGGAAATGAACTTGTGCACCTGCACATTGCGCTTTTGTCCCATCCGATAGGCGCGGTCGGTCGCTTGGTTCTCGACAGCCGGGTTCCACCAGCGGTCGAAGTGGAAGACGTGGTTGGCCGCCGTAAGGTTGAGGCCGACTCCGCCTGCTTTCAGCGACAAGACGAAGATGCCGGGACCCGTACTGTCTCCCGCCTGGAACGTGTCGATCATCTGATCGCGTTCCGCTTTGGGCGTGCTGCCATTCAGGTACAGCACGGGCTCGCTCCGGTGCACCCGCAGCACGTCGGCCAACATGCGGCCCATGCCTACATATTGGGTAAAGATCAGGCAGGAATCGCCCTCGTCCCGCAGCTCGTCGACCATGGCAACGAGTCGTTCCAGCTTCGCAGACCGGGTGATGAACGCATCCCGCTGCTCTTCGATCTGTAAGATTTCCTCAGGCGGAACAGCTTCTTTCGTCAACAGCACAGGATGGTCGCACAGCTGCTTGAGTTGGGTCAAGGCGGCGAGAATGGCTCCCTTGCGTTCGATCCCCTCCAGATTGTTCATCCGCTCCAGCAACTGCTTAACCGACTGCTCGTAAAGCGCTCCCTGCTCGGCGGTCAGGTTGATATACACTTTCATCTCCTGCTTGTCCGGCAGATCGAGCTGGATGGCGGGATCGGTCTTCTTGCGCCGCAGCATGAACGGCTTGACGAGCTTCTGGAGTTGTGCCGTCCGCTCCGCATCCTGATGCCTCTCGATCGGAGTGGCGAACCGATGCTGGAACCCGCGCTGATTTCCCAGGTATCCCGGGTTGAGGAAGTCGTAGATCGACCACAGCTCCGACAACCGGTTCTCAATCGGCGTTCCGGTCATGGCAATGCGATGTGTTGCCTGAAGGGAACGGATGGCGACCGATTGCTTGTTCTGCGCGTTTTTGATGTTCTGGGCTTCGTCGAGACAAAGGGAGCTCCATACGATCTCCTGCAGCACTTCCTGATCCAGCAGCGCTGTCGTATAGGAGGTGATGACGATATCCGTATCCTTCACAGCCTCAGCAATCTCCCCGCGGGCGAGCCGTCCCTTCCCGTAGTGAAGCGTAACCTTCAGTTCAGGGGCGAATCGGTCAAGCTCCTTCTGCCAATTGCCTAGCACCGAAGTGGGACAGATGAGCAGGGCGGGGAAGGCGGATTCACTCCGGTGCCGGAGCAAATAGGTGATGAACTGAATCGTTTTTCCAAGTCCCATATCATCGGCGAGACAGGCGCCCATTCCGAACGTTCTCAGATGGCTAAGCCAGGTGAACCCTTCGCGCTGGTAGCCGCGCAGCTCAGCGCAAAGTCCGTCAGGTACTGGCAGCGATGCTAATTCCGACGGCTGCCCGAGCTGGCGGATCAGCGCCAATAGGTGAGCATTCAACTCCACCTCAAGTTGCAGCTGATCTTCCTCGTCTGCAGGATCGTCCGCATCTTCTCGGGATGAGCGTCCGTTCTTGCCAGTCCCTTCCTGCTCCGATTCACTTAACAAGTGGAGTTGGAGAACGTCTTGCAGGGACAAGCCTTCTTCCGGATTCACGCTTGCCATGAGCCTCCTGATTTTCTCCAGCAGGGCAGGGTCCAGAACGACCCATTCGCCGCGGAAGCGGATTAACCGCTCCTTACGGCTCAGCAGTTCTGCGAATTCGGCTTCGTTCAGATCCGCATCGCCGATCGCAATGCGCCAGTCGAAGTCGACCAAGGCGTTCAGCCCGAATAGCGACTGGCCTCGGCCGCCTGCATCCGGCGCCACCTGTGCGCGCAGGCGAGGCTTCCGCTTCGAGGCGGCTTCCCACCAGCCGGGCAGCATGACATTCCAGCCGTCACTGAGCAATTGGCGGCTGTCCGTGGTCAGGAAGTGCCAGGCGGCTTCGTCGCTTAACGGGGCAGCGAACAGTTCACCGCGGCTGACCGTGTTCGGAAGCGCCGCCAGGAGTCTCGTTGCCCACCCGGGAGAACGCTCCCGGATGAAAGGGCTCCAGTCGGGCGACCATACGCCGGAAGCATGCCCGTCTGCTGCGAGCCGGACCGGTACAAGCGCCGTTCCGTCGCTCTTGTCCTGCAGCACCAGACGCAGGCGCCATTCGTCTTGCTCTTCGTCCGGCTCAAGCAATTGCAGGATAGGGCGGAAGGGGGCCAGATCGGGTTTCCAGCCGAGCGATATGAGCCACTCCTCCTCCGTCAGCGCCAGAGCTGAGTCTGCCGGCTGCGGCCGCTGGAACAAGGCGGGATATTCCCGCCGCAGATCGGATACAGCCGATTCGTCCGCGTAATGCTTCATCGATACGGCGGCCGAGAAGGCGGAGCGCAATCCGCTCAGGTTGCCGCCGGAGGCGTCCAGACTGGTTAGCGCCTCCCAATTGAGCTGTTCCAGCTCTGCGGAATCCGCATCCCACGTCCATTGCAGATCCCCATTCCGGTAAGCGCTGAAGCTGGGCATGTAACGTCCCGCTTGGGCTTCTTGGTATAGGAGCGGTGCAGCCTCGAATAATCCTTTCGTTCCTTCGTCCCCGCCTTCCCAGCGGAGAACGTCCATAAGATTCGGCTCGGCGAAGAAGGGGAGCACCATCTCCGAAGGGAGGACCGTCACGATAAGATCCCCGGCCCGCTGCAGCTCCAGTGTTGTTCCGTAGCAGGAGGGCTCGTGCCAGGCGAACAATAATTTGCGGAACGTCTCTCCGCCAATCGGGCGTCCGTCCTCCAGCCCCCATAACAAGGCGTCTCCGGCATCCGTAATTAAGGCATATATAGTCATATCATGTAGTTTCGCACTCATTCCAGTAGCTTTCCTTTCTTTAATTCCTCATGCAGTGCCCGCAGCCGGCTGTGACGTTCCATGAACCGAGAGAGAAAGCTGTCCCAACGCTCGATCCGCTTCATCTTCTTGTACACTTTTGCCAGCCGTTTCATCAGCTTGACCGCCGCCTTGTAATCTTTGCGGTTTTTGAGAGCGACGTAATGCTCGATGGCTTGATGGTAATAAGGGAGAAGCAGCTCAGGCGCCTCCTTCTCGATAGGCTGCAGGACACTTACCTTATGGTGAAAGGGATCGTGCTCCAGAAGGATCTGCGTCTCGATCCATGCCTTCCAGTTATGCCGCTCGTACAGCATATTCTCGATCACTTTGGCGGAATGGGGAAGCATTTCTTCCAGAACGTTCCATAGCAGCTCCTCGGCTTCAGGAACATGACGGGCCGCTTCTTTCCAAAACCCGAAATAGGTTGAACGTTCCTTGGTTACAGGACCATAAAAATGGGAGGCTGATCGATTCAGCCAATCCGCCAGCGCGCCCCACTGACCGGAACTGGACAGGAGATCCATAAAGGAGAGCAGCAGACTCGCCGGAGCTTTATCTAACGTACCGCCAGCTTCTAACGCCGTCCACGCTTCGCTGCTTTTGGATTGATGCAGAAACAGGAACGCTTTTGCTGCTGCAAGGGAAGAGGAGTCACGCCCTGCGATTTGCCGCTCGACGGCGTCTAACTCTTGAGACACCCAGTAACCGGCTTCGGGCTGGGGGGCAATCCAGTATTTCCACACCGCCGCATACAGGCCGTAACCCAAGTACTTGTGGCCGCTCTCTTCCGCCAACTGCCGCCGCAGGATGCTTAACGTCTGCTCCAGACGATCCGCAGCCATCGTGCAATTGAACTGGGGTGCTGTCTGTTGCAGGAAGGCATGAGCTTCATCGTACAGACGGTATGTGGCATACGAAAAATTAATGACGGGACTCCCCCCGGCGACCAAATCGAAAATCTTCTGCAGAATAAACAAGAACTGATGCAGTTCGAAGTAAATCAAGTCCGCCGTCGCAGATGGAGCGGAACCCTTCAAGAGACTAGCCAGCGGAATCCGCAGCGCCTGTACGTACATCCCCTGATCATAACTGGGTTTCACCAGAGATGTAGCCTGGTTCATATATTCATGCCAGTCGGATACACTCATGCGGGCCAATTCGTGGAGCAGGGACTCGGCAGACGGAGTCGCTGCGGTCCGCGCCAGATGCTGCTTGGCATTCACAATCTGGGCAGCCGGATAGCCGAGCCGGTCGGCCAGCTCCATCATTACCGCAGCCTGATGCTTGCAGCAGGTGTGGACGGGGCACGTGCAATAGCTGGAGCCGAGCTGTTCCAATTGCAGTGTAACGGTATAGTCTTCATGGCCGGTTACCTTCGCTTGAACGGTACGGTTCTCGGTAATGTTCAAGGCGACGACATACTGTTGTTTGAAATATTGAAATCCTCGACTCAAAGTGACGTCGTTGAAAGATTTCGCGGCATATTTCAGAACCTGTAACCATTTCTCATCGTTTAACGGCGGATTAGCACTTTTTGTCATAGCAGAACTCCTTGCAGCAAATAAAGATCGTATTCCCCTATTATAAAGCGACAGGCGACGAAATGAGAAGAGTCTCTGTTGCAAAGTCCTGGTAAGTTCCCCGTACATTTCCCAATGTCATACCTCCACATGAATCTTTTGTCCGATGCCGCACTTGTCCGGCGAATTCCTTGCATACACTCCAAATCGAATGCTTCATATTCCGTCATGTTTCTTGAAATTCCGACCTACCTTACCCGCCCGGTTTCCAGTTTAATTAGAGGTGTTGGTTCGCTCGCAGTTGTATGCGATCGGATCGAACGGCGGGGGGAAACGTTCCCGGCCGGTGAGCACTTCGAATCGCCGGCTAAGGAGCGGCCGCCGTCGAACGGTTCGCTGCCCGGCCCGAGGTGGGCTGACGGGGCGCTTGCATCGCGAACCAGGCGGGTGGTGTTTCATGGAAATTCCGACTACCGCGCATGAAAGGAGGTGAACAAGATGGAACAACTGACGAACGTCATCGACGTACTGTCCGACGAAGAACTGGCGGAAATCGCCGGCGGACAACGGTGCCAGGACTGCAGCGCGCTGAGAGAATTCTGCGGCAACGACTACACGGTCAATATTCTTTGTGATCCGTAAACCGCATTTCTTCTTAATCACCGGAAGACAGGGGGCAACCCCTGTCTGTATTCTTTTTACAAGGAGAGCATCTCCATGATCGATAGCATGAAACTGAGAAAGGCGGCGTACGCGCACGAACGAAAAGCCGCGATTCGTACGATGGATTCCTCCGTCCCTTCCTCCCCTGTGCAGCAGTGGCGCGAGCGGACGGGACTGACGTCGGACGCGATCTTCTCCACGCGCCTGAAGGAAGACGGTTTAAGCGAAGCAGAATTTGCCGCCATTCTAGAGCAAGGCGACCGGTTCGAGGACGAGGGAGCTCCTGAATGGCAGCGGACGTTTAGCGGTATTTTGAGCCAAACGAGCATGAACCCGGCCGAGATCGAAGGTTTGTCGCCCGGCCCGTTCTCGCCGTTCGTATCGCCTTTTCTCCACTGGTTGCGCCGGCGTCTGCTGGTGCGTTTTCGGGGATGGGAATGCGAATACGGGTGTATGCCCGTCGACCGGGAACCGTTTCTGCGGGACGTCGTCGCATCGCTTGGCCGGCGTCTGACGCGTTTGGCCGACCGGGTGCTGATCGCCGAGCTTCATGTGGCTAAGCAGGCCGGCGCTTTGACCGGCGATACCGGGGAAGAGCGATTTCGTTCCTTTGTTGCGGGCCGGCTGACAACGATGCCGGATATCGCTGGTATGCTTCATCGTTATCCGGTTCTGGCACGATTGATGACCGAGCAGACGATGAATCATGAGAAGAACTGCGAAGAAATGACGGAGCGGTTTCTTCGCGACCGCGAAGAGCTGGAGCGCGTGTTGGGGCAGGATTTTTCTCTGCTCGTCGGCTGCAGCCGTTCCGGAGATGCCCATCGGGGGGGCAGAAGCGTGCACGTTCTCCGTTTTGCCTCCGGCGACAGGCTGATGTACAAGGCTCGATCGCTGGCGGTCGACTCGGCGTTTCAGCGGCTGTTGGAATGGGCGAACCGCTACGGGGCGGAGCCTCCTCTGCCGGTGTTGAAGATCGTCGACAGGCAATCCTACGGTTGGACGGAATACGTCCGCCACGAGCCGTGCGTCTCTCCGGAGCAGATCAACCGGTTCTACAGGCGGCACGGCCAGTATTTGGCGTTGTTGCATATCGTTCATGCCGTCGATTTCCATTATGAAAACGTGATCGCCCAAGGCGAATATCCGTATCTGGTTGATCTGGAAACCATCTTCCATCGTTACAGCATGGAGGCGGAACCGAACGAACACCCGACCGCCGCCCGCAAAGCGAGCGATCTGCTCAGACAGTCCGTGCTCCGCTCCGGCTTGCTCCCGTCCTATCGGCTCCGCTCCGGTTCCCTCGAGGGGATGGAGGTGAGCGGCATCGGCGCTTACGCCGGACAGACCTACGTGCGGCCGCTAACGAAGTACAAGGATATCGGAACCGACGAGATGCGTCTGGTCCGGGAGACGGCCCAATCGTTCAGCCCCGGCGGCAACCGCCCGTTTTACGGCGGGGAGGAGGTCGGAGCCGAAGCTTACGCGGACGATGTCGCCGGCGGATTCAACCGGATGTACCGCATCTTGCTGGCGCAGCGGGAGCATCTTGCCGCCGAGGAGGGGCCGATTCATGGATTCGCGAAGTGCCCGGTCCGGGTGCTCGTGCGCAATACGGACGTCTACGGCCAAATGCTGGAAGCTTCGCTGAACCCGGCATGCCTGGGAGATGGCATTGCCCGTGTCCAGCTGTTCGATTTCATGTGGCGGATTGCGGAGGGCGCTCCTGCTCTGCTTCGGGTCGTTCATTCCGAATGCGCCGATTTGCTGGACCACGACATTCCGTATTTCTCCTCGTTCGTAAGCTCCACGGATGTATGGGACAGCCGGGGCAAACGGATCAAAGGCTATTTCCTGCAGGACAGCTTGTCGATGTCGCTCGGACGGATCGGGCGGTTATGTGAAGACGACCGCGCGATGCAGGAGAGCGTCATTCGCGCTTCGATGCTGACACTGAAGCGATGCTGGGAACGTACAACCTTTGCCGCAGAGGCAGCGGATTCGGCAGCGCAAAAAGCGCCACATGCGTCGAAGGCATTCGAAGCGGCGGCGGTGGCGATCGCGGAACGGCTCGCCTCTTCGGCTGTCCGGGGAGACGACGGACGGACCGTCACCTGGATCGGAACCGCGAAGGATGCCGGGGGGTTGCTGAGCTACGCGCCTATGGACGCGGGCATATATAATGGAACGCTTGGTTTGGCGCTGTTCTTCGCTTATGCGGCCAAGGAAACGGGTGTTCGGCAATATCGGGAACTGGCGAGCGGCGCGGCGGAGACGAGCCGGGATTTTTTGCGTCTTCCAGGCGCCGTTCAGAAAGGCTCCGTGTTTTATGGCCTTGCTTCCTATCTGTATGCATTCAGCCATTTGTCCAGGCTGCTGGGGGACGATTCGCTGTTGGAGGATGCTATCGGAGCGCTGGACCGGTTCGAGCGGATCGTCGCTCAGGACCGGAAGCTGGATCTCATGGCGGGCAGCGCCGGCATCTCCATCGGCGCCTTGCGATTGTACGAAGCGACCGGCGAGCGCCAAGCGCTCGGTCTCGCCGTACGATGCGGCGAGCATCTGTTAAGCCAAAAGGTCGTCTCGCCAGGCGGTGCAGGCTGGCCGAGCGAGCTGACCGAGGGCCGCATGCTGGCCGGATTTTCGCATGGCGCCTCCGGCTACGCCTACACCTTCTCCGAGCTGTTCCGCGTTACCGGCGACGAACGCTTCCTGCAGACGGCACGGGAAGCGGTCCGCTACGAGCGAAGCTTATTTGCCCCCGGGGAAGGCAACTGGCTCGATCTTCGCTCCGACGCGCGGACCGACCGCAATCCCGTCTACTGGTGCCATGGCGCGCCGGGTATCGTCCTGAGCCGCATCCTGACCGGCCGCGTATGCGGCGACGACCGGTTCGAAGAAGAAATCGGCGTCGGCTTGCGGACGACGCTTGCGCGTTGGCGCGGTTCCTCCAGCGTGCTGTGCCATGGGGACATGGGCAATCTCGATGTGCTGCTTACTGCTGCTCTGGAACGGAAAGACGATGGGCTTCGCCAAGCCGTGTATGAGCGGGCTTCGCTGGCGCTGGGCGATGCGGAGAAAAACGACTGGCTTTGCGACGTCCCACCTGGTGCGTTCTCTCCCGGATTGATGACAGGACTGGCCGGGATCGGCTATGCGCTGCTCCGGCTCTCCAACCCGGCGCTGCCTTCCCTGACGGCGCTTCAGCCACCTCCGGCCGCCATGGCGAAGCAGGCTGCCGGGATCGGAAGCGGTGCGTCATGAAGCTGCGAAGCCCAAGACGCATCCCGTTCATCGAGCAAATGGAACAGTCGGAATGCGGCGTCTGCTGCCTGGCGATGTTGCTCGGCTACTACGGCTGCCATGTGCCGCTGCACGAGCTGCGGGAGCGGGGGGGCGCCGGCCGGGACGGAACCAGCCTGCTTCTCCTGCGCGACATGGCTAGAGGATACGCGATGGAAGCGGCCGGCCGGCGGGTCGGCATCGACGGGATCAGCAAGACGGATGTCCCGTGTATTCTTCATTGGGAGCATAATCATTTCGTCGTGCTGGAGCGGCTCGGGAAGCGCCGGGCGACGATCGTCGATCCGGGCGTCGGCCGGATGAACATCCCGATCGGACAGTTTGCGGAGCGGTACAGCGGCGTCCTGATGACGATGAAGCCGGCAGCGGGCTTCGTCCCCCGCAAGAGACAACCGATCTGGACCTCCTATTTCAAGCTGCTGGGGCGCCATTCCGGCCTCGTTTCACAGGTCGTCGTTATGTCGCTGTGGATTCAAATGCTGGCTCTGGCCGCTCCGATCTCGATCCGTATCCTGATCGACGAGGTGATCCTGCCCAAGGAGACCGGATTCCTGCATGCGATCGGCATCGGCTTCGCCGCTCTGGCATTCGTGCAGACGGTGTTTCTGCTGCTGCGGAGCCGAACGCTCGTCCTGCTGCAAAACCGGCTGGACTGGAGCCTGATGAGCGCATTCCTCGGCCGCCTGCTCCGTCTGCCGTATTCGTTTTTCCTGCTGCGGTCGAACGGCGATCTGATCGTCAGAGCCAACAGCAACCTGATGATCAGGGACATTTTGTCCAACCGGACGGTAACCGCCTTGCTCGACGGCGGCATGGTCGTTTTCTTCCTGCTGTTCATGCTGGAGAGGTCTCCCGCACTAACGGGCTGGGTCGTGGCGGCGGGCGCGCTGCAGGCTGGCACATCGCTTCTGGCTCGGGTGCCGATCCGGCAGCTGTCGCAGGAGCAGATTCTGAAGCAGACGGCGGCGACCAATTCGTTTGTGGAGACGCTGCGCGGCATAACGGACGTCAAAGCCGGAGGCATGGAGACGCTCGCCTACGAGCGCTGGGAGCGGTTGTATAAGCAGCAGCTCGACACGCAGCGCAGAAGAGGGGTGTTGGAGGCAGGGGTGGACAGCGTGGTCGGCGGGCTTAAGTTCGCGGCGCCGCTGCTGCTGCTCTGGCTGGGCACGAATGAGGTGCTGACCTATCGGATGACGGTCGGCGAGCTGTTCGCCTTTTATACGCTCGCCGCCGCCTTTTTGACGCCGCTGTCGACGCTTGTGACGACGCTGAACCATATGATAATGCTGGGCGTTTATTTGAACCGGGTGCTCGACATTCACCGGTCCAGGGAGGAGCAGGAGGACGGCGCAGCCGAGGAGCCGCCGCATCTAACGGGCAAGGTCGAGCTGCGGGGCGTAAGCTTCCGCTACTATCCCGGCGGTCCCGAGATAATCCGCGATGTATCCGTCGCGATCGAGCCCGGCCGGAAGGTGGCGATCGTGGGCGCATCGGGCAGCGGCAAAAGCACGCTGGCCGGCCTGCTGCTCGGTCTGTATGCACCTGCCTCCGGCGAGGTGCGGTTCGACGGCATCGACCTCGAACGCCTGGACAAACGGGCGCTGCGCAGCCGGCTCGGCGTCGTCACGCAAAGTTCGTTTATTTTCAATCGGACAATCGCCGAAAATATCGCCATTCACGACCCCGGTATGCCCATGGAGCCCATCGTGCAGGCAGCGGTAATGGCGGGCATTCATGAAGACATCATGAAAATGCCGCAGCAATACCGGACGCTGGTGTCCGAAGGCGGAACGAACTTGTCCGGCGGGCAGCGACAGCGGATCGCCCTGGCCCGGGCGCTCGTCCGCAAACCGGCTATTGTGCTGCTGGACGAGGCGACGAGCGCCTTGGACATGCGGACGGAGGCCGCCGTCGAGCGCAATTTGTCCCGGCTATCCTGCACGCGAATCGTCATTGCCCATCGCCATAGCACGGTCGCAGACGCGGACTTGATCCTCGTGCTGCAGGGCGGTAAGGTCGCGGAGGCGGGGAAGCACGACGAGCTGTTGGCTGCAGAGGGGCTTTATGCTGCGTTGTATCGGCAATTACAGCCTTGTTGAAGGAGGTTGGCCCGGATGCGGGTAATGAAAATCGTGCTGCTGCTGGCGGCAGCTCTAGTACCGCTGGCCGGCGTCTACTTGTTGAACAATGCAACGCTCGTTGCGGAATGGTTTACCGATACGGGCGGGTTTCGCGTCGGTGAGACGTTCCCGACCATCGCCGGTGAAGAAGTGGACGGCGGGACGATCGATACGGCCCGCTACAGGGGGACAAAGTATGTCGCGATGATCGCCAAGATCGACTGCGAGTCGTGCAAAAGCTCGTATCCCGTGCTCCAGAAGTGGAGCGAGCTTTACCCGGATACGCCGCTCGTTATGATCGGCGTAGGGGGGAAGGAGGCGTACGGCGAGGTCAAGCGCGATTTGCAATTTCCGTTTCCTTTATTGGCCGCCGACCGGACCGCCCAGGATCGGCTGCGAATCAAGATTACGCCCGTCTTTTACGCGGTGGATGAACAGGGGACCGTCATGGAGCGGATGAACGGCTACCGGGTTAAAGATTTTCAGAAATTCATGAAACGGGTCGGGGAAGCATGACCGGACGGCATCGTTTGCATTTGCTGCTGGTCGGGCTTGCCGTGGCGGGGGCGCTGGTGTCCTCCTATATATTCGCGGCGAATCTGACCGGCGGGCTGTATTGTCCCATCGGCAGCTGTAGCGTCGTCAACGGCAGCAAGTACGCTTATATCGGACCGTTTCCGGTGTCGTTGCTCGGCATCTCCTATTATTTGCTCCTGATCGCCTGGCTGCTGCGCAGCCGCAAGCAGGAGGCCGCAACTCCGCTGCTCTTGCGGCTCTACCTGTGGGCGGGCTTCGCTTTTTCTACGTATTTGACCGTCGTCGAGCTGTTCGTCATCCATGCGGTTTGTTTTTGGTGCGTCGTTTCGTACGTCATCGTCACTGCGATCGCTTTGCTTTCCTTCCGTCTGCCGCTGAGAGCCGGTTGATCAGGGCGATCTCGCCCTTACGGCTTCGCCTCCGGCGGAGGATACGGACGCATGCGCGTAGAATGAATTAAGCATCCCGATATGGCACCGGAGGACGTTATGAAGCTCATTACCAAGGTCATCTGTCTGATCGTCATTCTGATGTCGCCGGTGATCGCCCTCTATGCTTACTCCAATGCGCAGAGCACGCGGCTTGTCGAGGAACAGCTTACGATCGCCAACCGGCAGCGGCTTGCGATCTTCATGCACCAGATCGAAGCGGCGATGGAGCAGGTATCCCAATACTCGAATCTCATTTCACAGGACCCGGACTTCGCCCAATTCGCAGGCAACGTTATTCCGGCGAACGGGTACGACTACGCCATACTGTCCGACACGCTGCAGCGCAAGCTGTCGCTATTCAGCACCTCCAGCGCCTGGATGAACCGGATCAACGCCTACTTCCCCGGCTCGGGACATGCCGTATCGTCGTATTCCTTGCTTCCTTACGACGAAGCTTACTTGCTCGACCAGGCGACGACGCGATGGACGTACCGGAACATTCGAGTCGACGGCGCGGACAAGATGGCGTTCACCCGTTTTTTTATCGTGCCTGCTTCCGCCGCCTCCGACATACGCAAGGCCGATGTAATCGTGGAGATCGACCTGATGGCGGACAACATCGGACGGCTGCTCGACAGCTTCAAGACGAAAGGCAATAACGATCCGTTTCTGTACAGAAGCGCCGGGGAGCTTGTGCTTAACGGCAGCGCCGAAGAATCGACCATTCGCAGGCTTATCGCGCAGGAAGGAAGCGCGATCGCCGCCGATCCGGCAGAGGGATACCGCTCCGTCTCGCTAGACGGACGGCGCTACCTGGTATACGGGCTCGTCTCTCCGAAGATCGGCTGGACTCTCGTCGATTACGTACCGCTGGAGACGATACTGGCTCCCGTTACGTACAGCCGGAATTTGTTCTATGTAACGGCCGGCCTGCTCATTCTGACGGGTGCGGGCGCAGCCTATATGATCTACTCGCAGGTCCAGCGTCCGATCCGCCAGCTCGGCGAAGGGACCGTACGGCTGGAGCGGGGCGATCTGAGTGCCCGGTTGCCGCCCGGCAATAACCGGGATTTTGCCGGGTTGTTCCGGCAGTTCAACCGGATGGCCGAAAAGCAGCAGCATCTGATCGAGAAGGTGTACCGGGAACAGCTGCGCGCGAAGGAAGCCGTGATGAAGCAGCTGCAATCGCAGATCAATCCGCACTTTCTGTACAACAGCTTCGCCTATATCGTCAGCATGGCCCAGATGAACCGGCTGGAACCGGTCGTCTCGATGGCGTACAGCCTGTCGGACTACTATCGCTACTCCACGCGCAACGAACGGCTGGATACGACGGTAAAGGAGGAAGTCGCTTTTGTACGGTCGTATATGGAAATTATGAACATGCAGCTGCGTAAAATCGGCTACAAAATCGACATTCCTCCCGGGCTGGAGGCGGTCGATATTCCGCGGCTGCTGCTGCAGCCTATCGTGGAAAACGCGATTATTCACGGCCTTGAACCGAAAAAGGGCGGCGGGTCGATTAAGATTTCCGGCCGGGCGGCGGACGGCACCGTCCGCTTCATGGTCGAGGACGATGGCGTAGGACTCGCGGACGAAACGCTCGAATGGTTAAACGCCTCGCTCAAGGAGACGGAGCCGCCCGGGGACGACTGCGGGTTGTGGAACGTCCATCAGCGGCTGGCGCACCGGTACGGCTCTGCCGCAGGACTGCTCCTGACGCGGTCGGAATCCGGGGGCGTACGGGTAACGCTCAGTTGGCCCGATGTGTCGTACCTATAACCGGAGGTGAAGCCATGTTAGCGGCTCTACTCGTAGACGATCATCCTCATCTGGTCGAGCATCTGTCGACGGTCATCCCGTGGGCGGAGCTCGGCGTCGCACAAGTGCACACCGGCTGCTCCGGAGACGAAGCGCTGGAGACGATCCGGAACAACCGGATCGATATTCTCGTTACGGATATCCGCATGCCCGGCATGGACGGCTTGCAGCTGATCGGTCAGGCACGGGAGCTGCGGCCGGAGATCGGCTGCATCCTGCTGTCCGGCTACGGCGAATTCCAGTACGCGCAGAAAGCGATCGAGCTGCAGGCGTTTCGTTACTTGCTGAAGCCGGTGCGGCCGGACGAGTTCGTATCCGTCATCCTGGAGCTGACCGGAAGAAGATGCCCCCCTTCGGATGCGGGCAAGGAGCAGGCCGCGGAGCTGCGGCCGGCCGACAAGCACGAGGTGCAGCGCCGTCTGGTCGATTCGGTTCACGATTATGTGCGGCTGCATATCGGAGGCGATCTGACGTTGGCCGTTATCGCTGAGCGCGTCTACCTGCATCCGGTCTATTTGTCGAAAGTGTACAAGGAGATCACGGGAACGAACATGAGCGAATTCATCCTGGAAGCGCGAATGGCCAAGGCGAAGGAGCTACTCAAGCAATCGGGCTTGCGCATTTACGAAATTGGCGAGGCGGTCGGATACCGAAGCACGCAGCATTTTATCGCCGAGTTCAAAAAGTATGCCGGCTTGACGCCGAAGCAGTTCCGGGAAACGGCTGATTAACATCCCGACAAGAAAGGAATCCGGTGGTTCGAATGGCGCACAATCGCACGATCGTTATCGGCAGCCTGCTAGCCGTGGTCCTTGTGATCGGTGCTTATACCTATATGGCGAAACAGACGGCCGTACCGGCGCCGGTGACTTCGGCTGCGAATTCGGAAGCGGAGCGTTCGCCGTTGCCGCCGATCGTCGTCACGACGGCCCGCGTACTGAGTGACAGCGATCTTGACAAGATGAAGGAGCCGGACACGATCGACGACAATCCGATTTCCCGCTGGTCGATAGCCAAATTGGGCATCGCCACCTCCAACATGTGGGTGCTCGCGGACGAGGCGGCGCTTGAGAAGAAGGTTCGGCTCGCGCTGACGGGAGAAGAGGAGCTTCCGGACGTGCTGCTGCTCAACAATCGCATTTTGTCCCGGCTGCTGGATGAACTGGTCGCTTCCGGACGTTTCGCGGACATCGGCGTCTCGTTCGAACGGTATGCTTCTCCGCGTCTAAAGGAAGCGTACGCGCTGAATCCGGACGTGTGGAAAACGGTGAGGGTCGGCGGCAAGCTGTGGGGGCTGCCGCAAATTTCCGACGGGAAGGTAGGAGATCCGATCCTATGGGTCCGGCAGGACTGGCTCGACCGGCTCGGACTTGCCGTACCGACGACCCTGAATGAGTTAACCGCCGTACTGGACGCCTTTACGAACCGGGACCCCGACGGCAATGGCAAGGACGACACGATCGGACTCGCGCTGGCAGGCAAAAACTCGCTGAACGGCTGGATCGGTGACGCCAGCTTCGTATTCGGCGCCTTTGGCGATCAACCGTATCAGTGGAACCGGATGCCGGACGGATCGCTAGCGTACGGCTCCGTTCAGCCAGGCATGCGGGACGCATTGGCTGTGCTTGCCGAATGGTACGGGCGCGGCTATCTTCACCCGAATTTCGGAACCTACGACGAACAAAGCGCGTCTTCCCTGTTTGCGGACGGGCAAGCCGGCATCATATCCGGTCCGGGGTGGATGGGCGGCTGGCCGCTGTCGGAAGTGCCGCAAGGGCCGGACATGCCGGTGTTCAAGCCGATCCCGTTTCCGTCCGGACCGGACGGCAATATCGGCCGGAGAGGGTCGAACATCTCGTACGGCAGCTATGTGTTCCGCCAAGGCTTCGAGCATATGGACGCCGTGTTCCGGTACTACGACGAGGTGTTCGGCGCGTTGATCGAAGATCCGGCGTCGGATTTCTTACACGGATTCGCCGAGAATTACGACTACAAGCGGGTAGGGGACGAGGTTCTTTACGATTTTCCCGGGAAAACGAGCACGATCTCCCGGCAGCTTCTCGTCGCGCTCGGCAGCACGCCTCCTGGCGTCATCCGCGGCGAAAGTATCGAACAGCGCGTCTACCGGGGGAAGATCGATACGCCGTATGAGAAAAGACTGGCCGCCACAAGCTCGAAGCTGTTTCTGGAAGGCAGCATTGTCAGCGATCAGCAGCTCGACTATGCCCGGAAGGACGAATTCGTGGGCGCACCCGGACCAAAGATGCGGGCCAAATGGCCGGCGCTGCAGGATATGGAGAAGAAAGCGTTTCTGAAAATCGTCTACGGCAACGAGCAGCCGGATTCGTTCGTCCAATTCGTGAGGGATTGGCACGTTTACGGCGGAGAAGAAATAACGCGCGAGGTGAACGAGTGGGATCGGGCTAACCGGTGACGGTGGGGAGGGCGAATGTGCAACCGGCAGGCGTTGCAAAATCGGTCCGCCCCGCCGGCGCGTCCGGACGTCCTGCGCGAAGGTAGGGCGCGATTGACGGCGATTGGGCTATGTCGGATCTATATATTTACAAGCAGCCGAGCTCCGCCAACATCCGGTTCCATTGCTGAAATGGAAACGAATCGTTCGCCGGGTTGCGCAAGGAATAGGCATCTTCTCCCACAAAAACCCATCCGCAAGGCTCTTGATCGCTCCATTTTCCGGAACGGCCGTTCCAATAGGCTTCATCCAATTGCTTGCTTGTTTCCAGCCATTCCTGTAATTCGTCCTCGGTAAACAGACCCGATGCTTGTCGCATTTGCATCCTTTATTTGGTCCGAAAACCGGTTTGGGCCCGGAATAAGAGTGGTTTGAATCTGCTAATATCCGCAAAAAAGGCGCAGACCCCTTCAGCTGGTGGAAATAAGGGGTACGAATCGTCTCTATATGTCTCTGTCAGCCCAAGATGCTGAAAATAGAGGGTGCCAGAAACTCTTATAGGGTAAGGTATCTTGCATGCATGTCGTCTCAGCGATATTCAACGCGATCGGTTCGCATGAGACGTGTTTAAGGGCTTCGTGCGGAGTCGAATTGTTCCCACACAACCTCATCAACGACCGGCTGAAGCGAATGTACTGGTTTCCTTCCACGCACAGATCCAGATGTAGGGGGTTGCACGGAAAAGGACCGTCCGGAACGCTTTACCGGACAGTCCTTTTTCCGATAGCCGATTAAACGAGGCTGTCGATTCAATGTGGACAACCAAGTGGAAAGGGAAAAGATTAGCTTCTGGCGAGTTTTGTCTGGAATCCCCTACCTTACAATCCTTATTCAATCAAGGGATTCCGGACAACCTGTCTGAGCAGAAGAAGGTAACTTTTCACTTGGAACGGTCTGCTAACACTTCTACACAATGAATCGACAGTCTCTTAACGGAGTTAATCCCAATACTTCACGGAAGCCGATCCGCTGAAGCTTTCGTACACGTAAAACTCTGCTTTTTTGTTGTCGCCATCGACATAGCCGCCGATCCCCCGAAAGATCAGCGTATCGCCCGGATAGAGCAAAAATTCGTGGCCGGTCACGACTTCGTCTGCATTGCTCCCCGGATCGTATTCCCGCAGCTGATACCAGGCGCCGCCGCGCGGACCGCTTACCACCTGGAACTTAAAATCGCCGCCGCCGGAGTGAACGTAGTTGGTCGGGTTTTGCGAGGAAACCGTCGAGCGCTGACCGAGGTAATCCCACTCGCCGGCTCCCATCGGAGCGACCCGATCGCTTTTGGCGCGAATAATCGTGACGTTAGGGGCGGCTCCAGTCGCTTTACCCACTGCTCTGGATTGTACCGCAGGTCCGTCGGCGAACACCGTAGAGACGGGAACCGCCGCTGCAAGCGTCAGGGTGGCCAGCATCGTGCGCAACCATTTGGCCCTCGAGTTATTACGGAACTTCACATCATTCATCCTCCCATTCGATTCTATTTACATCAAGTAGAGACAAAGAAGCTACCATTTTATTACACGGTTTCGTTCTCTTCGAAACAGAATGATATTCCAATATATGGAATATTATGATAATTGCCGGAGCAGATAATCTTTTGCAATCTGCCCGACAATCGACCTGTCTTGAAAAATTCGTTTGATGGCATTATCATAGTAGTTATGTATTCGGGAGGTGGTAGACCATGGCAAATCATGTTGCCGGGACTAGCTTAACTCATGCAAAGCCTGCGTATCGGGGCGATTCTTTGCATGGGGCGTAACAATCGGGATCACATCGCCCAGGCCGAGCTTATATCGTTTCTAATCGTGGGCTTTGCACCTTATTGCAGTTTCATCAAAAGATAAGGGGCTGAGTACGTCATGAACGGACCATTCATTAGAAACCATCAGTATAATTTTATTAAAAAGCAAATCGGCCATCTACAGCGCGCGAACCAAACCGTTTCCGACCTCAAGGTCGTAGAATCCGTCCGGACCGACACGGAAATGAAGATTATGGAACTATTTCCGGATGCGGAAGGGAGCCACAGAGAGCTGTTCGGCAACATTCCCGCGCTTCATACCGCGGAGGAATGCGAGCAATATCTCCGGTCATTGGAACCGTATATGACGAATTTTCCGGAAGTTACGGAAAATCAGATCAGAAAACTGTTTCCTAAAAATAAAAAGCTGCCGATTCCTGATTTGACCATAGATTACCGGTATTTGACCTACCTCGGTTGGATCAGCATTTCTACGGGGAAATTGTTCCTGGTGTACCCGCTAAACGGACAAATCGTAGGGGTTGAAGGGAAGTTTACGCCGACGAACAAAAAAGGCGTCTGCTTTTTATGCAACAAGCATGATGAGCTTGCGTTATTTACCGCGGTATCCAAATCGAGGCCGGCTCATTCTTCGCCGGATTATTACAAGGCGGTTGGTAATTACTTGTGTTTGAACAGTCAGGAATGCAACAAGAACATTACGGATGTCGCCGCGCTTGAAAGATTTTTACAAGACGTTTTGAAATAACGGAGAGAGCTGCTGCGGCAGCTCTTTTTCTTTTGTAACGCTGCTCGCTCCAGATTCGAGCTAATATTTAATCCCGTTAATTAATCAGGTTAAGCATCAACGTTTGATGGAACAAATGGTCCTTGGAATTCAAATCATCTTTCACCCGTCGGGTCAAACCTAGCAGATTTATTAAAATGGGAGACTTGCTTCCCGGTAATTACTGATCTGTTTTGTCCGGAATCAACATATCGAGAACTAACAAATGCTTCTTCATGATCGCTTTCGCTTCGTCTACATTCCTTTCTCGGATTTGCTCTACAATTTGCTTATGCTCCTCATAGGAAGTAATCGTATTTCTGACATCGACGAAATGTCGCTCCCTGACTTGGTTAAAAAATTCGCTTACCACATCGCTTAATTCGAAAAATGTCTGGTTGCCCGTCGCCTTGAAAAGTGCCCGATGAAACGCCAGATCTTCCTCTACCGGAAGCTTTCTTTTGGTAATGCTCAACTCCATTTGCTTGTTTGCAAGTTCCAACTGATCCAGCAGATGGGGATCATAATGCTCGATGGCCATCTCTACAGCACAGAGCTCCAGTACCCTCCGTGTAGCGATAAGCTCCTTAACTCTCTGCTCGTTATGTTTCCATTGAAAGGATACCTGATCCATAAATGGCTTGAAGGAGGGGACATCCAAAAATATTCCACCGCCCGATTTAATCCGCAATACGCCAAGCGTCTCCAGCGTTTTCAGCGCTTCGCGGACAACGGAGCGACTGACCTTCAGCATATCGATCAATTGATTCATGGAAGGAAGCTTATCTCCAGCTTTGAGCTCATGTTCCACAATATATAATTTGATCCGCTCACAAACGATTTGCGGCAGTGTTGTTTTCTCGGCCAGATCCATATCGCACACTCCAATTCTATTGATATGGTGATCATATCATAAAATGAAGCAGAAGAAAGGAGTGTGATACGATCACAGTTGAACAACCGAGCCAAATAAATAAGTGTTGACGTTCCGTAAAGGGCGGTGTATATTTGCGATACGATGGTATTACCACCATACTGGTTTCGGGTATGAGAGACAAATTGATTACGAAGTGCTTCAAAATACTTCATTGAATAAGGAGATGGGAAAAGTCAAAATCCAACTGCTGCCACGCCGGATTTTTGTAAGCGCATGCAAAGAGCAAAGATTGAAAAGTGCAAGGACAGCCGCCGCCGAAATAGGGTTCCATGTAGTCAATGCGTTGCAGTCGGTATCGGGAAGTAACTCAATTATTTTTTGTGAAAAGGGGAATTGCAATGTCAATCCGAAGTAAATCGCTGGTGTTGGGTTGCGTCATGATCTGGTCCATTGGTTTACTCTCTGCATGCGGAGAGAGTAAGTCTGGTGAGGAAGAACTGAAGACAACGGTAGTTTCCCAGGAGCCGACTGAGGTATATTTTCTGAGCACCAGTACGTATTGGTGGGATGAGGAAACGTTTATGAAAGAATTTGGCGAACCTCTGCAAAAAAAATACCCTCATATTATTCCTAAAACCGTTAAATTGACCTCGATCAACACGAAGGTCATAGAGGGCCTCATTGCTGCTAAACAGCCGATTGATGTGATTCTTGCCGCCAATGCGAGTTATCTCCTTTATCTGAAACCGTATGAGTTTTCCTCGGATATTGAACCGTTTCTCAAGCAAGCAAAAGTGGATTTGAACCGGTTTACCCCTGAATTTATTGATATGAACCGCAAGTTGGGCGAGGGGAAACTGGTCGGGCTGCCGCTGCAGGATAGTCCAACTCAAATCTTGTATAATAAAACAATTTTCGATAAATTTGGTGTTCCTTATCCGCCTCATGATCAATGGACATGGGATGAGATGTTTGCTTTAGCCAACAAAGTGACGCGTATGGATGGCAACCAACAATATTATGGCGTCCGGATGCACCCTACGTTTTTCCGAAGGAATCCTTTTTCTCTTGAATATGTGGACCCTAAGACGAACAAGGCGATATTCAATAACGATCTCTTTAAGAAAGTAAGCGAGATGTACCTCAAGCAATATGAAAGGTCGGATATTCCGGGATTAGCCCCGGATGGAGCTAAAATGTTTTTCGAGGACAGAACTTTGGCGATGTGGATGGGACTGGGAGCAAGCTATAATGATCCGAAACGATACATAGGCCTGGAATGGGATATGGCACCGATTCCTGTATACCCGGAAAGAGGGAATATAAGCGTGCAGCCTTATCCGGACTATATGTATTTATCCAGTACAAGCAAACATAAGGATCTGGCTGTGCAGGCGATGGAGTTCTTTACATCTGATTCATTCCAAATGGAACGCTCCAAGAATGCCTATACGACGCCTCTGAAAAACAGCGAGATTAAAGCGGCTTTTGGGCAGAACGCCGAACTGTTTAATGGCAAAAATATAAGCGCAATGAGTCCTATGAAATACGCTCCTGCCGCTACGTACGATCAGTATACGAACCAGGCAGCGGCAATCATCATACCCAAACATGTGCATAACGTGCGGGACGGCAAAACCGATATCAATACCGCATTGCGTCAAGCTGAAGAAGAAGTAAACAAGTATATAGAAGAAAATCGGAAGTAAACGAATCTATAATCGATGGAGGTGTGTTTTTGTGAACGTATCGTGGAGAAGGCTTCGTTTAAAAGCTTACCTTTTCAAGGATCGCAAAATGTTCATAATGCTATCTCTTCTTGTACTGATCTCGTTTTTTCCATTGAAATGGAACGGAATCACGCTGGCAACGCAAGAAAGCTCTGCAGCTGCGGCGGTGATTCTCGATGATGATGCTTCTCAGCTGGCAGGATCCGGATGGTCGGTTACGAGTGCCAGTGACGGAACTTATATCACAGACCATGCCGGTTCCTTGGCAAATCCTGGAGGTGTGACGATGAAGCCTGTCCCTGAAGGCCAATATTTGATCTACGGAGATGAAGTCGCTGCAGCGAATAACAAGTACACGTTTATGACCAAAGTATTTCCGATCGGCGCTGGCCCTTGGCTGTTGGAATTTGATGCTCGGATCGCAGATCTGATTGAGGTGGATGAGGCTCCATCATTAGGGATCATCCGGGGAGTAAGCTTTGAAGTGAAGGCAGCGGGGAGGACGGCCAAGTTAACCCTCCAGCGAGACAAGGTACTGGTAAAGTCCAGCAGCATTCTGGTCGCGGATTATGAACATTTAATACCCGACGATGGACTGTATCACCGGTGGGGGATTGCTTACAATGGCAGTGGAAAATTGATGCTGTCCATGGACGAGATGAAGATCGTTTCCTTCAACGTAGCTAACCCTGTTTCAAGCGGCGCGGACTCGCTCAAAATCATCAATGCTTCGATGAATAGCGTGTCCGGTCATAACGAGGTTTACCTGGATAATCTGAAGATGACGGTTGGAGAATTACCGGAGTGGGCGCAGGCCGAACCGCGAATTAAAGGGCTATCGGTACTTCCTTATTCCGACTCACAGGAAGTGATACTGGGGGGAGGATTGGATGAGATTCCTCCCCAATGGTTGACCGGAGGCGAGCTGGAGATCAGGACGAAGCTGGTGCAGGACGATCAAATCATGGCTCAGCATAGCGAAATCATTTCTTCTCCCCGTTTCCAGATTCCGCTTGCGCCTGGGGGACAGTCAGGAATCATGACTGCTGTAGCAGAGCTGTATTATAAAAATCGCAAAATGAATGAATTAACGAGCGACTTCTATGTATATCCTTCGGTTTATAAGGTAAACCCCGGTGATGCTCTGGTATCTGTACCGGGCAGTGTCTACCTGTACAATGACATGCTCTGGTTGGAAGACAACCAAGGACAAAAGGCGACAAATGCCGGATGGAAGACGGGAAAATATCGTTATATGGGCAGTCATGAGGAAGACATGTGGATCGCGAACGAACCGGGTGCACATTCGTTGGAATTGCCGCTCCATCTCCAAGGGCGGTATGCTGTATATGTCGGATATGTAGCCAAGACCGGCGGGTTCCAGGTTTCTTATGGAGAGGAAGCAAGCGGACAGGTTGCAGGGACCACGACCGTGACCGGAGCAACTTACGGTCTCAAGGCGATCGAAGAGCAATTTCTATTTGCCGGATTATTTGATGGTGAACGTATACAGATTACTCCGCTGCCGGATCAGCAAGCTGTCATTACTTATTTGAAGCTCAGAAGCCTGACAGAGGAAGAGTTGTCGTTGTATGACTCGCCTAACGAAGGTGCCGCCGGCAATCGGACCATCTACAACAATGATGGATTCAGTCATTTCTACCAGGGATTTTATCCCACGGTAAGCAAGCTGGAGGAAAAAGCGGTCGAGATATACGCAGGCAAGGACGTCAGGCAGATTGACTGGCAGTTGATGACTACCTTTACTTTAAATCATATCAGTCAATATGCAGGGATTCCATTTGCTGGTTCGGAAGCGTATGAGAGTCAAATGAGGGACGGGGATAAGCTGGCACGACAACAAGTTACGGCGATCAACGCCAGCGGCCGATCACCGCTGCAGATCGTAGCCGAGAAAGCGGACCAACTAGGCATCCAGACGAATGCTTCCCTGCGAATGAACGCTGTCTATAATCCTGCGGTAAACGGATACTTAAACGGTGCCGTCTATGACAACCAAATGCTTCCCTATCGCATCGTGGATAAGAATGGAACTGTAAATTTCAGGGTTGATTACGGGAATCTCATCGTCCGGGAGTATATCAAAAATGTCTTGCTGGAAGCCGCCGCCTTCCCTGGAGTGGACGGAATCAACCTCGACTTTGGAAGGTATCCGTATCTTTTCGGTTATCAATCGGAACTAAGCAATGCTTATCTGACGGAGTATGGAATGGAGCCGAATGATGAAACAACCGCTGCAGGGTTGGAACGTTGGGACGACTACAAAGCCGAGGTGGTTACGCAGATGCTGCGTGACCTTCGACTAGCCTTGCCGACCAAACAGATCACGGTACGATTCCCTTACAATGGATATAAACAATACGGGTTGGATATTGATGCCTGGATCGCCGAAGATTTGGTTGATATGATCATCCCTACGACCCTCAGTCATGAAGAATTTTTTGATATCGCTCCATTCGTCGACGCTGTAGAGGGGTCTAATGTCCAATTGTTTATTGCTACAACGCATTCATTAAGCGGGCATGACTTGACGAAAGCGGAAGAGGACTTGATCAAGCAAGGTATTCCTGTCAACCGGAACAATACGTCAATGAACGAACTGCAATATCGGCTAAGAGCTTACGAGGCGTATCAGGCTGGTGCGGATGGTATTTACGTGTTTAACAACTGGAGCGGAAGCAATACTCTGAATAAGCTCGGCGATAAAATCGATCTTGAAAAATGGCATCATTTCTCTTATCCTGCAGATGTGGTCACGAACCTGATTGAAGCGGCAGCACCTGTTGCTGGAGCTAATTCAGCGCCTGTAACACGGAATCTGACGGTTACCACGCAGGTGTATACAGCAGTGACGGGGACGTTACCGGCTGTGGATGCCGATGGAGATCCATTAACGTATAGTCTCGTGGAGAATGGTCAGAAAGGAACAGCGATCGTAACTGATTCTGGCAACGGAACGTTCAGTTATTCGCCCCAAGCAGGACAGATGGGCATGGATACCGTGACTTTTCGTGTCTATGATGGTCATGAATATTCGCTTCCAGCTACAATCACGGTAACGATTGAACCGGTTCATGTAAATGGGATGCTACAGTCCTTAGGGCACTATACCGAGGGGAACGAAATACAGTCCGGCTTTGCCGTCAATCTCAAGTATCGGCTCGATATCATTCAATTACTATTGAATCAAGGGGAGGAACAACAGGCAGTTGCTTACATGGAGGACTTTATCCGTTTCATCAATGATCCTTCCGTTCGTGCTCAGAGTCTGATATCCGCCACGGCTGCAGAGGCACTTGACCAACAGGCGAATGGGTTCATTTTTGCACTGAGCTCGGTATAGGCAATCAGCCTGTATCTTTCCGGCAAAATCCAGCGATTTGCCCCGGTAGAGCAGCCTGCTTTGGAATGAAAAGTTATGTCGGACTAAGCCCAAAAAACTGCCGAAATGTTAGGTTTTGGCAGTTTTTTTCATTGCACAGGGAAAGTAGTAACTTGGCTAACAGCGGAATATGTGTTGATCCGTCCAATCCCGCAGTCAAAATCCAAAACAACGTCGCTTATCCGAAGCATTCATCTTAAAATGGATACCGAGTCCGGCTTCTCCCGGTTGAAACCTATTAGGATTAGCCATATCGCCAAAATGAATTGTTGCAAGGCGATCGGCAGGTTCAACATCATGTAGATTGCATCCAGACCGATGAAGCGAATCATGAATAATAAGCTGGCCAGTATGGACAGAGCGGATCCGACAAGACCGGAGGCCGACAACCAGCGTGGAACCCATTTTGTTTGGTACAACAGGCAGTTTAACATGAACAAAGCTGCAACAAATGACAGCGTCGTTGCCACGTGGTTCACCAAATCGCGTCCTGTCCTTAATAATTCGCCTACGATTTGGATCGAGGAACCGCTCAGAGCTCCAACTTTTGCAAATTCGTGGCTTACTGTCAATAACAACAGAAGAAGGAGTACACCCAGTATCAGGAACACACCCGAGATGATGCCGAAAGCGACAGAACCAAGCGCCAACCCTTTATTATGCTTACTAAATATCGGATACATCGCAATCGGTATACCCACATAGGCAACAACCATTCCCAATTGGAAAATCGCTCCCAGCAGCACCTGGTTTTCATTTGCAGAAGCTAGGGTAAGGTAGTCGGGTCCGTCTATTACAGGAACCACGCTTAATATCCCCGTAACCAACCCGGTTATGAATAACACCCCGGCAAGTCCTGCTGCCAATCTTCCATCTGAATGTGAATGCTTGCTCGGCATATAATACCTCCATTTCCTACTGATCCTTGGCCCACTGCTTATCCTCATATTGAAAGACCTCTTCGATGGACTTTCCGAAAACACGCGCGATACGAAAAGCCAGCTCCAGGGAAGGGGAATAATTTCCTTTCTCGATCGCAACAATCGTTTGTCGGGTGACCCCGGCCTTATCTGCTAATTGCTGCTGGGTCATCTCGTTATGATGAAAGCGAAGATTCCGTATTTGATTGCTGATCGCATCCTTTCCCATGTCAAACTCCTTTTCTATAAAAGTACAATTGAGCGATACGTCCCATCAGATCGGATAAGAAACCGAAGAAAATCAGCGCAACAAACGTTAAATAAGTCGGAAGTTCAGTAACGAGCGGAATCATGGATAGTATAAACCCGAAGAAAAACACATATAGCGAAATCCGGTCCGCCTTCAACTCGATGAGCTTATCAAACTCGTCTTCAAATGAAGGCTCGTCTTCGTTCGTGGCGATCTTATTAAAGATAACAAACCCAATATGAATGACAATCTTGGCTGCAATCGACACCGGGAGCAATATCAGAATGAAGGAGCCCCAGAAACGGAAGTCGCTGGCCGAAGTGATGCTGCCTTCCTCGGCATGATTTATAGCGTAGATAGAGTAGAGGGTGAAGATGAGTATGCTGCTGATAATCGACACCATGACTTTCTTTTCTTGATAGGACATATAGACCTCCCTGAGTTAACAATAATTAACATAATGTAAAGAGTGATATACATAATGTAATTAAAGTTAGATCAAGTGTCAAGTTTATTTTACATTAATGAGGAACAGGGAGAAGAACTGCGAAAGCAGAGCGAGGGACAGCCGATCCTTAGCATATAAAGCTGCAGCGGGCGATCGGTATGGTCTGGATCTCGACGGCTGGTTGCACGCTGTCTGTAGAAAGCCTAACGAACGTAACCAACAAAAAGAACCTGGACAGGTTCTCCAGGTTCTTTACTATTGCACATAAACAAACACAATGATATAATCAGCTCACTACTTTTATTGTCGTTATTAATACATAAATATCTTAACTTACAATCTTATCGTACCACGCCGGTGAACTCTTGTCAAATGTTTTTTTCTCAATTAAATGGGTCAGGAGAGATGCTGAATGAGTTCGTTAGTTCTCGGAATCCAGGAAATCGGAAACACGCAGCTTTCGCTAGTCGGCGGAAAAGGATTGCATCTAGGCGAATTATCCAAAATGGAAGGAGTGCATGTACCGGAAGGATTTTGCGTTACAACGGAAGGCTATCGAAAAGCTATCGAACATAACGAAACGTACCAGGCGTTGCTGGATCGACTCACCCGGCTAAAAGTAGAGGATCGGGATCAGATTGGTGAAATCAGCGGAAAAATCCGACAAATCATTAGGGAAGCCGAAATTCCCTCCGATGTTGCGGAAGCGGTGACTGCCTGTCTCTCCCGATATGGCGAGGAACATGCTTATGCCGTGCGTTCCAGTGCGACGGCTGAAGATTTACCGCATGCCTCTTTTGCCGGACAACAAGACACCTATTTAAATATCATCGGCCTAGAAGCGATCTTGCACCATATCAGCAAATGTTGGGCTTCCCTGTATACGGACCGCGCCGTAATTTACCGTATGCAGAACGGGTTCGACCACAGGCAAGTTTATTTAGCCGTTATCGTTCAAAGGATGGTTTTTCCGCAAGTTTCGGGAATTTTATTTACCGCTGATCCGGTTACCTCCAACCGGAAACGGCTATCCATCGATGCCGGTTTCGGACTTGGAGAAGCATTGGTCTCCGGCTTGGTATCTGCCGATTGTTATCAAGTACAGGAAGGGGAAATCGTCGATAAAAGGATAGCAGCCAAGAAATTGGCTATCTATGGACGCAAAGAAGGCGGAACAGAGACCCGGCAGATCGATCCGGAACGGCAGAATGAACAAACACTTACTGATCCGCAAATTTTACAATTGGCACGCATCGGAAGACAGATCGAAGTTTGTTTGGGGCGCCCGCAAGACATCGAATGGTGTTTGGCGGATGATACATTTTATATTGTCCAAAGCCGGCCCATCACGACATTATACCCGATCCCTGAAGCGGATGACGAAGAAAATCACGTTTATTTATCGGTAGGTCACCAACAAATGATGACAGATGCCATGAAACCGCTGGGATTGTCCTTTTACCTGTTGACGACTCGCGCGCCTATGCGTACAGCCGGTGGAAGGTTGTTTGTGGACGTTACGCCGATGCTGGCTTCCCCGGCCTCCAGGGATGCCCTGGTAAATACACTGGGACAATCCGATCCGCTCATAAAAGACGCTCTTACGACTATAATCGAGCGAGAAGGTTTTATAAAATCGTCACCGGAAGATACCAGACAACAGGGCCCCGCTACAAGCAATCAAGCTGTTCCGGCGTGGGCTTCTCAACCACAAATCGAAAACGATCCGTCGATCGTTTCTGAGCTGATTCAGCGCAGTCTGTCATCGATAGAAGAGTTGAAACAAAACATCCAAACGAAATCAGGACCCGATTTATTTGAATTTATTTTGGATGACCTCCAGCAGTTAAAGAAGATTTTATTCGATCCGCAAAGCACGGCTGTCATTATGGCTGCTATGAATGCTTCCTCATGGATCAATGAAAACCTGAACGAGTGGTTAGGTGAAAAAAACGCGGCCGATCCGCTTTCTCAATCTGTGCCTGGCAATATTACTTCGGAAATGGGACTGGCGCTTTTGGATGTCGCAGATGTGATTCGTCCCTATCCGGAAGTCATCCATTATTTACAGCACGTAAGAGAGGATGACTTTCTGGATGAACTGGTCAAGCTCGATGGTGGACCGGAAACCCGGGAAGCTATCTGCGATTATTTAAGCAAATACGGAATGCGATGCAGCGGAGAAATCGATATTTCAAAAACGCGTTGGAGCGAAAAACCCATTACGCTGGTCCCCCTGATTCTCGGTAACATCAAAAACTTCGAGCCTAATGCGAGCGAACGGAAATTCGAGCAAGGACGACAGGAGGCTTTGAAAAAAGAGCAAGAGGTATTGGAACGGTTGATGCAGCTGCCAGATGGCGAACAAAAAGCAACAGAAACCAAAAAAAGGATCGACCTGATCCGGAATTTCATCGGGTATCGGGAATATCCCAAATACGGGATGGTTAATCGCTACTTCATATATAAACAGGCGTTGCTGAGAGAAGCCGCACGTCTCGTACAAACCGGCGTTATCGAGGAAAAAGAAGATATATACGATCTTACGTTCGAAGAACTTCACGAAGCCGTACGTACAAGTAAACTGGATTACCGGATCATCCGCAAACGAAAAGACGAGTACAACTTATATGAAAAGCTAACTCCGCCGCGTGTGATCACTTCTGATGGCGAGATCATAACAGGGAAGTATAACCTGGAAAATCTTCCATCCGGAGCTATTGCGGGTCTGCCTGTTTCTTCCGGAGTTATAGAGGGGCGGGCGCGTGTGATCTTAAACATGGAAAATGCCGATCTGGGAGATGAAGATATATTAGTTACCTCCTTCACCGACCCCAGCTGGACAACTTTGTTTGTATCGATAAAGGGCCTCGTCACCGAAGTGGGCGGGCTGATGACCCACGGGGCCGTTATCGCACGTGAATATGGCGTACCGGCCGTCGTCGGCGTGGACAATGCAACCCAGCTAATCAAAGACGGACAGCGAATACGCGTGCATGGGACAGACGGGTATATCGAAATTTTGAGCTGATCGAGCTTGAGACTATAAGTAATCTTGTTAGCCGAGCCATCGATACGGCGTATAAAAAAAGCTTGGCGAAACTGCCAAGCTTTTTTAACGTATAGTGAAACAACGGCCGCTGAAAAAGGAAAATGAGGGAAAATGTCGAATGTTCTCCATAAGTTCTATCCTTTTGGCGGCACTCCGGCTTTGCCCTGTGTCAGGTTCAGGCGCGGACGTTTCTTGAAGGGGTAAAGGGGGTGTAACGATTGACTGGGAGCAAATACATAAAACTAATCGGACTGATTGCGGGCGTGGCTGTTCTCAATATTGTTGTATTTTCCCCCGGATTCGCAGGCCTTGCGATCGGCGGAAGCGCTCTCGCCACCGCTTCCGGGGTCACCTTGCTGGTAGCCAGCGCTCTGGCGCTGGTGTACGGGAGCTACGTTCTGCTGGCCCGGCAGCCCGAAGCGATACCGGTCAAGCAGATCCGTTCGCACGAGGACTACGCGGAAGCATTAACCCGCTACGCGCGCATCAAACCGCTTGAGGGAGATATCCGGTTCTCTCTGGAGCAGCTGGAGCGGATCAGGAAAAAGAAAGAAACGCTTCTGGACGTCCTGAACCAGCGGTTCGAATCGGGCGAGCTCAGCTACAAAAAGTTCGCTTCCGTCATCCGCGAGGTCGAAAAACTGTTTTACCTGAATGTGAGAAGCGTATTGAACCGGCTCCATGTGTTCGACGAAGCGGATTTTGCAACCGTGATGACGCAGAAAACGACGCGTTATTCCAAGCAGCTGCTTCAGGAAAAAACGAATTTATACAACGAATTTTTGTCGTTCCTGAAGTATTCGCTGGACAATAACGAGGAAATTTTATTAAAGCTGGATAAGCTGCTGCTGGAAATATCCCGCCTGGACAGCTTCGAGCCGGGCGACATCGAGAATATGCCTTGCATGCAGGAGATCGACTCGTTAATCAAGCAGACCAAATATTATAAACAGTGAGAAGGTGCTGGATTGGCAAAGAAAAAAAACAAGTTTTACTTGAGCGCGCTCCTGATCCTGGCGTTCGTGTTCGCCCTTGTCTATGTAGGAGTCAATCTGACTTCCAATCTTGGCAAGTCCAAAGCCCAGGTGACGCTCGAAGACGCGGCCAAGCAGCTGAGCAAACTATACGCCAATATCGAGGTCAAGAATGAGCCGACGGTAAAAGGCCAAATCGACTTGAACCCGATCGATGTTGCCGGATCGCTGCCGGACATCTCGAAGTTCCCGGTCACGGTAAACAATTCGACGAACCAGTTCGTGGAAATCTTCTCCTCGACCGAAAAATCGGGCACCGGGGTGGACGGGTGGCTGACCGACGTGGCGGCGGAGTTCAACAAAGCGAATATCATGGTGGGCGGCAAGCCCGTATCGGTTAAAGTGCGCAATATCGCCTCCGGGACGGCAACGGACTATATCAAGTCGGGCAAATACGTGCCGGACGCCTTCACGCCTTCCAACGAGCTGTGGGGCGAGATGGTGAAAGCGAGCGGAGTCAAAGTCCAAAAGGTAACGGACCGCCTCGTCGGCAATGTGCCGGGGATCGTGATTGCCAAGTCCAAATACGACGCCCTTATGAGCACGTACGGGGCGATCAACGTCAAAACCGTAACGGAAGCGATTGCGGACAACGAATTTTCGATGGGCTACACCGATCCGTTCGCCAGCTCGACCGGCCTGAACTTTCTCGTAACGGCGCTGAATACGTTCGATAGCTCCAATCTGCTCGGCGACAAAGCCGTGCAAGGGTTTGAGAAGTTCCAGGCGAACGTGCCCTTCATCGCGTCGACGACGATACAGATGCGCGATGCGGCCAAATCCGGCGCGTTGGACGGGTTCGTGCTGGAATACCAAACGTACGTCAACGCGGCTGATTTGAAGGGCGGCTACGTATTTACGCCTTTCGGCGTCCGGCATGACAGTCCGCTGTATGCGCTGGGCGATCTGCCGCAGGAGAAGCTGGACATTATTCAGAAATTTGCCGAGTTCGTCACGCAGGAGAAGTACCAGAAATCCGCGAAGGATAAAGGCTTTAATAGTCTCGACGACTACAAGCCGGAGATGGCCGCGGTGGACGGCAGCCTTCTGTCGGCGGCCCAGAAGCTGTGGAAAGAAAAGAAAAACATCGGCAAGCCGATCGCCGCGGTGTTCGTCGCCGACGTGTCCGGCAGCATGGCGGGCGAGCCGCTGAACCGTTTGAAGGAATCGCTGTTGAAGGGTCAGAAATATTTGGGCAGAGATAATAGTATCGGGCTTATCTCGTACTCCAGTGACGTTTCCGTCCGGCTTCCGATCGGCAAGTACGATACGAACCAGCAATCGATGTTCGTCGGGGCGGTAAACAGTCTCCAGGCGAGCGGGGGGACGGCTACGTTCGATGCGATTGTCGTGGCGATGATGATGCTGCAGGACAAGATGGCCGAAGATCCGAATGTGAAGCCGATCATTTTCGTGCTGAGCGACGGCGAGACGAATGAAGGCTATTCGTTGAAAGATATCAAAGGACTGATCGAAGGATACGGAGTGCCGATCTACACCGTCGGCTACAATGCCAATATCAAGGCGCTGCAAAGCATCTCGAGCATCAACGAGGCGGCCAGCATCAATGCGGACACCGACGATGTTATTTACAAGATCGGAAACCTGTTTAATGTGCAAATGTAGCTTGTGACGATCCGTCTACTATACCGGGGGAGGAATACGATGTCATTTTCAATGGAAGTCGCTAGTCCGGAAGAGATTAAGGCCGTGATCGAGCAAGAGGTACAGCCGGTACCCGAAGAAGTAGCGAAGCTGAAAGAATTGGCGGTTGCCAACGTTGCGGCGATCATGGCGCTGGATGTCGAGTCGCTGGAGAAGCGCAGGGAGATTCTAGTCTCGATCGAATCGTTCGGCATGAACTCGATGAGATCGTCTTCGGAGAAAAATGCGCTGCTTCAAATATCCGTCGGAAATTTGTCCAAAGTAGGGGATGAGGGCGGCCAAGTAGCCCAAGGCTTAACGGAGCTGCATATTCAGCTGAAGGATCTCGACCCCAGCCTGATCGATTTTGCCAAGACCGGGTTTCTGGGCAAGTTGTTCAACCCGCTGCGCGCTTATTTCCTGAAATACCAGAAAGCCGATTCGGTCATAGCCGATATTGTGATGTCGCTCGATAAGGGCAAGGCTATCCTCAAAAATGACAATACCACGCTGGAGATCGAGCAGCAAACACTTCGGGATCTAACCAAAAAGCTGCAGAAGGAAATTCAGCTCGGAGCTTTGATGGATGAATCGATCGAATCGCAAATCGAAACAGCCAAGTTGCAAAACGAAGACCCGGACAAAATCCGCTTCATCACCGAAGAAGTGCTGTTCCCTCTGCGCCAGCGGGTGATGGACCTGCAGCAGATGCTGGTCGTTAACCAGCAGGGCATTATGGCCATCGAGGTGGTCATCCGCAATAATAAGGAACTGATCCGAGGGGTCGACCGGGCCAAAAATGTCACGATTTCGGCGCTGAAAATTTCCGTAACGGTCGCGAGCGCGTTATACAATCAGAAAATCGTACTAAAGAAAATTGAACTGTTGAATCAGACGACAAACGAACTGATCGCCGGCACGTCCCGCATGCTGAAAAATCAGGGGGCTGCGATCCAGAAGCAATCGATGGAGGCGAACATTTCCGTCGATACGCTGAAGCAGGCGTTTGCCGACGTGTTATCGGCGCTTGATTCCATCAGCGCTTACAAGCAGGAGGCGCTGCCCAGAATGCGTCAAACGATCGATCAATTCCGGACGCTGGCCGACGAGGGCGAGAAACAGATCGTGCGTTTGGAGAAGGGCCACAAGCTGGGCTTATAGAAAGGGACGGCTATACGTACCTGTAAGTTTTCGAGTGAGGAACATACTCCAAAGCAAAACCAGCACTTTTATTGAACCGAATAACTAAATGCCGGCTGCACGTATGGCCGGCATTTTTTATTTTCCGGCTAAATGGCTAACGGAAATCCGCACGCTCTTTATCGTGAACAACACGGGACAAGTGACGATGGTGGAGTTGCTAACGAACAATTTGCTCGCTTTGCATGAACGGATCATACAAGCCGGGGCTCAAGTAGATAGAGAACCCGTATTTACAAGTGCTTTCGGTTATTTCACCTTTTACGATCCGGACGGCCACTATTGTCGGGCGGTTGAAGAAAAGGCTTGTATGTCGACTTGAAAACAAAGAATGTGCAACAATTAAGCGAAGAACAAACTTATCGAGGGACAAGCTTTATAAATCTGTATTTTATCGCATTTTTGATTTAAAGGATAAGTTCTTGTCTTTGACTGAGGACAAGAACTTATATCCTTTTGCTGCATCTGGACATGAACGTGTATTCGCACCCGGAGGTCAATGGTTGAAATCTACACGCGCTGACGAGCCGTTTGATGAACCCGATTTGTTGAATGAAACGGGAGGATAGTGTTATTACAATGTTGAATACTGAAGAATAGTTACCAGCACGATACGAGATGGAGACGAGGCTACGGCGAGGAGGAGCTCATATGGAAGATGCAATGTTAACCGGTACATATATGGTAGATAATTGCGGTAAAAAGGAATTTTCCGGCACGTACTTTTCATCCGAAGTATTGAATGAAGGCAAGGACGGTAAAGCTCCGAAGTTGGTTCAAAATCACGGAGCATCTGACGAAGAAATCCGGAATATGGAACAATGGTTGAAAACCTTAAGCTGCATCGTTCACGGCGGCGATAATTCCCTTGGCTGCACGGAAGAACAAATCGAAAACGCGGAAGAACGGTTAGGACTTGCATTTCCGGCCGAATTGCGCAACTATTATCGTACTGTTGGCAACGATCCACTACTGAGGACCGACGGAAATACGAAAAAGAAAGACCGGTATTTGCCAATTGACGAAATTCATGTTTCGGACGGAAATATCGTCTATCGGATGAGAAAAAAAGATCCCTTTGCATTATCGGCGGTCAAAAGACAAATAATGTTCAGGGACAATGAAGCATGGTACTGGGAACCCCATATGGAATCATTTTGTGAAAATGTCATGATTACAGCGGCGATCTTCGCCATCAGTCACATGAAGCATTCCGCCAAAGGCCGATTAAAAGGCGAGCTGGTTTCATCGTTGCAGGCGAGAAAGCTTGCGGAACAACAATTTAGCCGTACATTCCAGGCATTGGACACGTATTACCATCCGTTTTGCGCACTTTTCTATAACGAGCGAGAACGCAGACTAGCCTGGTTCCGTTCCAACGGAATGATGGCTGATATACTGATCGGGACGCAAACAGCGAATGAAATCGAAGATTTTGGGGAAAAACACGGGAATATCAAATTCAAGTATAATACGGTTTCGCATCTCTAGCAGGTTGCCGATGATGAACTCGTCAAACTCTATGAAGTAAGTGAAGTCTGATTCTAAAATATATAGCGGCAGCCATGGGCGGGAAAAAAAGTCCTAGACTGCCGCTGTTTTATTATCATAGGGTCAGAAATAACGGCAGCCCCTGTATTATGCCGGGAACGGTAAGTTTATAATTGTTGTTGACACGACACTGAATGGTGTCCTATAATCAAAACGACACCAAATAGTGTCCGATCGTCGCGAAGAGCCGAAGATTCAAGAAGGGGGAGGTAAGACTGGCCGTTCATCCCGTCAAAAGATTTCCGCTCCGGAAAGATAAAGGTTTGGAGGGGGTGCTATGAGCGAGCATAACCAGTTGCGTGACGTTTTTGACGCGATTGCTGACCCGACCAGGCGCCGACTGATTCACTTATTGGCAGAGGCGGAGGAGCTGCCGCTTCATGAGTTAACGGTACATTTTCCGATGGGCCGTACAGCGGTATCCAAGCATTTGACCATTCTTAAAGAAGCCGGACTGGTTCTCGACCGAAAGGTCGGCAGAGAAACGCGATTTCGGCTAAACGCTTCTCCACTCCGAGAAATTCAAGATTGGGTCGCTTTTTACAGCAAATTCTGGAGTACGAATATGTTGCGCTTAAGCCAACTACTAGAGGAGGAAGAAGAATGAGTTTAAGGTTAACTCTGGATTTCCAATACACAACAACGCTTGAGAAGCTTTGGTCCGCCTTAACTGATTCAAGCAAGCTTGCCAAGTGGGTGGCCAATATCCACACCGGCGAGGGGATGGACAATAATTTTAAACCCGTCGTCGGACACCGTTTTCAGTTTCGCACACAACCGACCGAATATTGGAATGGGATTATCGAAGGTGAAGTGCTGATTGTGGAGAAGCCAAACCGGTTGTCCTATACGTGGGCCAGCGGAGAGAAGCATACCGTCACCTGGACGCTGCATGATTTAGGGGACGGGAAGGTGAACCTTCATCTCGAACAAACCGGAATCTCCAACGCTCAAGCACTGGGCGGCGCCAAGTACGGATGGGGGAAATGGTGCGGCGAGCTTGAAAAGATGTTAGAGCAGTAATCATATTCGGTGCAAACATAGCCAGGATCCGAGGAGAGATGAAAATGTCCTATATCGTCGATTTCAAACAAGTATCTACGGTCGGTTTAGAGTCTTCGCCTGTAGCAGAAGCGCTTGCCGGGTTGCGTGCTAATGAAGCCCGTTACTTTATGAGCAAATACAAGCACCCGTTTACGGTGGTACCGGCTAGCGAAAGCCAGGAGACTCTTGATTATGTAAACCGAATATTGAAAGAAGAACGTGGTATCGAGTTTTCAAGCAAACCATTGGAAACGTCGCGTTTTCAAGTGGAGAATATCCAGATGGCCTACGTTTTTTATGAGGACGGTCTTGGGGTTAACGTCATGTATACGGTTGATGATCCCAAGAAGCGGGCCGTTGGTTTTAAGCTTTCTGTAGGGATGGACGTGCCCAAGGAGCTGGAAGGGAAGTTCAAGTTTGCAAGGCAGAATTCGAAACTCGCTGGAACAATCCGGGGCTCGTTTTTTGTAATTAAAAGCGAATATTAAGCGCCAATACGGTTACCTCTGCCCGTTCTCACTACAACCAGACCATACCCCTGGCTTCGATCCTAATGATCGAGGCTTTTTCGTTTGAAGTCGAAGTCTTAGACTAAGGCTCAGATTGGGTACATTTCTGCTCAAACACAAGCCTTAGGAAGTCGGATGTCAAACCTCAGTATAAAGAAGAAACAGGGAGCTCACTTGGAAGTGAGTATAAAAAGTTTCGAAATAATGAACAAGTATCGAATAAGATGACGAGTCCATATCATTACATTATAATGGAACTGGAGTTCCAATCACGCAGGACTACAAGTTTATAGAGAGAGGTAGAGAAATGGATGACTGGAAATCGAATCGAAGGAAGAGAATTTCGCTCTCTGTACTGACCTGGGGGTTTGTGGCGTTACTTTCGAGCGCTTGCTCGATTCAAGCAGGGAATGGGGATGCGGAGGTCATCGCCGCGAACATACAGACGGTTGAGGTGATTACGGTGAAGCCGGAGCCTGTTCTCGATCGGTATGCGCTGGCGGGCACCCTGCAATCCGTGAAGGAAGCCGTCGTCTCTTTCGAAGTGGATGGACGGGTTACCGAGACTTTCGTACAAGCGGGGGACCTCATCAAGGCGGGAGACGTTCTGGCGTCGCTCGACGCATCGAATTACAAGTTTCAATTGAATCGGGCGGAAGCCGCGATCGGGCAAGCGGAAGCGGCGGTCCGTCAGGCGGAGGCTTCCGTCGCAGCGGCCACGGTGGGTGTAGAGAATGCGCGGCAATCAAGGGACGTATTGAGTAAAAACGGAGAGGCGCTTACCCAGGAAGCTTTTCGCAAAGCGACCTACGAATTGAACAAGGTAGAGGCTAGCTATAAAGACGGAAGCGCTTCGGAGACGGATATGAACAACGCGCGTTTGGCCTACAAACAAGCGGAGACCAACTATCTCAATGCGAAGGCGCAAAGCGAACAGTCGTCGTCGGGCGTCAAGTCCGCTGAAGCGACGCTGGCGCAGGCACGCGCGGGACTCGAACAGGCCAGAGCGGCTGGGCGGGAAGCGCTTGTAGGTCGGGACCAAGCACAGATGGCCGTCGACAAGTCTTCGCTCGTCTCGCCGATCGAGGGCGTCGTGCTGGAGAAGTTCGTCTCGGCGTGGCAATTGACGGGCGGAGGTCAGCCGGCTTTCCGGATCGGCGACATGACGCAGTTGAAAGTCGTGCTTCCTGTACCGGATCAAGAAATCCGCAAATGGACCGTCGGACAAGAGGTGGCGCTTACGTTATACGGAGAGTCCCGGACCGGGACGGTCCAAAACGTGTATCCTACGACGAACTCAAGCACCGGGTCGGTGAACGTCGAGGTGCTCGTGCCGAACGCGAAGGCGGACTGGCTGCCGGGACAAGTCGTGAAGGCTGCACGAACGTCGACCGGAGAAACGGGAATTCTCGTCCCTGTCGAGGCGGTCGTCAGTACAGGCAGCGAACCCTATGTCTTCAAGAAGGTCAGCGGCAAAGCGGTGAAGACGAACGTTACGCTCGGAGAGCTTACGAACAATCGGCTTCAAGTGACTTCCGGTGTTTCGCCAGGCGATCAAATCGTCACCAAGGGGGCGTACAAATTGTTTGATGGCGATTCGATCGCGACTGCCGGGGAGCGTGCCAAGTGATCGATTACGTCATCAAAAAACGGAAAATTACGCTGCTCTTTCTCCTGATGGCGCTGATCGTCGGTTTTTTCGGATTTTCCCAGCTGCCGCGCCAAGAAATGCCGGACGTCGTCATCAAGCAGGCGCTCGTGACGACAATTTATCCTGGAGCGGCTCCGGAGAAGGTCGAGCAGACGGTTACGAAGGTCATCGAACAGAAGATCAAGGAAATTCAAGGCATCAAAACGATCACCTCCACTTCGCATAACGGGTACTCCTCCATTCTGGTGCAGGCGGACGACGATGCGGATGCGGCAAAGAAGTGGGACGAGCTGCGCAAAAAGGTGCAGGATGCCCAGGCGGGCTTGCCCAAAGACGCGGAAGCGCCGATCGTTAATGACGATCTCGCCAAGTCGTTCATCGAGCAGTTCGCGATTACAGCCGATCGTGCAGAAGATCTTTATAGTTTGGTCGATCTGATGGTAACGTGGAAGGATCAGCTTCGCACCGTGCCCGGTGTCGCGGGCGTCGACATCCGGGGGCTGCCGGAGCGGGAAGTCCGCGTCGAGGTGGATGCGCAGAAGCTTGGGCAGCTCGGCATCCCTTGGGAGCAAGTGCTGAACTCGCTGCAAGGCTATAACGATCGTGTCCCGACAGGCAGTCTCGATTTCGGAAGTCGCGAGTATTTGCTGACGGTGCCGGAGGCGCAAGAGGCTCAAATCTTGAACCGGGTCGTCGTCACGCAAACGCAAACCGGTTCGCCGGTTTATTTGCGGGATATCGGGAGCGCGACGTTCACGTATAAGAAAACGGACTATTATGCGTATTACAATGGAAAACCGGCTATCACGATCAGCTTGAACAGTGAAACGGGCAGTGACGTTCCAACCATGAACCGGCTTGTGAACGAAGAAATGAACAAGCTGGCTCCCAGCTTGCCCGGACATCTGAAGCTGGAGTCACTGTTCGCTCAAAACGACCGGGTCAATGAACTATTTGCCGAACTGAGCAAGGAGCTGTTAATCGCCATAGCGGCGGTTATCCTGATCTGTACACTCGGGCTGAATCTGCTTACTTCGGCGACGGTGGCGCTTGCGATTCCGTTTTCCATCGGACTCGGTTTCATCTTTTTGCCGGCGCTCGGTATTACCTTGAATCAAATTTCCATTGTCGGCCTCATCATCGTTCTCGGACTACTGGTCGACGACGCCGTCGTGGTTAATGACAACATCGAGCGGCGAATGTCGGCGCTCGGCGAAAGTCCGGCCGTCGCCGCAGTCAACGGGACGAAAGAGGTGTCGATCTCGATTCTGACCGCGACTCTTGCGACGATCGCGGCGTTCGCGCCGCTGTTGTTTTTGCAGGGCGACATCGGCGCCTTTATCAAGCCGATTCCGACCGTCGTTTCGCTGACGATGCTGGCGTCCATGGTCATGTCGCTTACGATCATTCCGATCTTCCGAGGCTGGTACGACGGAAAGCGCCAGAAGGCGGGGCAGTTTAAGCAGAAGCCTTCCGGTTTCCTCGGAAAGCAGTTCCAGACGGTAACCGGCATCTATGCGGGACGGTGGATGGCCAAGGTGCTGGAACGGCCGCTCATTACGGGGCTGGCCGGTCTGCTGATCGGCACAGCGGCGTACTCGCTTGCCTTGTTTACGCCAATCGAGCTGTTCCCGGATTCGGAACGGCCGGAAGCGACGATCAACATCCGGATGCCGGCGGGAACCTCCCTTGTCGAGACTGACCGGGTCGTCCGTGAAATCGCCGATTGGGTCGTGTCGCAGCCGGAAACGGAGCGAATCACGTATGCGGCCGGCGGAGGCGCTCCGACGTTGTTCAGCGACATCGCATCCGGATCTCCACCGTCCAGTCCGACGACCGGGCAGCTCCAGATTATTGGGGTCAAAGACAAATTCGACCGCGAAACGACGGTAGGGGCCTGGCAGTCGCATCTGAACGCCGCTTACCCGGGTGCGAATCTCAGTATCCATGTCCCGCAGCTCGGTATACCGGTAGGCTCGCCGGTATCGATCCGTCTGAGCGGCGAGAACTTGAGTGAGCTCCAAGCGATGGCCGACGAAGTGAAAGTTGCGGTCGCCGGCGTCCAGGGCACAGTGAACGTGATGGACGATATGGGGATCGAGCGGTACAACCTGACTTTTCAGCCGAATCAGGAAGCCATGGATCGCTATATGGTCAGCTACAACGACTTGACCCGGACATTGCTGCTGGTCGGCCAAGGCTTAACCGTCAGCCAATTCGACACCGGACGGGAGCTTGTGGACATCAATCTGTATGTGGCTAAGGACGAAGCCGAGCCGAATGTATTGTATCAACAAGTCCAGGTGACGAACGCCCAAGGCCGTCAAATCCCTTTGTCGCAACTGACGACAATGGTTCCGGGGTTCTCGATCCCGCAGATCAACCGGTATAACCTCGAGCGGACCGTAACGATTACCGCCGACGTATCCGGCCGGACTGCGACCGAAGTAATGGCCGAGGTGCAGAAAAAGCTAACGGACCTCAAGTTCCCGGACGGCTACGAATGGAGTATCGGCGGTGAAACGTCGGAACAAGCGGATATATTCGCAAGTCTCGGCAAGCTTTCGATCATCGTCGCCTTCCTGATCGTGCTTCTGATGACGATGCAGTTTTACTCGCTTTCATTGCCGCTGCTGATCATGACGACCGTGTATCTGGCTGCGGCCGGAGGGATTCTTGGCATTTTCTTGACGGGTATGCCGATCGGTTTCATGAGCATTATGGGCATTATATCCCTTGCTGGTGTCGTCGTGCGGAACGGTATCGTCCTGATCGAGTTTATCGAGGAGGCGCGCCACCATGGAATGGAGCTGAAGGAAGCCGTCATGCAGGCCGCGTCCGCCCGCTTCCGTCCGATCGTGCTGACATCGCTCACGGCGATCGTCGGTATGATTCCGATCGCGACGATCGGGGATATTTTGTTCCGTCCGCTTGCCATGACGATTATTTTCGGGATGATATTCTCGACAATCTTGACGCTATTCGTCGTGCCGTCCCTATATATGGTGCTCGCGAACTATAAATTGAAACGTAAAGAAAAGCAAAATAAACCGATCCATTATGCGAATTCCTTCACGGAGAGCTCCGGCAGCTGAGACGAAAACAATCCCGGGCGCCGGGCCGGCAATTCAGGAAATCATATCACTACCAGTAGAGGAGTGCCTCGTTAGCAGAGGCGCTCCCTTTTTATTTCCTTTGGAGTGTGGTCGCTATATGGAACGACTAGCTTTTGTACTATAATTAAGAGTAGATCATTGCTAATATTTTCAATTTAAGGGAGGAGAAATGAAGATGTGTGCGGACATCAAAAAGCATGAGGACGGTTACTTGGAGATGCACTCGGAAATCAACGAACAATGGGAAAAATGGAGTAAAACACCCTACAAAAGGGGATTTGTGCCAAGCCGGACACCGCTTCCGCATCATATACGCGGAGGTATAGACAGTGACGGAATGATCACGGTTCGCAGCCGGAAGGGCAGATGGAATTCGAATGATTCGGACGTCACGACATCCGTTTTTGAAAATGGCGGGCATGTCTTCGAGGGGTGGAGCGCAGACGATACATACCGGTTGACGATGCTTGTCGGTAAACGTGATGGAGCTGCCGATATCTTTGTGCTGGACGAACGTTCAGTTGATTTCGGTTGGATCAAGGTAGGTTCCGATATTCCGAACGAAGGGTTCGATTTCGGCAGACACCGCGGGATCTTTCAGCGACCGGTAAGTGGACCGGGGCATTCGGGGAACCTTGAATTTGCCGGCTCCGAGCCTGTAGACGGGAAGTTCACGGGGGGCACGTTGAAACTTTATGGAGATGCCCATAAGGAACGTGCCGGCTCGGCCGACGTTTATATCGGTAATCGTGAGCATCCGGGTAACTCTTCGTTTGAAGTGAAAACAACGCCTGCCGGCGAATCAACGGATGGAACAGAATCGGACTCGCTGTTTTCCATACAATCGAGCGGTGAAGCCAAATTTTTAGGAGCCGTCCAAGTGGGAACGCTAGCGGAAGATCCGGGGAATGGAGCAGCCGGCCAAATTTATTACAACACGACGATGAATAAATTCCGGGTTAATGAGAACGGGGTATGGAAATCGATCGTTACGGAGTAGGGGCGTTACGCAGGTTCAGTCATCGTGGTTATGGCTTGATTATCGGCCGGCTGCAACACCGAAAGCATTAAAAGTAATTCAAGGAGGAGCAGAAATGAAATCGAATGTCCAGGAAATTGTCGTGGTCGAACGTCCCGAGATGAAGGCAATTGTATTGCGTACGCTTGCCAACCAACGCGATGTACGTCAAGCATGGAAAGCAGTTGAAGCCGCTATGAAAGGTCACGCAGACAGGCTGCATACAGACGAAGGTTTAGTATTCATACCGGAGTGGCAATGGGCGACAAAGGTCGAAACCTTATGGGTAGGAGTGGAGGCCGGTTCTCTGAATCGCATTCCCGAAGGATTCGAAACGATAACGATCCCAGCTAAACTATATGCAAAAACAACCGTACGCGGCGACCGCAGCCAAATGGATCAAACATACGATTCTCTGTGGAAATGGTTTAAAAGTGGAGTTGTTGAAAGAGATATGACGGAAGGTTCATACGGTTATGAGATGAATCGTCTCGCTCCGGTAAACCCGTTTCACATCCCTGCGGATGTGATTGATTCTTTTGATTTCGATATTTATGCGCCGATCAAATAAGCTGATTGTCTAACGAAGCGTTACTTCGCCGCAATTTTCATGACATGCAGGTACTTCGGCGCATCGCTCCGCATTCCACATACCGCATGCGCCCTATCAGGCTCATGTCTCCAATAGGGATCGTCAACACCTGGTAGTGAATATCGGGTGTTTGATTCATTATAATACCTTGCATTATAAGGTAATGTGTAGTATAAACTATATAGGGGGTGTACATGTTGGAAATCAATAAAGAAGTTTTAAAAGGTCATATCGATACACTTATTCTTTCTTTGTTACATAGCAGAGATATGTATGGTTACGATTTGGCCAAAACGGTTCGGGAGAAGAGCGAGAATCAGTTTGAGCTGAAGGAAGGCACGCTTTATTTGTCCTTGAAGCGGCTGGAGCAAAATAAATGGGTGAATTCCTACTGGGGGGATGAGCAAGGTCCGGGAGGAAGACGAAAATACTACAAACTTACGTCTTTAGGGGAAGACGAGCTAAATCGGAAACGTGCCGAATGGCAATTTGTAAAACAGATTATGGATTCATTTTTAGAAAGGGGAGATCATCCATGAATCGAATAGAGGCCTTTATCCATTCTGTATATGCGCATGTAAAAGATGTTAAAGAAGTGGATGAACTAAAGATGGAAATGAAAGTCCATTTGCTGGAAGCGGTTGAGGAATTGAAGGCAGAAGGAAAATCCGAAGAAGAGGCCGTTACGATTGCATTGGAACGTTTTGGAGACGAAGGTATGTTGCAAGGAAAAGTCGCTGAATATTTTCGGATGCCGCGCATGTTTTCAGTAAATTTGTTACGTACAGCAATTGGCTTTGCAGTTTTGGGCATCTTGATCGGATGTATGTTCGCATTTAACGAATACCGGTTGCTTTCTCAGCGGATACACGTTGCGGAGTCTGTGCTTTATGCACTGGAAGCCGATCAGGAACTCAGCGAGGCGGGCAAAACACTCATTATCGAAAAAGCAGTAAAAGCTTCGCAGATCGTATACCTTACTATTTTTCAAGGGGATTCAGATTCTTCTTCCACGGAAGCGTTCAAGTACCAAAATCCGGAGCCGTTCAAATCCATGATGTATCTAAACGGAATGGCGGGTAAGGTTTATTCAAGCGGAAAATGGTCCGTGGACATCAATTATGAGCATTTTTATCTCGCTTGGATAAATGCAATCGTTATGTGTTTTGTAGTGTACTGGGTGCTTTTCGCTATATGGGCCATAATTCAAGCCTATAAGCATCACAGATTGCATGCTTTGTGGATGATCGCTTTTTCTCTTTTTAACGTGCCTGCCTACCTGGCCTATCGTGCTTCCTTGAGATAAAAATAAAATATGATGCTGTCACAGCCGAGGACAGATAAGCTTGAAATCCGCGTATATCGCGGTTTTTTTATTTGAAAATATAAATTTACAACTAAAGGCCAAAGCCTGGATACCTATTGCGCTAATGAGCAGTCGTTTGCAAGAATGTATATAGAATATAATAATAACTTGCATTCGTTCTTGGATTGCTTTTCTTTACAATGTTCTTAGAAGGGGGGAACACGCAGTTTTAATCGTAAAAAACAACTGACATCTATGTTGGGCAGGCGCGGGGGCCGAAGTGCGATCACATACGCGATTTGGCAAATGGCGTACGCAGTGCTGTCATTTTCTGAGAAGGCGCAGATCGGGACTTGAGTACGGATGCAGGGTCGGGCACGTAGGAACGAGTGATCGCGCTGCCGGACGACGTCTTGTCGGCCGATCAAATGCCAGGCTTGCTTGACAAAGGTCAACCCACGGTAAAGCGGATGCAGGGTGCTTGTCGACTGTGCCGGAATCGGATTCCGATTGATTCATAACTGACCGTTTGATGTTCGGAACGAAAAGGGACAAAGGGGCGCTGGAGTGGAGACAACATTACGATTGCGGAATATGGGTGAAGGCACTTTTGCAAGAATACAAGGATTTATATACAGGTGCAGGTTGTGAGGTGTCGGCTGGCTGTTCCCAGAAGCTTCATGGAGAGATCATGACCTTGAGGGGGCGCTGGAGTGAATGGTTCCAGACTGAAGTCGTACTATGACGAGGAGGAGCGGTATGCCCATTTCCGCAAGGAAAGGAAAAACAAACGTTCTGAAACTGTTGATCGTTACGATGCTGTTTTGTTTAACGATCGTACACAGGCCCACTTCGGCTGAAACCGGCGGGGGGATCGAACAACTCGTCTACGAAGACAACTTCGATACGTATGCAAACAGGAGCGAGATGCCGATGTCGTCGTCTTTGCCGGTCATCGCCTTCAGGCCTGCGGCTAAGTGAGAACGTAGAACGGATGAACAGATACGGATTTTATGCCCTGACGTTCCTGTTTATTTTTATGGCAGCAGGCTGTGACGGTGAAACGAAACCACTGCAAGAGGAGAGCATACCAGCGATGAAACAATCGACAGCACCAACTCTTATCCATCTTGATTACAAGGAAGTTACCAGCATTCGCGAAAAGTTAAAAGCGAATGATTCAACCTTGATGCCAGCCTATTATGCGCTGCTGGGTGAGGCAACCGCCTATCTCAAATTGCCCCCCGGCTCCGTAGTCGATAATGAAAGTACTCCGCCGTCCGGGGACAACCATGATTTTTTTGCTATAGGCAAATATGCGTGGCCGAATCCGGATACGCCTGACGGGATGCCCTTCATCCGGCGCGACGGATATACCAATCCGGCGGCATCCGGCGATCAGTATGACTTGGGACCTTATTTCAATATGCGTATAAGGGTCAACACGTTGGCGCTGGCATATTTCTATTCAAAATCTGAAGGATATGCGGCTAAAGCAGCCGAGCTTCTGCGCGTCTGGTTTCTGAATCCCGAAACACGGATGAACCCGAACTTCAAGTATGCGTCCTCGCTGCCCGGCGTTAATGATGGAATGGCCATCGGTATTATCGAAGGTGTTCAATTGATCGGGCTGCTGGATTCCGTCAACCTGTTAACCCAGTCGGATAGCTGGACTGCCGCCGATCATGAAGCTTTAAAGCAATGGTTTGCTTCCTATACGGATTGGCTGCTGGAGAGCGCGGCAGGAAAAGAAGAGTACCGCGCAACCGACAATCATGGATCTTGGTACGCGGCTCAAGTAGCGGCCTTCTCGATCTACAGCGGTAATATGGATCGGGCCGTTCAAATGATGGAACGCGCTAAATGGCAAATCGGCGTGCAATTTACAGCGGAAGGCGGGCTTCACCGCGAGTTGAAACGCAATCGGGCTCTGTTTTACTCGTTGTACGGATTAAGCGCTTTCGTAGCTTTGGCGCGGTGCGGCGAAGTGCTGGGTATCGATTTATGGCATTACCGGACGGAGGACGGAAAAGGCATTCAGCTCGGATTCGACTTTTTGGCCCCGTATTTGGCGGAGGAACAGCCGTGGGCTTGGCAAAATATTGACAACGAAATCAATGGCCTCGCCGTCCTGCTGACCCGTAGAGCCGAAAAAGTGTATGGATCTCCCAGGTTGATTGCAGTATCTCAGCATCTGGCGACTTTACGGCCGCTTAACGACTGGGCGTTCTGGCTCATGTCGACTCCTAGCTGAATGTTTCAAACCGTTTCAGATTCCTCCAATAGAAAAGCGAAAAGCGGAAGGTGATCTTGAATGAAGGATAGTAACGTAGCCGGAAAAGGGAGTACGATGAACAAAAAAATGTGGATCGCTTTCGCACTGGCGGCCGGCTCACTGGCACTTTCGGCATGTGCCAAAGGCGGGACGGAAGCGGCCAACCCTTCGGGAGAAGCCGGCACCGTTCAGGGAGTGAATTCGCCAGCAGAAATCAGCTTTTATATGTGGTCGATGTCGCAGAGTGAATTTGATTATATAGCCGAGCAAGCCAAGAGCAAGTTTCCCCACTATACGTTGAAAGCGGTTCCCAGCACGGGTACGGGAGGGGGAACGATCGATACGATGCTTGCCTCAGGCGCGATGCCGGATTTATTCGTCGGGCGAGGCGTAGCGACACCGGATCTTCAAAAGAACGGATTGCTGTACGATATCAGTGAGTTGATGAAAACGTACAAGTTCGATTCTTCGCGGGTCGATCCGCTTGCATTTGAACAAATGAAGAGGGAAACGGGCGGCATCATCGCGGGTATACCTCTTAGCGGGACAAATGGCGGGGTGATGCATTACAATAAAGATCTTTTCGACAAGTTTGGCGTTCCTTATCCAACGGACGGCATGACGTGGGATGATGTATACGAGGTCGCTAAAGTTATGACCCGGGTCGAAGGAGACGTCCAATATCGGGGATTTTCGGATCGATGGATGGAAACCTTCTTTACTCAAAACCCGTTTGGCGAACCGATTTTGAGCTTCACGGAGGACAAGGCTGCTGTCAATACGGAAAGGTGGAAAAAAATCGCTGAAAACTGGAAACGATTCTATACCATTTCGGGATTAAAGTTTGATTCCAAAACAATCAACAAAGACCTGGATTGGAAAGAGTTTATTGAAGGGCGTTCCGCGATGACAACATTCGTGTCCAGAAATTTTATGGACTGGAACTTCCAGTGGGATATCGTCAGTATGCCGGTGTACAAGGAGCTGCCTGGCATTGGCCGATTATCCGATTTCCGCAACGTGTACCTGACGAGCAGCAGCAAAAATAAAGATGCCGCGTTCCAGGTCGCCGCATGGCTGTCTTCCGAGGAGCTGCAGGGCAAGCTTGCGGCGGAGCTGGGAGTATACCCGATTTTAAAAAGCGAAGAAATCAAAAGTTTATATTTGAAAAACGATCCCTTGTATAAGGGCAAACATACCGAGGCTTTCTTCTTCAACAAGGTCGGGCCGGGCATGCCTGGCCGAGAGCCGGGATTAACGAATGTCACCGGCCAGAACCTGTTCATGAAGGAACTTCAGAAAGCTGTTGTGGAAGATAAGGATCTGAATTCGGTACTGAGGAGCGCCGAAGAAGTGATCAACAAAGCAATTGCTTCGGAGAAGGCAAAATAACAGGTTTGCACCGATAGAGTTCTAATCTATCCCTTTTTCCAACAAAAAGCTCTGAATTGTGGTATCTAGAGGCAGCGGAAATCCAAGACTTGTTTTGGACTTCCGCTGTACGTATTTTTAGAGGATCAACTTACACAAAAGCTAGCTTTTACTTGCCGATTTCAATCCGCTGCTTCTCTTCGTTCCAGCGCACGGTCCTTCGAAAGCTTCCGTCACAAACCGTAGAGGAACGATCGTTATATGGTTTACGATTCGGGGTGCTTCCTCGAGCTCTACTTTGGCACCATTAACTGACGCGATCTTGGAGTCGATCGAAAGTTTGATTTCGGTCTGGCCGTTGGTGGCTACAATCGATCGCGTTTCCTCGTCCCATCGAACTACGGCGCCTAAAGCAGCGAAAATTTTCCTTAATGGTACGAAAGCGATATCCTGAATGATTTGAGGTGATTCTTCCAGCGAGTAGTTTTGCAAATTCCCGTTAATCGACACTTGGATTCGCTCGCCATAAGAAACGGTCGAGCCGTTTGCCTTCTTTTGCTCCAATACTTCGATTGATTCGCCAGATAACGGATTACTCGTCAGATAGATTTCCCATAGAGCGGGCATGGAGGCCAGCGGCGAAACATCGGTAATCCGGTTATTGTTGGCGGATAGCACGGCGAGCTTGGATAAGGACTGGATCGGCTGAAGATCGGCAATCTGATTATAGTCGACCCAGACTTTTTGCAAATTCCGGAGAGATGCGACAGGCGTCAGATCTTGAATCCGGTTATCCGTTATGTGTAAATCCATGAGGCCCTTCAGTTCCTGGATCGGGCTTAAATCCTCAATTTGATTGCCGCTGAGCCAAAGTGAGTTCAGTCGGGTAAGTCCAGATACAAAACCGATATCTTTCAAACCCGCATTCGGCACAGACAACGAAGTCAACTGACGCAAACCGCGAAGTGTTGTATAGTCCGATACAGGATTTCCGCCGATATCTAACCAATAGAGACTTTTCAGGCCGGATATGGGCTTTACATTCGAAATCCGATTGTCGGTCAAATTTAACGATCGCAGTACGGACAAGTCTTTAAGACTATTCACGTTGTCAATGCGATTGCCGGCCAATTTTAACGTTTCTAACCGGGAGAGCTTGGATAAGATCGAGACGTCGTCGATCCAATTTTGACTCAAATCGACTTTAGTGAGGCCATCATGCCGGCCAAGCGGGGAAATGTCACGAATCTCATTGTTTGCCGCTTCGAACTCAGTGAGCTAATCGTATCCACTCAGAAATGAAATGTCCTTAATTCCTAAGCTCGAGACGTTAAGGCTCTGGATAGATTTAAGCGAGTAGATCGGACTCGGATCATGGACAGCATTGTCACTCAGATCGAGACTCTCCAACGAGCGAAGGGTTTGGATGGGCTGAATATTTGTGATCCGATTCGAACCAAGCGTTAAATAGCGTAGACTCGGTAAAGATGAAAGCCCGCTTATGTCGCTGATCGAGTTTCGAAGCAAGCCAAGGTAGATCAGCCGATTCAAATTGCCGAGATGGGGAATCGACTCGATCTGATTGAATGGAGCGCTGAACCACTCCAATTCGGTCAAACTGTCAATGGGCGTAATATCTGTAATTCGATTGGAACTTAATTCGATTTGAGTCAATTTTTTTAGAGATGCCACTGCGCTTATATCCTTGATTTCATTGAAATACAAGGTAAGCGATTTCAGGTTGACTAACTCTCGCAATGGACCGATATCTGCAATGGTATTGTTATTCAGGTCGAGACGTTGTAACGAGAGCAACCCTTGCAATGGTTGCAAATCCTTTACTTTGTTATGGGTTAGAGTCAAGGATCTCAGATTAACTGCATGCTCCAAGCCGATCAGACTCTGAATTCCATACCAGCTGCCTTTCCCCATACTTCCCAATGTTGTGAGACTCGCCATATCTCCTCGCGTAATGGATCTATCGGAGGGGACATTCAACGTTTCTCTGACCAACAGTTCCAGTGCTTGATCTTCGAACCAGACCGGATTTTCGACTTGCGCTAAGCTGGTTGAAGGGGCAAAAGAGAACAGGATCAGGACAACTATCGAGAAAACTAAAGCTTTTTTCCACATCAACATGTCTCCTTAACTTCCGAAGCCGTTCTCAGGGATGCCTTGAATCGGCTTCTTTTAGTATAATTTACCTAATGATAGCATCTCTTTCGATATCAGGAAATGTTTAATGTGTGAAGTTCTCGCTTCTTTTACTTTGTCAGGATGCCGTTGGACTATCGGACAGGATAATTTCGTTTAAGTTATAAATGACCTACCTAACATGAGACCAACTGCTAAAATAAGTTTAAATGCAAGTAGTGCATTGGAAGGAGCGGAAAGTATGAGTAATTCGATTGAAATTCGCCAAATGACGGAAGCAGACGTGGAACTTGTGTATCGGGTATTCACCGAACATCATATTGGAAAACCTAGGGATTACATCTTGAGGTGTTGGGAACAAAACGAAACAGGTGAACAAATAACGTTGCTAGGCTTTTACCAGAGGCAGTTTGTTGGAAGCCTGCATCTTCTTACTACATCTCACTATCCTCATTTTGTTGAAAATGGCATACCGGAGATTAACGATTTTAATGTTATCCCTCCATTTCGAAAGCTTGGAATTGGAAATGCATTAATGGAAGCTGTCGAGGCAATTGCATTCGAGAAGTACAGTATTGTGGGAATTGGTGTTGGACTTTATCAAAGTTATGGCAGTGCACAGCGTTTATACTCAAAAAGAGGTTATCTGCCTGACGGCAGAGGACTCATGTATCAGCAACAATCAGTTACACCTGGCAGCATGGTTTGTGCGGATGACGATCTAAACCTGTATTTCACTAAAGTTAAACGATGAACGTTGACGGATACGATCGTGAGTTCTTGTCATATCCTGTATTAGGCTGGGGAAGCAGTCGGATAAGAGTGGTTTGCAGCTGTTAATATCTAAGAAAATGGCGCAGACCCCTTCAGGTGGCGGAAATAAGGGGTACAAACCGCCTCTATTTGTCTCGATTCATCTGAAACGGCTTAGAAAGTTTTCTTATAAATTAGCGGCTCATCCAATGCCACATCAATGCTTGTTTTTCGACTTTTTTGACAAAATCATCTTTTCCGTCACCATAACTCTCGATGACATTAGGATATTTTTGGGCCAGTTCACGTTTTAATTCACCGTATGCATACGCAATTTCTGGATGATGGCGAAGAAAGTCGCGAAAGGCCAGATGGCGCTCAATGTATTACAATGAATATTTACTTACAATGGATTAATCTGGCATAATAATGAGAACGTAAGTTCTTGTAGTTCTTGTTGATCATTTTATATTCTGAAAGTTAAGAGTAAAGAAGGGGATGATTAGAATGAAATATAGGTAATACGATACTTTAATTAGCACTAAAATGTAAGTAGAATAGGACGGGATCGAAGAAAAGGAAAAGGAGAAATATAGCAAATGGGAGTTTCTGTTTATTATACTTGTATGAGAGACCATAACCTTACTAACAGTGAGGAGCAAGAGATAACGGCCATCGTGGATAAATACAATACTGGTTTTGAAATGAAAGATATTGGAGAAACATTTTGTGTTTATGACTATGATCAGGATGAACCAACCGTGATCTTTGCTGGTTCAACAAAGCTGCCCTTATCAGACGATTTTGAAGATACATTGCAGGCGCTGTTCTATTGGTTGGCCTGTTTGACGGATATTAGAAAAAGTATTTCTAATGGGGATTGGCATGTGCATCTAGATGATACGGATGCCATTTGGGATGAGGAAACGGGTTGGCAAATGCCAGAGGATTAATATTCGTATTCCGAAAAACCACTCGATGATGATATAGGAGAATCCTGATGCTGAACGATCTGTACCAATTCGAAACACTAGAGCAATTGACAGCACGTATTCAGGAAGAGCCGTTGCTGGATTCGCAGCGTCAAGCGCTGTTTGCGGAGTACGACCGCTACTTCCATTATGCGAACATCGAACAATGGAACAAGCTGGTTCGCGTTTGCGAAGCGCTGCGTGTTGTCGGATGGGCGGGGCGTGAGCCAGTGGAGGCAATTGCCGAAAAATGGATCAACGGTTCTTATTATTCCGGTCTGCGTACCCGAACCTTTACCACGATTGAAGGGACATCCAAGGGATGGAGCAAGCGCGGAAACAGCTTTGTCATTGACGGAGGTCACGACTTGGCTAACTACGGGATTTCCGCTTTGGCTACCCAGCGCAATCCATTGCCCAAAAATCCGATTCGCCTGGTCGGTTCGGGCAATTACCAGCGCTCTGCGCAACCATTCGTAGACAGCTTGGAGGAACTTAGAGAGCAGCTTGACCGCGATATGCGGCAGGAGTTATACGGAGACGATTTTGGCTATCTCGGCATATATTGCTGGTTTAGTCATCATGACGATCCTTCGCCGAGTGTACGCTATGAGTATTTTCATACGGAGCAAGACGTTCCGCCGGACTTCGCTGCCGGTTACTATATCCGTCCCCGTCTGCAGGTCGGCAAGCTGGCAAAACGCCGCGGACAGCTCAAGCTGGAAATCACTCGGCATTTTACCCGGCAGGAGGGAGAACTTCCGCTTGAGACGCAGAAAGAGATGTTTAAGCAGGATCTGATGGAGATCATTTCAGTTTTAGAAGAGAAGCTGAAGAAGAAAAAGTCGCCATACCGGACAGATTTGATGATAACAGATTTGGGGGCCGTACTGGCAAAATGGTGAACAGGAGTCGGGGCGCTTCTGCGACCTTGCATCATGGGTCAAGTTCTTTTCGTCCGATGACTGTCAGACGAAAAGAACTTAGCCCGATTCAAACTTGCATAACTTGCGGGTTTTTGTTTTCAATTGGACAAATTCTTGTAACAGACAAGCCGGGTATAAGAACGGCTACAACTGCTATGGGAAAAGTGAAGAGGTCGAGCGGCTTTCACTAAACCGCAATCTGTTCACGAAGGCCGCTGTGGATGCCAAAAACCAAGGAGCTAAGTAAGAAAGACCGCTTAGCTCCTTGGTTTTTTCAGTATGTCATCCAAGTTGACTGAAGCCGCCGGAAGACATCTATACGACTAATTAACTCAAATATTAAGCCCCAGGCTATGCCTGGGGCTTAATATTTGAGTTACACCTGGCAGCATGGTTTGTGCGGATGACGATCTAAACCTGTATTTCACTAAGTTAAACCATGAACGTTGACGGTTACGATCGTGAGTTCTTGCCACACGATTCCTTCGGAGTCAAGTTGTTCCGGCACAACCTCCCGAACGACCGGCTGGAGCGAAGGTACCGGTTTCCCGGAAGAAATAAAAATACTGTACACGTCCAGCGGGGTGTGGCCGATGACGTGATAGTCGTGCGGGACAAAAGGAGGGATGACGAAGATGTCTTATTCCGGGGAAGTCTTGTTCGGGATTCGATTATACGGATACACATCCCGCCTGCCGATTATCGGATTGAACCTTTGTAACTGCAGATAGACTCTTTCGCCCGTAAGAATCCCCATGATGCGGCAGTCCGATGCAAATGAGCCATGTTGCGAGAAAAGGATAGTTGGTGCTAGACTATAGGTTGGAAAAGAACGGCCAGACCCTCTTGACCAAAAGCGACAAGGGAGTCAGCGGCTAACGGGTGGGCGAGGTTGTGCAATGCAAAAAAAAGTGATTCGAAAACATTCGCAGGCGCGGATCGATGAAATGGTTCATACGATTCGAAACGAAATCATAACGAACATGCAGGCCGTCGGGACTTATTTGCCTTCCGAGAGCGATCTGGAGAAGCGGTTTCGGCTCGGCAACACTTCGGTTCGCAAAGGGCTGGAGCAGCTTGTCCGGGAAGGAATTATCCGGAAAATTCCGCGGGTCGGCAACATCGTGGTCGGACAACCGTCCGAGGAACAACCAATCGTCCGGCTCGGGGTCTATAACACGACCGACCGGGAGATGGAATTGACCGGCTTGCTGGAGCACTTTCAGAAGCGGCATCCGAACATCCGCGTTCAGACTGTAATGATTCCGACTAACGAGTATGCGGGATATATCAAGCAGCATATGGCGGACGGCACGCTGGATGCGGCGATTATTAACCATCATACGTTTCGGCAATTTTCGAGCAGGCAGAAGGCGGACTTGCTGGAACCGCTTCAGCCGCTGGAGCAGACGTCCGGCTATTATCCGTTTACGACCGGGCCGTTTGCGGATCAGGGAAAGCTGCTCGTGCAGCCGTTAATTTTTTCGCCGCTCGTCGTCTGTTACAACCGCAGCCATCTGAAAGATCGCGACTTGTCCGAGCCGGAAGGGGACTGGACGTGGAACGAGCTGATGGAGCTTGCCCGAAGATCGGCGATCGAGAATGAGAGATTCGGCTTTTGCTTCCATCTGCTGTCGCGCAACCGCTGGCCGGTTTTTTTGCTGCAAAGCGGGATCGACTTCACCCCGGATGAGGAAGGCTTTTACCGTTTGCCGGACGAGGTTTTGACGGAATGTCTGGGCGTATGCCGGGAGCTGGTGGAGCAGCCGAACGTGTTTCCCACTATGCTGTCCGGACTTGACAGCGCGGCGGTCGAATGGTTCAAGGACGGCAAAGTGTCCATGATCATGACGACCTACTTTTCGCTTAACCAGTTGAAGCATTCGGATATGGCTTACGATGTCGCTCCGCTTCCCTACGTTAGGGAAAAGGGCAATCTGCTATCCGTCATCGGCGCGATCGTAAGCCGTAAATCGAAGAGCAAGGAAGCCGCAAAACGGCTAGTCGAATTTTTCGGTTCGTACGAGGCGCAGGTGGTGATCCGCAGCAAAACGCTAAGCATTCCGGCGCACCGGGAAGCAGCCGAGTGGGAAGGGGAGACGGACGTTCGGCATCCGGCGCATTTTCGCATTTTTGACAGCATGGTGCCTACATACCGGCTGCTTGAGCATATGTCGCTCACCTCCAAGCAGCTGTCGGCGATCCAGAAAGAGTTCGAGCTGTTTTTAACCGGGCTGCAGGACGGCGTCACGATGAGCAGGCGAATGGAACAAGTGCTGCAAGATATGAACAGCAGCCAGGCAATCGAATAAATTCGCAGGATTGCGGCGTTTGGGAAAAAAGTCCCAAATGCTTTTTTTTATGCGCAAATAGGATGCTCCTTCTCATCGTGCGAAGTGTAAAGGAGGATCGTCTCCGCTCGAATAAAAGACAATTTATAGACGGGGCTGAACGTTTTTGAAACGATTGACTGCGCTTTCAAAACGTTTTATGCTATTTATAGGGTCAATTTGGGGTCAATAAATTGCTGACCTATTATAGGGGAAGTAAGGAGAGACGGACGACATGAAAACGGCGAGGCTGGGGCTCGCCGCCGTGCTGATCGTGATGCTGACGACGACTGCGTGCGGTGCGAATCATCAAGGTTCAGCTAGCGGAGAAGGCGGCAAGGCGGAGGCGGAAAAACCGAAAGAACCGTACACGATGAAAATTCTCGCGAACGGGGTTAAAACCGAGGAGTTTGACGAACGGTTCCGGGAACTGTTGAAGCAGAAATTCCCGCACGTGACGGTCGAGTACTCGCCGGGGGCAAAGGAGCGACGATCAATGATAGGATCGCCTCGGGCAGCATCCCGGACATCATCCGGACCGATGTGCCGACGCTTGTAAGCGGTTATCTCGATTTGGGGTTAGGCTACGATTTGAACGAGCTCGTCAAGAAGCACAAATACGACCTGAAGCGGTTCAACAACGTGTTTATCGACGAAATCGTCGACGTCGGACGGGATGGAGCGTTGTACGGGTTGCCGGTGCCTCCGTATTTTCCCCAAGCGCTCTATTACAACAAAGACATATTCGACAAGTTCGGGGTGGCTTATCCGAAAAACGGCATGACCTGGGATGAAGTGTACGAGTTGGCAAAAAAAATGACGCGTGTCGACGGTGGCGTCGTTTATCGCGGATTCAGCTCGCATCCGACGAATCTGCTTCGAGACAACCCGTATTCCTTGCCGATTCTCGATCCGAACGCAGATAAGCTCTCGAATCCGGACCGATGGATGACGCTGTTCAACAATCTGAAACGGTTTTACGAAATTCCGAACAATAAAATCGAAAGCACGGCTCTGGACGAAGATGAAGGCAGCAAACCGGGGAGCGGAACCCGCCTCCCCCTACCATTCGATCGGAGGGATGAATGATGAGGTGCAAGTTGCACAAGAACATCGCAAGTTTTGCAGTCGTAATCTGCCTGTTGGTTTCAACTTTGATGATGGGCTCCATTCGCGCACATGCCGATACGCAAACGCCTAACCTGCTGACCAACCCGGGCTTCGAGGTACCCGGAGACGAAAACCAGCCCGTACCGGGATGGCATTTGCGCGGCAACAATCCGGCCGGAATATCGATGGAAGTGACCGATGGCGTCGGTTACGAAGGATCGAACGCCTTGAAGGTAACGGACGATTCGACCTCGGTTGCCGCAGTCGTATTCAGCGACCCGATCGAAATATCGGCCGGCGACAGTTTGCGGCTTCGATTCCAGGCTACCGGCACGACCGGCACGGTATACGTCGGCGTTCGTACGTACAAGCAGACAGGGGACGACGTAGTGAGCGGCAACCTTAGCAACAAATTCGTGACGCTGCCGCCGTCGAGTGTTTGGACCGAATTTTCTGTCGAAGCGGACGCCCCGACCGGCGCCGTCTACGCGAGAGTACTCATTTATACCCAAAATGCGGGGAGGGGTTCCACCACCGTGGACGATCTTCAACTCCATCTCGTCGATGAAGGGACGGTTCCGTACGAACTTACGAATCTGGGACCGTTTGTACATAATGTCGATATTTCACGCGCCGTATTCCATCAGGACGCTACGGGCAAAACGATCGCTTACGCCACGTTGTCGGGAGTGCCGGCCAAGCTGCTCGTGATCGATGTGGAAGCGGAAACCGTATTAAAGCAAATCCCGATCGAGGATACGATCTCCGGCACCTACTACAAGGGCGAGTATGTAAGAGGTTTGACCGTTCAGCCGGATGGAACCGTATACATGGCGGGCACGCCGACGAATTTGTTCAAATACGTGCCGGGTGAGAATCAGGTGCATTTCGTGAAAAAAATGCCGGGCTCGGCTGTGTACGATTTGAAAAACGGGCCGGACGGCGTCCTCATCGGGGGATCGTACAACCGGAACGAGGCGTTTGAATACAATACCGTCACTGGCGAAATGATCAATCTGGGCCGGGCGACGGCGGACGAATACTACTTGTACTCGGTTGCCTACGACGAGGCGAGGAACGACTATTACTTCGGAATCGGTTCACATGCCCATTTGATTCGTTATGACCGGGATACGGGCGTAAAAACGGAAATTTCACTTCCCGCCCAGTATAGCTCGGCTCAATTCGTATGGGATATGAGCGTCGTCCAAAATAAGCTGTTTATGAGATTGTCTCCAGGGGCGACTCTTGCCATGGATCTGACGACAGGCGAATTTGAAACGACGAGCGCGCCCGTAACGTCCAGACTCGTCTCTCCTTTGTCCCCGGACGGCGGCAAAGTTTACTTTACCGTTTCGTCAGAGCTCGGCTATTACGATTTCACTACGAAACAGTACAATATGCTGGACATCCGGACGCCTGCGGATGCCAATGGTCTAACGTTTGCGAAGCTCTCCGGCGCGGAATTTCCCGGCGATACGCTGGTCGGCATTACGGAGGGGAGCATCTTCAAATACAACTTGACCAACGGTGTCCGGCGCAGCGTGCTTATTCCGGTCAGCGGGGAACCGAGCACCCTCCATACGGTATTCAAGGGCAATGACGGACGCATCCATACGAGCGGTTACGTGGTGGGAGGCAACGCGATTTACGATCCCGTGGACGGAACCCGGATCGAGTATTCGAAGCAATCCGTCGGCGCCGCGCAGACGGTTCCCGGCAATCAGACGGACCGGGTATTCGCTTACAAAGATAAAATTTACTTCGTCACATATACCGGCATGAGGGTATACGAATACGACCAATCGCTGCCGTGGAATCGGCAGGACCCGATTCATCCGAATCCGTCCTTCCTGTTCACCGCATCCGATGTCGCCCATCAAGACCGCGGACTTACGGGGACGGTGATGCCGGACGAAGGGAAGCTCGTGATCGGCACCGTGCCGAAGTACGGTTTTTTGGGCGGAGCGCTCGTCATCTTCGATCTGGAGACGAAGGAACGCGAAGTGTACGCCAATGTGGTCAATCAGCAAAGCGTCACGGCCGTCACGTACAAGGACGGTCTCGTGTACGGCGGATCGAACGTATGGGGCGGACTCGGCATCGATCCGACCGAATCGGAAGCGAAGCTGTTCATCTGGGATGTGGCGAATAAGCAGAAGGTGTTCGAAACGGTACCCGTTCCCGGCAAAAAAGGGATCACCGAGCTGATGGTCGGCCCGGACGGCATGATCTGGGGCTCGGCGGAGGGCGACTTGTTCATCTTTGATCCGGCAACCAGACAGGTCGTTCATCGGCAAAATCTGGTGACCCGCTCCTATAGCAGCGCTGTATGGCGCGACGCACGGTTCCTCACCGGACATGACGGCAACGTGTACGTCACCCAGGCGGGGCAGTTTATGAGAATCGATGCGGCGACCAAGCAAAAGCAGATCATCCGCAAGTCGGGCAAAACGAATTGGCTGGCTCAGGACGATTTCGGGAATTTCTATATAACCGAGGATACGAATCTGCTCAAAATTACGATCCCCGACTTGCGGGTCTCGCCGATTGGAGCCCGGCTGGATATAGCCAATACGACGCTCGCACCGGGCGAATCGTCGGAAGTGTCCATCACCGGACTGCTGGAGCAGGGGGGAATTGTGCAAAAGCTGGAGAGAAGGAATCCGGTATGGTTCAGCAGCAACCCTTCGGTTGCCTCCGTGGAAAACGGCAAGCTGACGGCCCATCAAGCGGGGACCGCCCAAATCCGGGCGCAGATCGTCGTGGACGGAGTGCCGCTGGAAACCGGGCACGTTGACGTGACGGTAAGTTCCTCAACGAGCTCCGGCCGGCCCGGCATGCCGGTATTATCCGATAACTCCGGTCAAGCGAACGGTCTTCGGGACGGCAACTACACGGTTTCGATGAATATGTGGTGGGGAAACAACGGTACCGCATTTAGACTGTATGAGAACGGCTCCCTGATCGGAGAGAAGACGCTGATCGAAGCTTCGCCCCAGGCGCAGAACGCTGCCATCGACATTCGCGGTAAACCGAACGGGACGTATACCTATACTTGCGAGCTCCGCAATGCCTACGGCGCGACGATGTGCCAACCGCATGTCGTTCACATTACCGATGCCGCTCCCGGCAAGCCCGCCATGTCTCATGACAATTGGGATGGAGACGGAACTTATGCCATCGCGATGAACCTGTGGTGGGGGACGAACGCCGCCGAATACCGTTTGTACGAAAATGGACATTTGATCGAGTCGCAGACGTTGAGCGCCTCTTCGCCCAATGCGCAAAAAGCGACGGTCGCGTTGAACGGCAAGCCGATCGGCCGCTACGAATACCGCGGCGAGCTCGTGAATGCGGCAGGAGCCACATCGAGCGACGTTATGATCGTCGAGGTAATCAAATAAGTAGAACCATCGAGGAACAGGTCGCCTATGTGCGGCCTGTTTTAGTTTATGGATCGCCAGAATGTCTATGTTCTTCCCCGCGCTAAAGGAGACAAAGGGGCCCGGCCCCTTCCTTGTCGAGCCGGCAAGTGCCGCAAGTCGTTTATTGTGGGGTGTGGGCGGGTGGCCGTGCGGGCTTTCAGCCCAGCTTCAAAGGGGGGAGGAGGAGGGAATGCGAATAAGAGCGGTTTGTACGCTTTATTTTGTCCGAAAACCGGTATGAACATAGAATAAGAGCGGTTTGAAACTACTAATATCCGCGAAAAGGGTGCAGAGGCGATGAGTTGGTTGAAATAAGGGGTACAAACCGCCTCTAACTGTCTCCGTTTGGCGAAAAGGCCATAAATAGAAGATGGGAAAGACTTCTATTTTGTTGGGGCGCGGTGGTTTCACCGTTCTGGTGCCGTCGGGCTCAGCCTGCAACGGACTCCACGTATAGTTGATGAAACGGATGAAAGCATAAGGGGATTGACTTATAAAAATGGCAAGTATACTATTTGTAGTAGTATGGTATGACCATATCACTTATTGATAGAGGAGGTTTTGGGGCTGTCCGATATTCCTGAAAGGTAGTCGATGTGCAATCCGGGAAATGAAAGCGTCATCACTCGTGAAGTTAAAGGTGCGCGGCAACAGAGAGACGAGCGATCAACAGAATCGATCAACACGTCTAATTAACACACCTGATTAACACTTCTGATCAACACATCTGATCAACACATCTGATTAACACATCGTCCGCTGAAGCCGGTCGTCGTCAACGATGTCAAGCTGTACGAGTTCCGATCCTGGAGAATGACGAGTGGCGGTAACACCGACTGCGAACACAGGATGACTAAGAGGCGGAAGGTCGCCGCGAATATATTGTGCGGCAGTATCTCAGTTGCCGGTACAACGGATTAGCTGATGGAGGGAAACACATGGGCAGCGTTTGGAGAGAACGGGGTTTTGAGGATTTTGCGGACGGAACCTTCGGTAATGGCGGGCAAAATTTGTACGTGTCCCGCAAAGGCGTACTGCAACGCATTTTTCGATTCGATATCAACCGGGACGGGTATGCGGACGTAATGTTCGTTAACAGCCAGGACATGGGCGAGCGGCCTCCGGTTTATGTTTATCCTCATCCGTTCTGTCAGGAGGAGCGGCTCGAATTGCCTTCGGCCGGCTCCTATTATGGAGCGATCGGCGATTTGAACGGCGACGGCTATGAGGATCTTGTCATCGCCAACCAGCACAACGGCACGCATGCCGATGTGACGGCGTACATCTATTACGGCTCGCCGGAAGGTCTTAGCGAACGTTACAAAACGGAGCTGCCCGTTCCGAATTGCCGCGCGGTTGCAATCGGTGACTTTAACGGGGACGGCTTGCCGGATATCGCTTTTGCTAGCAACGGAAAGATCGTCGTCTACCATCAGACGGCTGACGGCTTCCGCCATACGGACAGCGTGACGCTGGACATGGAAGTGACGCATATGACCGCAGGCGATATCGACCGCGACGGCTTCGCCGATCTATATGTGCGGACGAAGGGGCGGCCGCCGCTTGTACTGTGGGGAGGCCCCGCAGGGCTGCAGCTGTCGGCCAGCACGCTGATTGGCGGGGAAGACCCCAGCTCCCGGCAGCTGGCTAGCACGACAGCAGGCTGGATGACCTTCGTAGAAGGCTGGACGCCGAAAATCGTCGAGCTTGGCGGGAATCCGTTCTTGTTCCGTCAGGAGAACGATGCGGCGGCGTTTTATCCTTGCGGCCGCGACCGGACGATCGGCGAGCCGCTTGTGATCGGATGCCGTAACGTTGTTTCCGCAGGAGCGGCGGACTTGAACGGCGACGGCTGTGAAGAAATCGTACTCGCCGTCTGCGCCGATCGGGATGCAAGCGAGCTGTCCTGGATCTATTGGGGCGGCGGGGCAGGCTTCGGGGATGACAGGCGGACGGCCTTGCCGACGATCAGCGCTCGCGATGTCAGCATCGGCGATCTGGACGGCGACGGCGTGCCGGAGATTGTCCTCTGCCAAGGCCGGACGAACGTGATGAATACGACGGAGTCGCTGATTTATAAAGTTCATCAGCAGGTTGAGTGCAGCGAAGAGGCCCGACTCGCCGACCCGATTCGGCTGGTTACGCATGACGCCGCGACGGCACTGATTGGACGGACTTCCGACGCCGAGCGTCCGCAGATCATTTTTATCAACCATGTGTCGGGACGGGTGAGAGGGGATGTGTCGGCTTACGCCTATCTCGGCGGCCCTAACGGCTTCGATGAAAGCCGCCGCATCGAATTTCCGGGCTGGGCGGCCGTCGATTCGATCTGCTGCGACTTCAACGATAACGGCTGGGGCGATGTGTTTATCGCCAACTGCGCGGAGAACGCCCCGCATCTCGACCCGGGATCGTTCCTTTATTGGGGCGGGCCGGAGGGCTTCGATCCGGACCATAAACAGATTTTTCCAACGCTGCGCGCGCATGGCACCGCGGTCGGCGACTTCCGCCACAGCGGTTATTTGGACCTGGCGGTCGTCGGCGTCAGCAACCCGGAGCTGCTCATCTTCAAAGGCGGACCGGACGGCTTTGATACGGCGAATCCGCAGCGCATCTTGATGGACCCGAATATGAAGGAGTACATTCCGGTTAAAGCGCTGCATTCGTACGGGGACCCTGTCGGCCTCGCTTACCGGGAGCCCAGATGGATGCTGTCGGCGGATTTTAATAACGACGGCTGGCTGGATTTGTTCGTCTCGCAAATATTCGGCTGCAGCTATATTCTTTGGGGCGGGCCTGATGGTTATTCGATGGAGCGTTCGACCCGTCTCAACTGCGATGGCGGCATTTGTGCACAGGCGGCCGATCTGACCGGCAACGGCTGGCTTGATCTGATCGTCGGCGGTCATCTGGTCATGGGTAAAAACGCGAAGTACGAATCGTATATTTACATTTATTGGGGCGGACCCGAAGGGTATCGCGAGGAACGCCGCGCTCAGCTGCCGGCCCATACCGCGAATGCGCTGACGATTGCGGATTTCAACCGGGACGGTATTCTCGATATTTTTGCCACCTCCTATAACAGCGGCCGGGAACGCGATATCGACGCATACTTGTATTGGGGACAGCCAGGCGGCCGCTATTCGGCGGAAAATCGGCTGCAGCTGCCCGCTCATTCGTCGTGCGGCGCGATGGCGATCGATTTTGACGAGGACGGCTGGACCGATCTCGCGATCGCGAATCATAAAACGTACGGCGATCATGTCGGATACTCCTATGTCATGTGGAACGGTCCGGAAGGCTTTTCGCCGAAGCGGACGACGAAGCTGCCGACTATGGGGCCGCACGGCATGATGTCCGTAGATCCGGGCAATATCGTCGATCGCGGCCCGGAGGAGTTCTACATATCGAGCGCGCACGAGCTTCCCGAAGGAGAGCGGGCCGCCCGTATCGGCTGGGAGGCGGAGCTTCAGCCGAAAACGTGGGTGAAGGCGCAGCTCCGATTCGCGGACAGCCGCGAGGAACTGGAGCAAGCCGTGTGGCAAGGTCCGGGGGGCGCCGCGGAAGCATGGTTCGAGAACGGCCAGTCTGCAGCCGATGTGCGGCAAGCCGGCCGCTGGGTGCAGTACCGTTTGGCGCTCGGTGCCGTCAATGGCGGCAACAGCCCGCGGGTGACGGAGGTTTGGGTGGAGTCGGAGCGGGGGTGATCCTGAGAGGTTTTGCCGCAATACAAGCTTGCCGGATATAGCGAGCGGCCGGCCCTTCGCATAACGCGAAAGGCTGGCCCATAATAACAGGAGGTAACCGATGAAATGTTTGATGATGGGTTTGCGGGTTTTGCTGTGCGTGGTTCTCGTTTTTGCTTCGTTTGGTTTGGAAACGCTTACCTTCGTGACGGTTGCCAGTGCTACGCCCTTGCCTGAACGGACGGTCTCCGTTTCGGGACAGCGGGCCGGGGTTGCCGGAGTCGTTCTTGGCGATGTGAACCCGCAAACCGGGTCGTTGACGTCGTTCGGCGCAAGCGGAGCCTTTGCGCTCGACAGCGGCTTAAACAGCATCGGAACGGATTTGGGGAGCGTCACGGCGTTCAACACGATCGAGCTTCGCGCCGGAGAACGCGCAAGCCGGTTGGAGAAGAGCGATTTGTCTCTCTACATCAGCCAGGATAACAGCAGCTATTCTAAAGTGACAGATTGGAATTTCCTGAAGCTTGGCCCGATAATCGTTCTGTACAATTTCTCCGAGACGGCCCGGTACGTCAAAATACATAATCATTTCGACGACGCCGATCCGGAGTTTGCCGTTTCGAACGTGCAGGACATGATGAGCGTATTCGATGTGCCTCCGGGACGCTGGACCGCAAGCGGGGGAGGGGACTGGCTGTATCGCAAGCCGATAACGGTTGCCAATCCGAATAACGTGGCGATTTACGACCGGGCCGTTTACGTGGAGAAGAGCGCGCTAGGGGTCGAGGCGCTTATTTCGGCCGGCAGCATGCAGCCCGATTTCCGCGATGTGCGTTTTGCGGGAGCCGATGGGAAGGAAATGCCTTTTTACATGGACGATGGCGGTTTTTACGTTCGCATCCCGGCTATGACGGCTCTGGCGTCGCTGGACATCTATATGTATTACGGCAATCCGGCAGCCTCTTTCGTCGGCGGGGGTCAAGAGGTGCTGCAAGTGGAGTATGGCAATAAGACGCTTACGGTGCATAACGATCCCGGCTTCGGGGGCAATATCAAACCGGTGCGGCTGAAGGACGGCACCTTGATGCTGATCGCCCAAACGAACGCCGTGAAGGGGATTCACGCCAAATTTTCGTTCGACGGAGGAAGAACGTGGACGGCCGCCGAGCCGCTGATCGATCCGGGAAGCCGTTCAGGCGTTTCGACGGACAGCCCGGGCGGAGCGTACGTTGATCCGGCTTCAGGCGAAGTTTTTATCGCCTTTTACTCTTATCACTACTATGGGGTATGGGAGGGCATGAGCAACTGTCTGGACCCGTCGGTTTGCCGCACCGATCTCTTTGTGGTCAAATCTACGGGGTTTGCCGATGGCAAACCGGTCTTTGGCACACCGCTGCAAATGACGGGCATGCAGTCTGCGCTCGGAAACCCGATTCATTATGCGCTTACGTATACCAATCCGATTCGGCTCAGCACGGGACGTCTAGTCATACCGTTCGCGTTCGTCTACAGCAATGACGGAGCGTTCGCCGCCAGCGTCGTTTATTCGGATAACGGCGGCGTTTCCTGGACGAAAAGCGCGAGCGACCTGACGATTCCCGCAAGCGGAGGAGAAGGGGGCGTATCGGAGTCGGCGATCATTGAACGAACCGACGGGACGCTGCTTATGTATTTGCGCCAACAGAGGGCGGATAAAACGGTTTTCGGCATGTCCGTATCCACCGATCAGGGCGAGACATGGTCGGCGGTGGCGGACAGCGATATTTTGAGCTCGAATACGCTGCCTGCGATGAGCCGCGATGCCGACGGCACCCTTTTGTTCAACTGGTCCGGGCATAACGCAATGGGGATGACGAGCAATTATCGCAATAATTTGACAGTCGCTTATAGCAACGACGAGGCCCTTACCTGGAAGGGGTACCGGGATCTGCTCGGACGGACGCGGCTGTCTTCGCCCGGCTGGTATACGGATAGCTGGGTTACCGAGTCGGATAAGGTTCCCGCCGGAGAGGATGCTTATTTATTCGCATGGTCCGGGACGAAAGCAACGAGTTTGCTCGTTGAAGATTTCTCCAGGTTTTTACGCCGCAGTCACGGCGCGATGGATGATTTCGAATATGTAAGGGGAGGAGCGGCTCCGAATGACAGAAAGAGCTTATCCAACGATTACTGGTGGCAGTCGACCAGACCGGGCGTCGTAGCGGTAAGCGGCAATCAGGCCAGGCAAGGGGAAAAGTCCCTCCGCTTATATGATAATATCGACAATCTGGCGATTACGTCCGCATCCCGATTATTCCCTGCAACCGTTAAAGGCAGCGTCTCATTTTCGGTTTACGGCGCTAGCTTCGGCAACGGTCTGTACATGTCATTGCAGGAAGGTTACTCTCAGCATTGGAACTCGGCGGGAACGGCATATCTGCTGCAGGCTGCGCCGGACGGAACGTTGAAGTATTCGGATGTGCAGGAATCCGAAAATACGCGAAAAACGGGATTTTTGGATTCGGATACGAATCCGGCCGCGGGCAATTTGGGCCACTTCGGTTTTCCCGGCTCGTTCGCCCTAGATTATAAAAACCGCAGCATCGGCGTAGACCTGGGCCGGGTGGAGCGCGTCACGGAGGTCAAGCTGTACGATAACGACGCCAGCAGCCGGCTGCAAGCGGGCAATCTGTCTGTTTATGTCAGCGATACGAATGAAGGCGATTGGACGCTTGTGACGGGATGGACGTTCGCCAAGACGAACGGAACGATTACGATCGGCGGATTGTCGGTTCAAACGCGTTATCTCAAAGTTGCCCAGAGCTTCGGCGACGCCAGCTTTACATTCGTCAACACGCTTCAGGATATGATCGAGGTAAAAACCGGCGAGGCGTCCCGTCAAATCGGCTTTAAGAATGGAGACACCAATCCGGATAGCGGTAATATAAGCAATTTTGGCTTTAGCGGTTCGTTCGGATTGGATTACAGCAGCCGCAGCATCGGAATCGACCTTGGCGCGGTGGAGACGGTTCAGTCGATCAAGCTGTGGGACAATGACGGCGTCAATCGGCTGACCGCAAGCGACTTGTCCGTCTACTCGAGCCATACGAACGCCAGCGACTGGGTGCCGGTGAACGGGTGGACATTTGCCAAAACGAATGGGAACATTGTGCTTGGCGGGTTATCGGTTCAAGCGAGATACATCAAGGTTCATCAAAGTTACCCGGACACCGGCTTTACATTCGTAAACGGCTTGCAGGACATATTGACGGTCCAGACGGCGGAGCATCATCCTTTGACAGGGTATTTGACGGGAGATACGAATCCGCTCGCCGGGAATTTAGGCAATTTTACTTATACCGGGCCCGTTGCCCTCGATTACGGGAGCCGCAGCGTCGGGGTCGATCTGGGCCGCGTGGAGACGATCAAGGAAATCCGGCTTCGGGATAGCGACGGATCGAACCGGTTGGCCGCAGGCGATCTGTCCGTGTATACAAGCGATACGAATATGGGCGATTGGACGGAACTAACGGGCTGGACGTTCAGCAACTCCGGCGGCACCATTACACTGGGCGGCTTGTCCGCGGATGCGCGTTACGTAAAGGTGCATCAGCGTTACACGGATACGGCGTATACGTTCAGTTACGAGCTGCAAAATATGATGACCGTCAAAACCGTCCCGGCTGTTTCGGGCATCTTTCATGATTTGCCGGTCCGGACGACGCTGCCCTTAAATCAATGGTCCGATATTCGCCTTGATTTCGATCTGTCGGATGCCGGGGCCGATGTGTATGTGAACGGCGCTCATAAAGGGCGAATCCCGGCCGCCCATCCGGGAACCGTCGTCACCCACTTCCTGTTCTCTTCGGGAGCTGGCGCAGGTACGGATGCTTATCTTGATGCGTTCATCGTTCAGGACAAATCCGTAGCGCTTCCCGCAGCAGGTCCGATCGGAGCAGAACAAAGCGCCGTAAGCTACGAAGCGGTCATCCGCGCGACCAGACTTTCGCTGATCGGATCGAATACGCACGGGAAGTTGTAGTACACATAAGGATACGGCGTGTGACTCCTTGCAGGGGCGTAACTTTTCGTTGCGTCCTTTTTTAATATCCTGATGGATGATGGCCGGAAATCAGTGTGTTTCTTCGAGAGGGAAGTAGACAAACCTGCTCCAACGGAAGCCACGCCGCACAATACCCGTTTAATGGAAATTTGATATAATAAGACGCAGACGAAAGTTATAGTGGATGATATACTTGCTAAAATAAGCGCAACGAAAGAAGGATTTACCGTGGGAAGGAGGGCTTTAATTATGTGGTAAACGGACACATAGATCCAGAAAAGGGAACGTGCAGTTTAGTAAATGAGAATGACTGTGAGGTGCAGCTGAATGATTGACTTGCAGTATATATACGAGCTTGAGGCAGAGCAGGATGTAATGAAAGTATCAGATAATTATATGAAAATCAAATCACTCCTGCAGCAGAGCCCCCAGGAACAGTGGTCCTATGAAATGATTTTGGTATATGCAAGGGCACTGAATTTTCTGCAAGACTATTCTGACCAGACCGACCCGTTCGAGCAAGCCTATGTGCTGCTGCAAACGGTCGCGGATAAGGGAAGTTCGGACGCAGATTGGCATTTAATAATGGCTTCCGTTAGTTTCAATCTGCAACTTTACGCTGAGGCCGTACATCATGCTGAACAAGCAAATACGATTATAGCCGGCTGTGCTGATGATATGCTTGAGCTATACTCGCAATATGACTAGTAATAGTTTCTCTCAAAGGGGGATATGAGATGGGCTGGCTCCGATGGTGGGGCAGATCACGCAAAGCAGAAACGAACGCTGATGTTGAAACGGTGGATCAGGAGTCGTCGGTCGTCAAACGGACTGCGTTACTCACTTTAAGCGAACAACTTTCGGCTGACGGCGAAAGTGTGGCGAGCGAAGTCGTTCTGGCCTTGGATCATCCGGAGTTGTACGTGGAGCAGTGGGCAGACCGGTTGGTGAACCGGGGAATCGAGGAGCCGATACCGGAATTGGCCTGGATTGCACTTGTGGATGCATTGGACGAGCAAGGATTAGTATGGGAAATCGATTGGAAAGCGGACGTAGAGGACATCCTGTTCGCCGTCCATTCGTTGCTGGATCGCAGAGGATGGCATCAGCCGGCGGCAGATCGGCAATTGGAACAGGCCGTCCGATCGGGTAGTCACACCTACGACCATTTGTGTAAATTGCATGAATCGCTTCGACCTCACGGCATCGTTTTAGGCAATTTGGATATCAATAGCGACAGTTATGTGCTTATCGTCGTTCGGGAGGAAGAAGTCGAAGAAATCCAACAGTTGGCCAAGGCGAGCGGCTACACGTTCCATAGCAGCTTCGGATAGACTAGGAAGCTTACTTGAACATAAGCAGCTCTGTGAATGAGAGGGAGTACACCACGACGACAACGTCGGAATGCCGTGTTAAGTTTCATAGGCGGTGTAATTCCCGTTCGAATTCGGGGACGGAGTATCCGCCGTTTCCCAACTATAAGTTGATGGTTATTCTGATGAAGCGCCTTGTGGTGGATGTCCGCCAAGGGCGCTTTTTTCGTCTGCCGCCGCAGCCGTAATCCAACAGTCCAATACCGGGGGGTGATTGTGTAGTTTCGGTAAAGAAGACGAATCTCCATGTTTTCGATTGCTTTCTTCATTCTCAATTCCGGGCGCCTTCCGTATAGTTAGGGCAAACGATTCGTCGTTTGGAAAGGGGGCCGTTACCATTGAAACACATCCCGCTGCTTATTGTCGGCGCGACGTTTGCCGGACTGGGATATTCGAGCGAGTCGGGACCGGAAGCACTGGTCGTCGAGCCGTTCTCGCAGCCCGGCCATGAATTTATTAGCAGCTACCGCCCGGGCGAGCAGTGGCCGCGTACAGCCCGGACAGAGGCCGGCGGGCGCTTGTTGGAGGAACTGGAACGCAGGGGAGTGCTGACCGCAGATCGCCGGCTGCATGTTCCTGCTGTTCTGCCGATCATCTGCCGCTGGATTCGGGAACAACGGCTTCAACTGCTGCTGATGACGCAAATTGTGCGAATCGCCCCGCATCCGGACGGCTATGAAGTGACATTGGCTCATGCATCCGGGATGGAGAGGCTCGTAGCCGGGCGAATCGTCGATACGACGTCAGGCGGCTTGCCGCTGACGGGTGAGAAGGAGACCGCAATCGTCCACAAGCGGATCAATGCGCTGCTGCACTGTGCGAACCTGGAAGCGGACGCGTCGGTTCCGCTGCCGGAATCGTACGACGAACGCTTGTCGGTTTACCGCGGACCCTTCGCGTCCGAGGCGATCGCAAGCTTAGAGCTTGCGGCGCATGATGACTGGCCGACAGCCAGACGGAAGCTGTATACGGCGTGGCTCGGTCGTCCCGCAGCCTGGCAGCCCTGGACGATCGCGGCCATCGCGGATACGTTCGATCAGCGCGTCGGGAAAGGGCCGGCGGTCCTCCGTCCGAATTGGACCCGGCTGCCATCCTGCGCATATGCGAATCTGCTGGAAGCGCTGGAGGAAGGCGTGCTGACGGCGAGGAAGGAGGTGACCTATGAAGCTGCTGCAATGGATCAACAAGCAAAGCGTGGCGACCGCGGTCGACCAACCGCGATTCGATCGAACGTATGACGCGATCGTAGTTGGACTGGGTACAGCCGGAGCGGTAGCCGCCATCGCAGCCGCGCGCTCGGGATTGTCCACGCTGGGCATCGAGCGGCAGACGAGCATGGGCGGCACAGGCACCAACGGTCATGTCGCGTATTACTATTTCGGCGCCAAAGGCGGATTGTACGAGCAGTTGGATGAGCGGGCGGCGTTGCTCGAGAAGGAAGGCTGCTTCACCGACGGGGCCGGCGTCGAAGCGAAAAAGCTGGCGCTGGAGGAAGCGGCGCTGCAAGCGGGCGTCACGATCCGCTACGAATGTACGGCGATCGGCCTCTACATGAAAGGCGGGACGATTGCCGGTATCCGGTGGATCGGTCCCGACGGCGTACAGGAAGCGGGCTGCCGCGTCGTGATCGACTGCTCCGGAGACGCCGAGATTGCCGTCATGGCCGGCTGCGCCGCCCGCTTCGGCCGCGACAGCGACGGGACGACGCACGCTTATTCCAACGTCGTCTCCCTGCTTCGCAACGGGAGGGTCAAGTCGTTTTATACAGACTCGGGATATGTCGATCATACCGACACCGCCGAACTGACGGAGGCGCTGCTCGCTTCCGCGACGCTGCCGACGCATTTGAAGCACACCTACGGCGAAGGCGACAGGCTGCTCAAGGTGGCGCCGCAGCTGGGCATTCGCGAAGGACGGCTTATTAACGGAGATCCAACGCTTACCTTCGAACGATTTGTCCGGGGGGAATGGACCAGCGAACCGCTGTTTTACGCCTATGCCAATCTCGACAACCATGCCAAGGATCTGGCGCTGGAAAGCGATCTGCAGCAGGAATGGTCGGTCGTCAGCGGATTGTGGAGCCTGCGGATCGCCGTACCGGTTCCGTTGGAGGCGCTGATCCCGCAAGGAACGACTAATTTGCTGGTGGCGGGACGCAGTCTGGCGGTCGATCACGATCTCGCTTCCTGCATCCGGATGAAGCGGGACATGCAGAAGTGCGGCGAGATCGCCGCCAAGGCCGCTTATCTGGCGGTGCGCGACAACATACCCGTCCGCGAAGTGTCCTATGCCGAGCTGCGCCGGCTGCTGGATGAGACCGGCTGTGCGTCAGAAGCGCCGGATACGGTCGAATGGTTAACCGAACCAGACGCCATCCGCAGCGGACTTGGCTCCGAGACACCCGGCATCGCGATCTGGTCGGCAAGGCGGCAAGGCGGCTCGATGATCGGACCGCTGCGCGAATGGTGTGCGCAAAAGCAGGACGGCCATCTGCGCAAGCACAGCGCATTGGCGCTGGCACTGCTCGGCGATGCGGGAGCGATCCCGGCGCTGCGCGAAATGGTGCTGGAGCGCGACGCGTTTCTGTCCGGCACGAGCCATATGTACAGCCAGTTCCGGGCGCATGCGGCCATTTATTTGCTGGGCAAGCTCGGGGACGCGAAGATCGTGCCCGAGCTGGAACGGATCGTTGCGGAGCCGGGCAGCCGGGAGCCGGAGGAGAGCTGGATTCGCAACAAGTTTATCGTGAGCGCCGACGATTACCGGTTTCAGTATGTATCGTACGCGCTGCTGGCGCTGCTGCGCATCGGCAGCCGGCACGCTTCCGTCCGTGAGCGCATCGCCGCCTTCGTTCGGCGCGAGGTGCTGGACGAGTCGTTTCAGGCGCGGTTTTACTTGAACAGCGTACCGGAATACGAGCTGCCTCACCTCGCAACCGCACAGTTGCAACGGCTCACACGCGAGCAGCTAGCCTCGTGGTAAAATGTACGCAAGGCGGCCGGACACGCGGAAATACCCTAGCGCGTAAGTCAACGGCAAGCGGCGGACAGCCGCGAAGCCTATTTGCGGAGGTGGGGACGCGATGCAGCATCAGTACGACTTTTGGAACCAGCTTCATCCCCAGGTGTGGTTGATTACGAAGCGGGAAACCCCGTTTTGGGAAGAAATGAATTACGCGTTCGGGGAATATTGCAAAATCCATAAATTGTCGATCGTTTGCGGCGGTTCCGGCCGTCTGGTGTACAACAGCGAGGAAACGGCGTTGCAGCCGGGCATGGTCGTGTATTCGTCTCCCGGCAACGACATTCATTTTATAAGCTCCAGGCAAGACCCGCTTCAATTTTACTCGGTTATGTTTCATTATGCGCTCGTCCGCTGGGAAGGGTGGAACCGCCCGTCGCTGGAAGCGGGGAATAGCGGGCATAAGCTGCCGCTCCAGCCGTTCTCGAAGCTTCGTCACGCCAATGCAGCCACTGTCATTTTGCAGCACATGCATGCCAGCTGGAACAGCAAAAAGGTCGGTTACGAATGGAAGGTGAATCTGGCCTTCAAAAACCTCCTGTCCGAACTGCTCAACCAGCAAATCCGTTCCAAGGGCGACGAGGAAGCGGCGCTTGCGCTGGTCAATAAAGTGATCGGCTACATTAACGTGCGGTATCCCGAGAAGCTGGACCGCAAAGCGATGGCCGATTACGTCTCGTTATCGCAAAGCTACTTGTCGCTGCTGTTCAAAAAGTATACCGGCTGGTCGCCGGTGCAATATCTGATCAAAATCCGTATGGACAAAGCAAAGGAGCTGCTTCGCGACAGCCGCAAAAGCATCGGCGAGATTGCCGCCGAGGTCGGCTATACGGACCCGTTGTATTTTTCCAGAGTGTTTGCGCAGTACACGGGGTTTGCCCCGAAGGCATACCGCAAAGGATGAAGGCGATTGCGGGTTTGCTGGCACGCTCTAGCTCTAGGTAAGATGCAGCTTAACGGGAGCCGATACTCTAGCCGAAAGCCGGACAAGGCGAACCGGGAATGAGCAGTTATACAGAAATGGACAGATTGAACCGATGGGGGAGTTCCGAACCATGATGAGAAGGATGAATTGGAAGCTTGTGGGACCTGCTGTTGCAGTCGTAGCAATGGTGTCCGGTTGCGGCGGGGGAGAGAGCGGCGGCAGCAAGCCGAAGGCTGCGCCTTCCGACCAAGCGGCTCCAGCGGCAGTCGATTATAATGAAGCGGCGGAGCTGACGATCTACGCCAGCAGTTCCTCATTTACCGAGGACATCTTCAAGTCGAGAGTCGAGCGGTATGTCCGCAGCAAGTTTCCAAACTACAAGCTGAACTATGTCAAGCCCGGCAGTATGACTGTGCCGGATATGATCGCTACCCACAACGTGCCAGACATTTTCCTGTTCGCCCTACCCGAAATGCAAAAGAATTTGCTGCCTAACGGCTTGCAGTACGACCTGACCGAGCTGATCGCCAAGTACAAGGTCAATCTGAACCGATTCGAACCGGGCCTGCTGCAGACGTTCCGCGACGTATCGGGCGACGGCAAGCTGTTCGGTCTGCCGGAGAGCACCAATCCGCACGTCATGTTCTACAACAAAGACATTTACGACAAGTTCGGCGTTCCGTACCCCAAAAACGGCATGACGTGGGATGAAGCGTACGAGATGAGCCGCAAGATGACCAACTTCCAGGACGGGATTCAGTACCGGGGCGTCACGATGTTTTTTCGCACCATGCTGACCAACAACGCGGCTTCGCTGCCGATCATCGACGCCAAAACCGGACGGGCGGCTGTCAATACGGCGCCTTGGAAAACTATATTCGATAATGCCAAACGCTTCTACGAGGTGAACGGCATGCTGACCGGCTACAAGCCGGGCGACGGCGCAGCAGAGCTGACGGCCTTTTATACGGACAAAAACATAGCGGCCGTTATTTCACCGCTTTCCGCTTATACGCGAGCGGGTATGAACGATATCGCATGGGATATGGTGTCCGTACCGGTCTCGTCCGCGCAGCAAAATATGGGGCTGCAGGTGGAGCCGAGAGCCTGGTTCATTTCCAATACGAGCAAGTCGAAGGAACAGGCATTCCAGGTGCTGCTGCACGTGCTTTCCGACGAGGTCGAGCTGGCGAACAGCAAGTCCGGTAAGACGACAAGCTTGCAAAATGAAACGATCGCCAAAGCGTTCGGCGCAGACCTGGAGCTGCTAAAGGGTAAAAACACGAGCGCCGCCTTCCACAACAAGGTCGCCCCGAGTCCGCAGGCGCCCGAGCTGGCTACCAATGGCGCGAACTTGCTCAGCAAGGAGTTCGATGCCGTCATTCAAGGCCATAAGGACGTCAATACGGCGCTGCGTTATGCGGAAGAAACGATCAACAAAGCAATCGAAGAGGAAGCAGCCAAAACAGGCAAATAAGATAAACCGAGGAACTTCTCAAAGAACCGCATCTCCCCTGTATTCGCAGAGGATGCGGTTTTTGCTTTCTTTTGCATGTTGGATACCTTCAAGGATAAGGAACTGCTTGCATGGGCAGTTATGCGTAATAGCAGACGATAGTCATCTATGATATTATTTGGCTAATGGGGCAGGACCGGCTGAAACCGGGTACTCGTCCGGCACGGATATATGTACACAACGGGAGGGGATCGCGAATTTGGAGCTCACGATACGAACGATTTATGGCGGTGCGGAGAGGGTCACGCCCGGCGTCGTCCAATCGGTGCGCGACATACGACAACGCATAAAAGCTTCTATGCAGGATGCCGTGTTTTCCTGCTTGCAGGAAATGGATGTATGCTTATGTTTTAACGGAGATGTTTCGACGTATTATGATAAATCGGGTATATACCAGCCGCTCTTTTATAAAGCAAAACAAAAATTCATAACTACAATATGCTTCGATGCATCAGAATGGAGCGGAGACCACGAGGAGGACACGAGCACATTTCGCACCTTATTACGGGACTATCTGCTGGAAGCAGGTTCGATCGTAGAAACAAAAGCTTCCAAAAACAAACTGGAATTTGAAAAACCGTTGTTCGAGCGGTGTATTCGTAACGCTTTTGGAGACGGCAGCTCTTTAGATTGAATAAAGCAGCAAACCTGGAACGATCGGGCGTTTCTTTCATTTCGAAGGATATATGTTCTTGTCCTTGACTAAGGGCAAAACATATATCCTTTGCCGGATCAAGCAGTTAATGATGACGGTATTGTTTCGGTGTCATGCCCAACCGTTTTTTGAATATGCTGCAAAAATAGTTAAAGTTCACCCAGCCCGATTTTTCACCGATTTCCTGCACCGATGCGGCCGTCGTTTTCAGCAGAATGCACGCTTGTTTGATACGCCGGTCCGTCAAAAACTCCATAATTGTCTTGCCCGTCGTCTGGCGGAATATATAGGACGCATAATTCGGAGAGATATGCACCGCCTGGGCTAACGCTTCAAGCTGAAATTCCTGCTCATAATTTTCGTTAATCCACCGGATCATTTTCGCTACAGTCGGTTCGGCGGCCTGTTTTTTCTGCTTCGATACCATTCCTGTTTTCCATAACGGATACAAGTAGTGAAATACGTTTACGAGAAACAGCGAATTGCCCTCCATCTGGTTGTAGAAAGGATACCGCTGCAGCCGTTCGTAATTTTCCCGGAGAAACTGCTCAAAGTTTTTCCAATCCGGCACATATTGCACTTGGGAGGTCGATGTATCGCTGCATATGTAGTCATGAAATTCGCGCAGTTGCGGAAACGCTTTCAAATTCTCCGCGAGATAGCTATGCTCATACTTCATCAGCGATCGGATATAAGGTTTTCCGGGGCCGATCTGCATTTGCAGATAATGCGGCTGGTACGGTTTGAGGAAAATCAATGTACCGGGCTTCACTTCATATATGCTCTGCTCCAGAATGAGCTGACCTGAACCTTCATGTACAAATATCATTTCAATACCGGGATGGAAATGAAATAGCTGCTTGAAATACCGGGAGTTGTCAAAAAACATATCGAGCTTAACCGGGGCGTCAATCAGAAACGGGCAATGTTCAAAAATCAACATAATTCCTCCGATAACATTCGACGTATTTTATTAGCATTTTACCATAAGAAATTGCAACTTTGATATACCGCATTTATGATATTCTCAGGTTGTAGGGTTATAATCGATTTATGGATAGAGCGCTTACAACTCCAACATATGCGCTCAAACAAAAAGGGAGGCGTCGAGAATGGTTAACAAGAGAACTAAAATCGAACTTGCGGAGAGTCGCGCAACAAAAAACAACAATAGGCGCACAGGTGTTAAATTAGCAAAGTTCGCCAAAAACGCTGCAATATTCGGACTGCTCGCCGCAGTAGCGTCAGCTTGCTCTGGCGCCAACACCGGAGGGAGTACGACTGCAGGGACGGCTGCTGGGACGACTGATAGCGGCAAAGTCCCGGAAGTGAAAAAGAAAGAGCCGGTCGATCTTGTCTTCTTCCAAACCTCAAGCGGTTGGACGGAAGCCATGTTTATGGAACAGTATGGGGACGCGATAAAAACAAAATTCCCCCACATGAATATTAAATTTATTCCAAGCGCGAAGACGACCGATTTGATTGCAAGCGGAACGACTATTGACGTATTGTTTTCATCAGTCGGACATATTCATGCGCATCTGATTGCCAATAACATGCAGTACGATATGACCGAGCTGATCAAAAAGAACAATTATGATTTAAACCAATTAGAGCCTTCAACGGTTGAGCTTATGAAAAAGATCGCAAATGGCGGAATGTACGGACTGCCGGTTACGAATACAGTAAGTGTACTATCCTATAATAAAGATTTGTTCGACAAATTTGGTGTCAGCTATCCGAAAGATGGAATGACATGGGACGACACCTACGAATTAGCCAAGAGGATGACAAGGACAGAAGGTGGCGTTAATTATCGCGGATTGGTAGCCTCGGTGGAACACATTGCTCAGACGAACCAGTTCTCTGCAGGTTATGTGGATCCTAAAACGGATAAGTCTTTGTTCGCGACGAATGAAAACTGGAAAAAAATCGCGGACAATCTCTCTCGTTTCTATAAAATACCAGGAAATGAGGTCGATTCCAAGACTGGCGTCCTACTCGCGCAGGTGGATGCATTCCGAAAAGACTTGACTGTAGCTATGATGGCTCATCTGGCGATCCCTGATAAAAATGATGCCATAAAAAATTGGGACATGGTCAAACTCCCGGAATTTAAAGAGCTTCCCGGTGTTGGCTCGCAACCTTATCCGACCTATTTCGACATTACTTCGATGAGCAAGCATAAAGATGAAGCGTTTGAAGCGATCGCATTCTTAACGTCGGAAGAGTTCCAGTTGAAGCTGGCGAAGCGCGGAGACGTGCCTGTTCATAAGAGTCAAGCCGTACGCAACGCTTTCGGGCAAGAAGTGGAGCACTTGAAAGGTAAAAATATTAAAGCACGGCTTCCGGAGAAGCTGGCCGAACCTATGGCGATGACAACTTATGATGCTCAAGCTAAAACAAAATGGGTGACCCACATGAACCAATTGATCACAGGAACCGGAAACGATGATATCAATACACTGCTGAGGAAAGCGGCAGAAGAAGCGGATAAAGACATAGAGACGATCAAAGCATCGAAAAAGTAAGCGTTTACTCTCGAAAGCAACGCGCAAGTAACGATTCCATCCGCCCGCCCAGAGTTGGTCCAAAATCGTTATAACAAAACGGTCCATGGCGGGAAACGACATCGTCCAGTATACTAAAAGTATCCTGCAGGAAGGGAGCGTGATGGAATTGAACATGCAGACAAAGGTGATTTCGGTTTAACGACCGACCTGCGTCGGTTCTGTTGAACCGATTGAGCCCAAAAACAACCGCCGCGGCATTGATGCTGCGGCGGTTGTTTTGCTAGACAACCCGATTGAGGGCGGGCGGCTGTAGCTAAGGCACTCCTTCCCTCTCACGCACCAACGCATGGGTTTGCACGTCAAATGACCGTCCGGACGCCTTTGCCGGACGCTTTTTTATTGTAAACAAACTGATCAAAAATCCAATAATGGGGCTACCATCAGCACCTCTATTCAGATATAATTGGAGGAATTTAACTAAGGAGTGTGGGGATGCGATGTCAGGAATACAAGCAATTGTGCTAGACTTGGATGGAACCTTGCTCGATAGCAGCAAATCCATATCTCCACGGAATTATCGTGCGGTTAAGCAGTGTTTTGAAGCCGGAATTCATATTATTGTCGCTACAGCACGACCGCCTAGAGTCGCTAAACATTTTATAAAAGATCTTCCGTTTGCAGAGTACCTTGTTTTCTACAATGGTGCCTTAGTGACAAACGAATCTAAACAAGTTCAGCGGCACATTTGTATCCCCACAGAGATTAGCCAGCAGATTATTAAACTCATTGAGCTAAGCGAACCCCACTCTACCATCTACTATGAAGTTAATGACTCCTGGTATACGTGCACACCGATTCCCGACTCCGAGTCCGCTAAGTTTGACGCCCGTTCGGGTGAATCTAGACCAGAGGTAGTCGACTCTAATTTTATCTGTTCCCTATCTCCGACTAAAATTCTGGTTGTGGGTTACAGCTCATGGAACGAGCTTGCCCGGCAATTCGGTAACCAAGTCAACGTAATCGCAACGGATGAAGGAGTATTGGTTCAAATTATGCATAAATCCGCTTCAAAAGAGGATGCCGTGCAGTGGGTCTTAAATGAGATCGGGATGAGCCCGGACCATGTAATGGTATTTGGAGACGATTTTAACGATTTGGGACTTTTCCATAAGTGCGGATTTCCCATTGCCATGGGGAACGGGATAACGGAACTGAAAAATTGTGCAAAGTACGTTACTGAATCCAACGATAACGATGGTGTTGCAGCAGCACTTGAAAAATTTGTGCTGAATCAAGTAAATAACGAAGAGCGGGGGATTGTGAGTAAAGAGGGCGAGAACATTAGAGAGACAAACGAGATCATTACGGTGAATGTGTACAAGACCAGTCCGGACCGGAAGGAAGTGCTCGAACGCCAGGCGGGAGAAAAAGTCGAGAAGGCTCGTGAGGAAGCATTAACGAAGATTCGTGAGCGATACGAGCAACGGAAGCAATCGGAACGTCGGCGGCCAGCCTCCGGCGGCGAACTGGAGGATGACGATCGTTGACAGGTCACCCGAACCGTCCAGGTGGGGAATCGTTGCGGCTTTACTCGATCTGGCCAATAAACATCAACGGCACTTGTCCACTCCGTCCGCTGCTAAGCAGCCATTGCGTATTGTTAGCTAACCAACCAGAAAGGTGATGGGTGTGCAAATCAACAGAGAATCGAGTCAAGAAAAACTGCTGAAGCTTGACATCAAACGAACCATTATTCTTAATTTGTATATGAAAGAATGGTCTATGCCGGAATACAGAGTCATAATGACAAAACCGGAGATTGGCGTATATATCGAGATCTATTATTTTCCGTCAACGAATGAAAACAATCCTGCAAGATTCGCAACTGTCGGCCTATCGAATTCCGTTCGAAAAACTGGAAAACCAACCGAGACGGAATGGATGCTAGCTTTAACACCCGATTTGGGACAAGAGAGCGTCGATCGCATATTCTCGTATTTCTGCGACCTACTTGCCCATACTATTGAAAATGTAAAATCTTCGGAAGTCCCACGAGTAATGACTGAGAGCGCACTCGCCCCAGAGAACTGGACTGCAAAAGCCCTGTTGATTGATGAACTAAGGGGAGAAAGTGAGGATTTGGAAGAAATACAAATAGGTGAAGAAATAATTAGTGTCTTGTGGGTTATACCCATTAGTGATAAAGAAGCACGTCTAATTTTAGAAGAAGGCATAGATGCTTTTGATGCTTATACAGAAAAGCTGCAGCATTCCATAATAGATCCCACGCGTCCTTATTAATCAATTTGTAATGCATCTAGTTAAAAGGCATGATAACGAAATGGTTATTTTGGAGCAGGCGCCAGGTGAACCTGCTCTTTTTGTATTCTTCAATCAGGTACGCCCCTTCTTCATTCTGTATAAGAAAAAGAAACCGATTCTTGGTAAAATGAAGTGCGACCACGACGGTAACTCTTTAGGCTAAACCGATCGCGCCGGGGATGCTTCCATAGATCAGCAGCCTATACAAGTCCTTGGTGAGTACTCCTGTTGCCTCAAAGCACAAGTTGCAATTTTTCTTTCACGCAAACACGGGGACCCTAGGGTCCCCGGCTAGTTGACTTATAGATCCAGCATGCGGACGATGGCCGCAGCCGATTCCGCGCGAGTAGTCGAGGTCTTCGGGCGAACCTTGTTATCGTTCATGCCGCCGAGAAGCGAATGCCGAGAAGCGATGTACGCCGACCCTCTGGCCCAGTCCGAAAGATCGGCGTCGTCCGCGTAACCGCTGGCCGGCGCGGGGTCCGGAGCGGTTATGCCCGATGCGCGTACGACCATCGCCAGCATTTCCTCATGCGTGATGTGGTTCGACGGAAGAAACGTTCCGTCGGAATTGCCCCTTACGATATTAAGCTGAGCCGCTTGAGCGACGGCCTTGGCCGCCCACGAGGGGATATCGTTTTGGTCCGTAAACGGCAGAGTTATGCCTTCGACATCCGGCTTCAAAGCACGCATGAGCATCACCGCGAACTCCGCTCTTGTCACGCCCTTTTCCGGTTTAAACGTCCCGTCTTCGTATCCGAAAACGATTCCCAGTTCGACCGCTTTCGTTATCTCAGGCTTAGCCCAATGGCCCTCGATATCCGTCAACACGGGGAGGGGGGGCGGCGAAGCGCTGACGTTCACTTCGCTGATCGCCATGTAACCGCCTTCGTCCGTCGATGCGATCACCTTGGTTTTGCCCGCCGACACAGCCGTTACGATACCCGAGCCGTTGACGTGGGCGACGTTTGGGTTATCGCTCTTCCAATTGACTTTGCGATTGACCGCTACGGAGGGAGCGACGGTAGCGGTTAGCGCCGTGCTCTGTCCGGCTTGCAGCTCGATCGCCGGCTTATCCAGCGTCACGCTGGCAACTGGCGGCGTTCCGAGTGCGAACAGCCCGAAGCCGCTGGCAAACAGGGTGCCGTCGGAGGAGAAAACGATATTCCCATGGCCGCCGCCGCTGTTATGAGGCACTTCGGCTTTCCACTTGGCATTGCCGTCGACGGCGGCAATCGCGTACAAATATTGACCATCGCTGCTGTAGACATACGCAAGCTCTCCCGGGCCGGCGACGATTCGCGTGATGGAATTGGTAAATTTGGTGATCCATTTTACGTCCATGGCAGTGTTTAATCCGATCAGCTTGCCATTGACGAGTCCGACGTACAATTCGCCGGCTTTGCCGATAACCGGGGTCGTCGAAATGTCCGCGGACGCCGTATACTGATCTTTAACGCTCCCGTCCGGCTTGTAGGCGACGACAGTGTTTTTATTGGCTACGGCGTACACGGTTCCGTCGGAGCCGAGAGCGGTGCCGAAAAAGTTAGCGTAACTGGAGCCGCTGCCGCCGGTCATGTCGCGTGACCATTTCAAGCTGCCGTCCGGCTTGACCGAGTAGAGACTCGACTTGCCGGATACGGCGTACACCGTGCCGTCGGCGGCGACGCTGAGCGAATGCGGAAGCACCGAAGGCACATCGACCGACCGGATAACCGAACCGTCATCGGGGTCGATCCATACGATATTATCCGATACTGCGAGCACAATCGTTCCGTCCGGCAGGAAAGAAATCTTCCCCGTGATCAAACCGGAGTACGTCCATCCGACCCGTCCGTCTTTGAATATTTGCTGCAGTCCGCCTCCCCCTCTTGCAGCGTACAAGGTGCCATCCGGTCCAATGGTCGTGTCGTAATAGCCGTTGTCGGAGAGGAGGCTCCACAACAGCTTGCCGTTAGGCGCGATGGCGGTCAGTCCGTCACCGTCGGAGTATTTGTTCCAGCTTCCGACGTATAAGGTGCCGTCGGCTGCCAGGCTCGGAGCATAGTACGCTCCCTTGAGCTGGGAAAACTCCCAACGGCGCTCGATCAACGGAGCGTTCGCCAAGGACCCCGCAGGGAAATCGTCATCGGGATCGATCAATATGATCGGTACAGAGGGGATAGACGGGAGCGTCGGCTTAATCATCGGCTCCGCTGCCGAAGCGGTCAATGGCGAGATGGCGAGTGACCCAATTAGAAACATTAATGCAACCCTGCTTCGTCGTAACTTGTTCATGGATTTCCTCCAATGTAAATATATTCCGACAGGATTCGGATACTCAAATTATATGATTAGACGGTGTTCCAGCGATATGGAAACTGTTAAATTTCTTTTGTCTCCCGAGTGCGTTGCACCCTGATCCGCAAGTACCGTATCTAAAAACCAATGGAGGTATAAGGATGAAATGTATTCAATGTCAAAATGAAATGATACAAGATTGTAACGCTGCAAAAACGAAAGCAGCCGTTTGTTCCAATTGTGGGTATGTAGCTTTTTATGCTGTTTGTTTATGTGTTTGGCGGCGCAATCCAAACCGGTGCGGAGAACTATGTGAATTACCTGTTGCCCGGCATCCTGCTGATTGCGATTGCCAGCGCAATCTCTTATACCGCTTACCGTCTGTTTTTGGATAAGCAACGGGGCATCATTGAGCGGTTCCATACGATGCCGATTGCGCGTTCCGCCGTGTTGTGGGGCCACGTGCTGACCTCGGTGGTACCCAACGCCGTTTCTGTTATCATCATCATTCTCGTAGCGCTCATCATCGGTTTTCGCTCGTCAGTGGGGGTACTGTCTTGGCTTGCCGTAGCCGGTATACTTGTACTGTTCAGGCTGGCTCTGACTTGGATTGCGGCGATTGCCGGACTGTCCGCCAAATCGGTGGAAGGTGCAAGCGCATTTTCCTATCCGCTTATCTTCCTTCCGTTTATCAGCTCGGCCTTCGTGCCGACCGAAACGATGCCGGACGTCGTTCGCGCTTTCGCCGAAAACCAGCCAGTAACCTCGATCGTGGAAGCCATCCGCGCGCTGCTGTCGGATCAGCCTGTCGGCCATGACATTTGGATCGCGCTCGTATGGTGCCTGGGGATTCTTATTGTTGCGTATGTTTTCGCAGTGAGGGCTTATAGACGTAAACCAGTATAAGCAGACTTGAACTGGCGGCGGGAGGTGTTCTATTAAACTTGATTGTTGGAGGACGGCAACCCGCCTTAACTCCCTTAGACGAATCATCCAAATCGAAAGGGTATGAAAAAAATCTTATACATGAATCGAGCAGTTCCTTCAGCAAACGGATACAAGAGCTCGGCCGGGGAGAGAAGAACCGAATAAGAGCGGTTTTGTAGCCGCAAATATCCAAGACGAAGCCAAGCAAATGAAAAAATAAACAACGACGGAATGAAGCAATGAGGACGGTTGACAGTATGAATTCATATGTTACACTTGAAGTAGAATGACAGGTAACCCCTGCCATCCTTTTTATTTTATAGGACGCCAAGATCAAGCGATTGATCTGGCGTCCTTTTACCTGTGGAGGTGTAACATTTGAAATTGGCTTTTGAAACCATTACGAATCTAAGAAGACCTGCTTTCCGTTTTCCGTTCACCGTTTCACCGAGTGGGCGATGGATGGCCTGTACTCTTCCCGCTGTCAGGCCGACAGGATTATCCCCGGGCGTTTCATCCGACGTCGCCGGAAGCGTTCAGTGGCTGTTTGATTTAACTAACAACCGAGGAATCCCGATCGTCACTGAGCCGGGACGAAGCAGCTGGTCTGGAATATGGTCGCCAGTAGAAGATACATTGGCGTTTTATTGCGATCTGGGCGGGGAAGCCGGATTATGGTTATGGAGAGAAAATAGAGATATAATGCGGCTTACCAGGCACGTGGTGCGACCCTTTTTCGGTTTCGAATCACCGGTCTGGTCAAGTGATGGACGATACCTCATTGTCAAAGTAATGCCATTGGAAGGCATCGATGATTCCGGGTTCGGCTTCCCTGCAGGTGATAATTTTTGCGTCAAGGCCCCCATTTCAGTTTATAAAACCTTCAAAGCTGATGGCTCAAGCAGCGGGCAGCCTTCTGAGACATGGTTAAGCAGATACCGTGCAGAACTCGCCAGAATTGATTCTGTAACGGAGGAGTCACAAATCATTGCTGAAGGGTTTCATCCATTAGGGGTTGCGGTTTCACAAGACGGTACACTTCTTGTTTTCGCAAATGCGGCGGGTCTCCAAAAAAACGCAGCACATCAACAGATGGCCTATGACTTATGGGTGGCGCCTATCCAAACAGCATCTGATGGAACTCCGCGATGTATCGCTAAGAACGTCTATTTGGAAGGACCGACATTTACTTGGTACGATGAGAGGACCATTGCGTATACAACAGCTGGCGCACTAGCAGATGGAGCACTGTGGGCCGTTCACATAGACGGAAAATCTGCGCCATATCCTATAGCTTTATCAGAACAAGTAAAGTTCAACAGGTATTTAGATCCTCCAATGATTCTTGCTAACGGTGATGTTTTATTGGTGGCGAAGGGAGGATTATGGAGAATGATTCGAGAAACCGGTGAGCTGGTTCATGTAATTCAAGACTGGGATCGTCAAATCATAGCTATACTTCCTATGGACCGATCCGGCATAGAGAATCACGAACATCCCAACGTGATTGTTCAAACGCGCGAACCTAAGAAAGAGAGGAATGGCTTCTACCGGTTAGATCTTTCAAAAGGTCTGAAAGAGCTGTTGCACGAGGAGCCCCGCAAACATTTTCCGTGGTATATGGGAGGGACCGCCTATTCCAAGACAGCGTATAAAGAGAAGATTATTTACGCAGCTGAATCCGAGAACGAACCCCCGACATTATACAGCCTGGACTTGCATACCAAAGAGGTACAAAAAATTGGGGATCTCAATCCCGAGATCTGTCCGGAAAGCTTGGGATCAGTCAGAACAGTTGTGTGGAAGTTTGGAGATCGAAAACGGAAAGGCATTTTGATGCTGCCAGCGGGACATAGCGGGGAGCTTGTTCCTGTGATCGTGAAGGGGGGCAGCTGGCACTCCAAGAAACGATCTGGGACAATTATAACCGCTATATTGCCAATTCGCCCCTGTTTGAGTTTGATGATCTTGATGCAGCTGTCCTTCTACTTCAAGGGACAAGTGATCCGATTTGTGCTTCTTCAGGAGTTAGCTACGATGATAAAAGGTTTCGGAGGAATTTTATGGAGATCGAAAAACCCCGAAGTTGTGAAAAAATGGTACAGCGAAGTGTTAAAGCTTGAAATCGAAAGTTGGAACGGGACCGTGATCAAACCCCAACAAGGAAACGAGACTATTTTCTCTTTCTTTATCGAGGATGACCGTTATTTTCCAACCGAACAACAAGTGATGTTAAATTTCCAAGTCCATAATCTGGACGAGACTATCCAGCACCTTGAACAAATGGGTGTCCCTCTTGCGAAGAACAAAGAGAGCAGTGAATTTGGAACGTTTATTTGGATTGAAGATCCCGAAGGTCGACTGATCGAGCTTTTGGAGAAGTAATGCTATTGGGCAAGCCGGGCAATAAGGTGCAGTAGGCGATCCGACAGGCGGCAGCTGACCGCTCATAGAAAGGAACTCTCCGGAAGCGGAGGGTTCTTTTTTTTATCCACATATTTGCGGGGGAGTCAGCTGAGCGGGTACTCCACCATGTTGGTGAATCTGAGGAAACCATAGAAGTTTTTCTAAAAGGAGAAAAATGGTATTGTTGATATGGAAAACGTTTGCTATTATAAAAACAAGAATAAATCCTTTATTATAAGGTGTTTAATTGAATGGAGAATTATTCATAGAAAACGTTAAAGTAGGTGCTGGAATGAAAAGGTACGTAATTGTCGGAACAGGGGACAGGGCGGCTGCATTCGGCAAACCGATGGCGGACGCTTTCCCGAACGAGGTCGAGTTAGCAGGCGTGTTCGATATCAATCTACTGCGAGCCAATAAGTTCGCACAGGAGCATGGCGGGGTTCCCGTTTATGCCGATTTCGATACATTGCTGGCTCAGAGCGGCGCCGAGCTGTATATCATTGCTACGCCGGACTATTCCCATCACGAATACATTATCCGGACACTGGAGGCAGGTATTGACGTCGTTACCGAAAAGCCGATGACGACAGACAGCGAGAAGTGCAAAGCGATATTAGAGGCGGAACGGCGAACGGGGCGGCAAGTGACGGTCGCCTTCAACTGCAGGTTTATGCCCTATATGGCACAATTGAAAACAATCATCGAGGAAGGAACGATCGGCCGGCTCATCAGCATCGATTTTAACTGGTATGTCGATACGATTCATGGCGCGCAATATTTCCGCCGTTGGCACCGGCATATGAACCAAAGCGGCGGGCTGCTCGTTCATAAATCGACCCATCATTTCGACTTGGTCAATTGGTGGCTGGACGATCAGCCGGTGCAAGTTAATGCGATGGGAACCAGACAATATTTCGGGCCTGTAAGAGAACAAAGAGGGCAACGCTGCTTGACGTGCAACTTCAAACCATCGTGCGAGCATTATATCGATATTCAAGCCAACAAATATATCCGCGAGCATTATTACGAGAACGAGAAGGAAGACGGCTATATCCGGGACCGATGCGTGTTTGGCGACGATATCGACATCTATGACACGATGTCTGTTCAGGTCCAGTACCAAAGAGGCGCTCTGTTGAACTACACCTTGGTAGCGCACAGTCCTTATAAAAATTGGACCGCCACGTTCAACGGAACGGAGGGGAGAATGGAAGCGGGCGAATATTTGAGAGGACCGCGAGCCGATGAGCCCATGCACCGTATTCAAATCTATAACCGCGCCGGGGAGGTGATCAGCCGCCAGACCAAAAAAGCGACGGGCCCGCACGGAGGCGGTGACTACCGTCTTCAACAGATGATCTGCACGCAATCGAGGGACGAACTGCGGCAGCGCGCCGGTTCCATGTCGGGTGCCATGTCCCTCTTGATCGGAGTGGCCGCGAATCGTTCCATTGTAGAAGGAAAGCGTATATTCATTCAAGATTTGTTGGATTGATTTCATTAGACATGCAGGTATGGTGGAGTGGAAATCGATTTCTGTAACATTGACAATAAGCGTGCAGATCCTATTCCCGTAGCCGTCATGGATAGCAATGACCCCGATTCTCCTTTATAATGGAAACATAGACCAGATCTTTCATGAATCGGGTGAATCCGTGGTTACGATTAAAGATATTGCTCAAATGGCGGGTGTCAGCTTCACGACGGTGTCTAAAGCGCTTAACGGAGAACCGGGAGTCCGCGCGGAAACAAGAAACAAAATCATAGCCATCGCCAATAAATTGAATTATGTTCCGAATCTTGCCGCCCGTCGCCTGGTCGACCGCAAATCGGACAGCATCGGCTTGATTTGGCCGAACAAATCCGGTCTGTTCCTTTATCACTTGTTCGAGCAATTTCAAATCCAGGCCGAAAAGGCAGGATACTCGGTGATGGTCGCGATGGGAAATCCGACGGCGGCGATTCGAACATTCGTCAAACATTTTGTCGATACCATTGTGATATGGCCGACTGGAGAGAATACGTCCCCGGAGTTTATCCGGGCTAGAGAATCGTTTCAGGGAACGATGCTGATGTTCAACAGTGCTCCAAGCCCTTACTACCATACGGTATCCATCGACAGGCAAGAGGCGGTTCAACAAGCTGTGGATCATCTTGCCGGGCTCGGCCACCGTAGAATCAGTTTTATCGGCTACAATACGGAGAAGATCACCGGCTTTGACCGGGCGGCGCAGCTTTTTCAACTGGAAGATCATCCCGACCGCCTCCTCTTTACTCCGAGAAACGCTCCGGAATCGTGGAACCGGGTAACGGATATGCTCCGCAAAACGAAAGCGCAGCGGCCGACGGCGCTCATCGTCGACAGCTATGTCGCGATGTTCAAGCTGCTGAAGCTGTGCAGAATGTGCGATGTAAGGATTCCGGAAGATCTCTCGCTCATCGCCTACGACGATGTTCCGGAACTTGAGGAGATGATGGACATAGCGGTGACGACGGTTGGACCGAACGTCGAGCATTTGGCGAACGCGGTATTGGACATTTTGACAGGCAATGAGCATTCGGCGGAAGGCGGGTATCGTCATGTAAAAGTGGCTTCTCAATTGACCGTCCGCGGAACGACCCGGCCGGTCTCGGATTATACGAATTGACCGGCTGCTAAAGCCATCACAGCCGCTGTACAAAAAAGTCGTTCGAGGGCGAGGAACAAACATGCTGATGAATCCGCATCTATTGCGGATTTTTATTTTAAAGCTATTGTTTTTTTGCCCCCGGCTCCGAACAAGGAGGAGGTCTCCCATGAAAACCAACAGCAACGAGTTTTTCGTATTTATTCTCGCTTGGAGATTCCCGTCGCCAAGGAATTAGCCGATTTCATCTTCTCAATTAGCCCTTCATTCAAAGCCGCATTAATGGAAAAGGGGGCGCTCGTTGAGTTTACGCAGTATCTAAACAGTAAAAAGGATAGAAGAGGATTCATTCCAGTCACGAAGGATGCAGGTCTTTTTGTATGTAAAGTTCCAAAAGGAAAAGGTTAAAACATCTATGGCAAAGTAACTGGAAGGCCGGGGATGTCATTGCGGAGGCTTCTGGTCCAGAGCCGGCTTGCAGGGGAAGCCGGCTCAGCCGGCGGCGAGGTATTATGCCTGGCCGCCTTCCAACTCAGGGGCGTTCTCTCCGGAACTAGGGATGGCGGTGCGTCCCGCCTGAACACGCTGTACGTATTCTTTGGGCGAGCATTGGTGAAAGCGCTTGAATAATTTGTAAAAGTAGGTCATATTCGTAATGCCGACCCGGGCGGCGACATTGGCGATGCTGCACGATTCGGTCAGCAGCAGACGTTCCGCCTCTTTGATCCGCCGCATATGCACATACTCGACAAACGTCATGCCGATCACGCTTTTGAAGTAGCGGGAGAAGTAATGATAGCTCATCCCCATCATCGCGCTGACCAGCTCCATGTCGATTTTCTCAGTCAGGTTTCGGTCCACGTATTCCAGCACCGGACGCAGGTTATACGTATGCGTCGACAACTCCCCCAGATCCTTCGGAGAGCCGTGGCGGAGAGTCAGCAGCAGCAGTTGCTTGATCGTCAGACTGGCGGAGATTTCATAGCCGATCGGCTTTTGCTCCACTTCAGCCAGCAGCTGCAGCATCATCCGTCCGACTTGCTCCCGCAGCTCGGGCGATTCTTTGAAGCGCCTATTGATCCGGCTGAGCGGCGCGTCGATTTCGGCGAAAAACCGGTAATAGACGAGCATCGCGGGATCCAGATAAGGCACCGGTTCGAAATGAAGAATCGTGTAAACAACCCGCTCCGTATCCACGCTCCAGGTGCAGTGAGGCTGAGAGGAGCCGATCAGCAGCACGTCGCCCTGCTCCAGCCGATGTTTTTCCTCCTCGATCCGCATCTCCATGCGGCCTTCCAAAATACACAGCAGCTCCAATTGTTTATGGTAATGCCACAAATTTCCGATCGGCCGCGGATAATACGGTTTCCAGTGGCGGTAAATGAACATGCCCAAATACGGGTCCTGATACGGCGTGCGTTCGTCGTATTGCGGAAAAGTCATAGCCAACGCCCCTTAAAGGTCAAATTCGGATATAAAGCCGTCAAATCCGGACATTATCTTCCGACCCGTCCCGTATTACGATTGTTCATGTAAAGCATGACAACGCGCGGGGGTGCCTGTCAAGCCCCTGCGAACAACAGTCGGGGAAGGGGTTCATTTCATGACCAGAAGACAGAGACGGAACATACGGGGACGAGCAGGAATTGCCTGTGCGCTAGCGGCGGTGATGACACTAAGCGCTTGCGGGGGAGGCCAGGCGCAGCTCCCGCAGACCGGTACGGACGGCGGCGGCAAGCCGCAGGCGGCCGAAAAGCAACAGCCGCCCGAGCCGATCAAGCTGACCATTTTCAGCGCCAGCGGCGGTGACGCTGCAGCGCTTCAGGCCCAATACGGAGAGCCGATCCGTCAGAAATTTCCCCACCTTACCCTTGATTTTATCATACCGGGGGAAGGGTCGTCGCTGCGTGACGTCGTTACGGCAAAAACGCCGATCGATCTGCTGTTCGGCTCGACAGGGATTTACTTATCGACGATGCAGGAATTCGGGCTTCAAGTCGATCTGACCGAGATGATCCGGCTTGGCAAGCTCGATCTGGACAAGGTGGAGCCCAGTCTGATCGAAACGCAGCGTAAGTTCGGAAACGGAGCCATTTACGGCTTGCCGGTGTGGGTTGCGACGTCCGGACTGTACTACAATAAAGACCTGTTCGACAAATTTTCCGTTCGTTATCCGAAGGACGGCATGTTATGGAGCGAGCTAGCCGCACTGGCGCGGCGGCTGACGCGGAGCGAGGACGGGAACAACTACTATGGCTACATTACCTCGCCGTCCACCCAGGTCAACTCGAACCAGCTGTCGCTGGACCCGATCGATCCGAAAACGCTGAAATCGAACTTTAGCTCTGACGGCTGGAAGCAGATTATGCAAAGCATTGTGGACTTGTATATGGTGCCTGGCTACGATGTGGAAACGGCGACGATGGCGTCCTCCAGACAGCGCGCGCTGTTCGAGAAGGAGAAGCGCGTCGCGATGTATACGAATTTTAGCGGCGGTACGCCGCCGGAAACGATGAACTGGGATGTGGCTACTGTCCCGTATTATGAAGGGGCCGTCGGCGCAGGTCCGCAGGCGCTTACGAACTACTGGTATGTCACCTCGCTCAGCAAGCATCAGCAGGCGGCCTTCGACGTGATCGCCTTCCTGCTGTCCGAGGAGTTCCAGCGCGCCCATAACCGCAAAGGCTGGGCGACCGTCCTGAACAATCCGGAGCTGCGCAAGGAATACGGTCAGGATCTGGACAAATTCCGGGGTAAAAACATCCAGGCGATGTTCCCGAAGCCGGCCGCTCCGATGAATATGACATCTTATAATCATCTTGCCGGCACGGAGTTTCAGAAAGCCTTCAACGATATTGTTTCGAACAAAAAAGATATGAATACGGCGCTGCGCGATGCCGACGAGCAGTTGAACAAGGCGATTCGGGACGCACAAGGCCAGTAACCGTTAGGAAAGGCTAATTTTGCGCTGAGACCGCAGACGGCAATTCGATTAGGAACAGCGGCGGCAGAAGGGAAAAGGACCACCAAGGATATAGGGGCCTGTTCCGTCGCCGCCGCTTTTTTCCACAAAGCTTGGCAAGCAGCGCTGCGCCGAATCCGCTAGGATACGTATTGCTGCTCTGCTCAAGAAAACCAGTTGCGAAGGAGAGAGGAAAGGATGAGAATAACAAGCGATCGCCGGAGGCGGCTGCTTCCGTTCATCTGGCTGCTAGTGCTGGCGCTGGCAACCGGCGGGCTGCTGCCGCCTCAGCCGGGTACGGCCAAGGCGGAACCCGGGACGGAGCCGCCAGTCGTGCAGAGCGCGGCTTCGGACACGCTGTACCGGTTTATGGATCTGGTCAACGATCCGAACAATCCGGATTGGCGTCTGGACGCCACGCTGCCCAGTCCAATGCGCATGGATTCCGCGATTTTCCAACTGATTCGCGGCGCTCCGACTGACCAGCCGAACGGCGAGATGATTCGGGTGAAGTTCCGTGTGCCGGAAACGGGATATTACGAAGTCCGGCTGAAGGATTCGATGAAAAACTATGCCGGGGGTTACGCGGATATCCGCATCGACGGCGAGTTGGCCGCGTCCGGCTACAGCTTTTACGCACCGGCGCGGGTGAACGGCACGGAAAGCATTGTCGTGAAACGGATGCGCCTGGAAGCGGGTGAACATACGCTGGAGTTTGCCGGCGTCAAGTCTGTGCTGCTGGACAGCGTCGGCACGTACTACTTGTACCTGTATCTGGACAGCTTCCGGCTGATCCCGCTTCCGGCGGAGGAGGGCGGGCCGGCGACGGTGTACCCGTTCAACGATCTGCACACCGGCTTGAACCGTCTCGACTGGCGGGTGGAGGAGACGAATCCGACGCCGATGACGATGGGAACGGGCGTGTACCAGATGATTCGCGGCGCGCCGACCGCCGATCCGAACGGAGCGTTCATCCGCCTTTCGTTTTATGTGCCGGAGACGGGGCCGTACGACATCCGGATGTCGTCATTTAAAAACTACGCCGGAGGTTATGCGGACATCCGGATCGACAGCCAGCCGATCGCCGAGGATTTCAGTTTTTATGCGCCCGAGCGGGTCAATAATGTGGAGACCGTGCTTGCCGAGAAGCTGCATTTGAGCAAAGGGCCGCATACGCTGGAGTTTGCCGGCACGCAAAGTGTGCTGCTGCCGTCGGTGAACAGCTATTATTTGTACTTATATTTGAATCGGCTGGAGCTTCATCCGGCCTGGCTGCACAATGTCCGATTGACGATCGACAGCGATTCGATTATGGAAAGCCAGTATGTGCGCGCCGGAGTAACGGCGGGGGTCGATCTGTCGAATGCGGCGGTCATTTATGAAAGCGATAACATGCAGGTGCTGAGCCCGGTATCGCCGAACGGGCTGTTTGAAGCGGTCGGACAGGGAAGCGCCACGCTGACCGCGACCGTTACGCTGGACGGAGTATCGGCAAGCGACAGCCGCACGTTCACGGTCGGTCCACTGCATCTGACAAGCGACAAGACACGAAGCACGATCTACACGGCGCAAAAGACGGCCAACGCCCGCGCCAATGCGCTGGAGTACGATTGGGCCAAAAGCATGCGGGACCAGGCGGTCGCCAAAGCGCAGCCGTATGTGGACAAAGGCTGGGAATACCTGTGGAACAGCATCCCCCCGCAAACGATTCCGCGCAGCTACGCGGTTAACCAGCCGCTCGGAAGTCCCGTTACGGGCAGAGCGATCGACGCTTACGGCAATTATCCGTATGAGGGCGATCCGCTCAGCACACCCTGGAAAATTGTAGACCCGAGCAGCGGCTACGTGTTTCCGACCAACGATTTCGGCGCTTACTATAACAGCGGTCTCGATGAGCAGGGCGTCTTCCGTCCGGAGCTGGCCGACCGCGATCTGCTGGTCAATGAGCTGTACCCCGAACGCGGCCCGAATTGGGGAGTCGACGACGGCTACGGATGGGTCGATGAGCAAGGCAACCGCTATACGTTTATTGCGTACTATGCACATTGGTATCTCTGGTATGCAGGCAAAGCGATTGTGTTCAACGGCTTGACCGCGCTGCGGGACGCTTACCTGTATACGGGAGACGCGCAGTATGCCAAGGCTGGTCTGGTGATGCTGGACCGGATCGCCGATCTGTATCCGGACCTGGATTTGCGCCAGCAGGACCGCAGCGTTTTCTGGAACTCCGACGGACATTTGGGCACAGGCAAAGCCGTCGGCGCAATTTGGGAGACGGACCTGTCGAAAGTGCTGCTTAGCGCCTATGACGCTTTTTATCCCGCGACGCAGGATGCGGCCGTCATGCAGGACGTACTGGCGTTTCTGGCGGCCAAAGGACAGCAGTTCAAGCTGTCGTTCAAAAACTCGGCGGTCGGCATGCGCAAAAATATCGAGGACGGCATCGTGCGGCAGGTGTACCCGGCGGTGCAGCAGGCGAACATATACGGCAATAACGGTTTTCATCAGAGCGCGCTGGCCATGGCTGCGGTTGTGCTGGACTCGCTGCCGGAAACGAGGCAGTGGCTGGATTTCAATTTCCAGTCGGGCGAGCTGCTGCGCGATCCGATCCGTCTGACCGGCGGCAACATATTGGCGAGTCTCGTCAATACCGTGGACCGCGACGGCTTCGGCAACGAAGGCTCGCCGACGTACAATGCGGGCTGGCTTCAGACCTATCTGGTCGTCGCCGATCTGCTGCGAGGTTACGATTTGTACCCTGAGGCGGATCTGTACGCGAATGTGAAATTCGGCAGTATGTTCAGCTCGGTGCATGATCTGATGATGCTGAACCGGTATACGCCGTCGATCGGCGATTCCACGTACACTGGCAATCCGCGGCTGACGATGAACAAGGACCAGCTGCTGCGGGCGTTCGAGGTGTATGGCGATCCGGTTTTTGCGCAGCTTGTCTATTTCCTGAACAACAACCGCTTGTCGGCTGTACATGGAGATATTTTCTCAGACAATCCCGGCGCGATCGGTGAAGACATCGAGCAGATTATCGACACTTACGGCACGTTCCAGCCGGAGAGCAGCCATTTGTCCGGCTTCGGCTTTGCCGCGCTGCGCGACGGCATTTCCCGGCAATCGCAGACCGGCGGCGGCATCCATATGCTGTTTCCCGAGCTGGATGTTGTACAGAGCAGCGCGGTATACCGGCTGTTCGAAGCGTCCGCCACGATCCAGCTGGAGGCGAACGAGCCGAATCATTCGATTACGTTTGCGTTTCCGGTGGAGACGGCGGGCACGTACCGGGTCGATCTGCGACCGTTCCGGGCGTCCACCTACGGCATCTATGATGTGTACATCGACAACGCGTATGTGAAAACGATCGATTTCTTCGGTTCCGCGAAGGAGCTGGAGCCGCTGGCTGAGCTTGCGCTGACGGAGGGCGAGCATACGCTCTCGTTCCGTAACGCCGGCAAATCCCCGCAGTCCTCCAATTACAAAATGGGCGTAACCGAGCTTCGCCTGTGGGATGTGGACAACGCGCCGGAACCGGACGACCAGACCGCTCTCGATACGCTTCGCGGCTTATGGATGTATTACGGCACCTCGCGCATCCACGGTCATCGCGATACGCTGAATCTGGGCATCCACGCCTACGGCCTCGATCTGGCGCCTGATCTCGGCTACCCGAAATTCGCCGATGCAGTCGATCCGCACCGGCACCAGTGGATGAACAATACGATCAGCCACAATACGGTTGTCGTCGATCAGGCGAAGCAAAACGTGCAGGATGTGGCGCAGCCGCTGCATTTCGACGGGGACGGACGGGTGATGCTGATCGACGCGCAAGCGCCCAAAGTATATCCGCAAACCTCGCTCTACCGCCGGACGACAACGATGATTCAGGTGGACGAGGACCATTCCTACGCCGTGGACTTTTTCCGCGTGCAAGGCGGAAGCGACCATCGCTACAGCTTCCATGCGATGGAAGGGACGGTGAGCGCGGAGGGACTGAATCTCGTTCCGCAGCAGGACGGCAGCGGACAGTACGTCGGCTCGTACGCTAGTCCAGGCGTGCCGTTTGGCACCGAATCCGGCATAACGCAGGGATCGGGCTATGCGGGCAGCGGGTTTCATTGGCTGAAAAATGTAGACCGCGACGCCGCACCGCCTGCACAGTTCAGCGTCGATTGGAACGTGCGGGATACATGGAACATGTACGGCAACGGGGCGAGCGCTCCGACCGACGCCCACTTGCGTCTGACGATGCTGGGCGAGCTGGACGAGGCAGCGCTGGCCGACGGTTTGCCGCCGGACAACAAGCCGGGCAACCCGGAGCAGATCCGCTATTTTGTCGGCAAACGGTCAGGGACGAATCTGGACAGCTTGTTTACGGCGGTCATCGAGCCGTACAAAGGGGATCGCTATATTCAGTCGATTAGTCAGGCCGAAGTGCGCCGGAACGGCAGCATCGTGCAGACGAACGAGGCGCGCGCCGTCAAGGTTGAGCTGGCTAACGGCCGTACCGATTACATCGTCTACGCGCCGGACTCGGACACGGAATACGAAATCGACGGCAAGCTGCGGTTTCGCGGGTTTTTCGGGGTTTATTCGGAACAGGACGGCGTACAGACTTATGTCAAGGTCCATGACGGTTCGTATTTCGTCCCGATCGGCGAGACACCGGTTGCCGCTGTCGCTCGGCTGACCGGCACGGTGGCGGACTTCACCCGCACGCTGACCGACGACAACTATATTGATGTGCAGACCGATCTGCAAGGCATCGGCCCAAGCGAATTGACCGGCCGCTGGATCTTCGTCGATAATGACGGCGTGCGCAATGCGGCTTATGAAATCAAAAGCGCTGTGCCGCTTGCGGGCGGTCTGCTGCGGCTGTCGATCGGCGAGAAGACGGTTGTGCGCGGCTATCTCAACAACGCGAACTTCAACCAAGGCTACCAGTATGATGTCGCCGTCGGACGAGCGTTTGCGATTCCGCTTGTCTCCGAGACCGTCGCGGAAGACACGTTTCCGATCACCGAAGCGAGTGTGCAGGGAGGAAGCGGGAGCGGCTGGCATACCGGAGACGCTACAGTAGAACTGCACGTATACGGAAACGCAGCAGCGGTTCAGCGTACGGAATACCGGGTGGAGGCAGAACGCGGTCCGGACGGAGGCCCGGTCGCGCCCGGCAGTGGCGGCAGTTCCGGACATGCGGGAGCTACAGGAGAATGGCGGGTGTACAACGGACCGGTCACGCTGACCGCCGAGGGCGAATATCGCTTCACCTACCGTTCCGTATACGCGAACGGAACCGCGGAAGCCGAGAAAGCGTTCCTTGTGCGCATCGACCGAACCGCGCCGGCCATAACTGCGGCAATTAACGGCGTTACCGTGGAGGACGGCTCCGGCTTGCCGGATGATACGGCTTCGGTCGTCTTGTCCGTCTATGCGGCAGACACGCTGTCGGGCCCCGGCCGCATTCAGGTGTGGCTCGACGGGACGGAGCATGAACCGGGGACGCCGATTGCGATCGGCGGACGCTCCGAGCCTCTGTCGCTGCGGATCGTAGCTGCCGATCAGGCAGGCAATGCGAGGCAGTCGTTGATAACACTGCATCCGGCTGCAATCGCCTATACGTTGTCCGGACTGGAACAAATCGCCTTGGACGCAGCTACGTCCGAGGCCATACAGGGTATCTTGGCTGCGCAGCTTCAGTACCGGATCGATATCGTCGGCCTTCTGCTCGAACAAGGGGCCGTGCAGACAGCCGCGGCTTATTTGGCAGACTTTTCCGCCTACATCAGTGATCCGTCGGTGCTCCAACAGGGGCTGATTGCCCCTGCGGCTTCGCTTGAGCAGAAAAGCTACATTGCGGAGCTGATCCTTGGTCTGGAGAGTTAGCAGAGGCTGGGAGGAGGCTAGGGGACCGTCAATCTCCAAGCAGATACGTATAAGGGGGATTAGCGTAAACGCAGCCATTCCCGGATAAAGTAGAATCATCTCGCAAAGAATGATTGTTAACTGTCAGAATATTTGATATTATATGACTAATTAAAAGGTACTGCGTGTGACTGGCGGAGCATGGGGAACCATGAGGAAGCACGCGGGGTATGTGCCGTACGCCTGGGCGAGAGTGATTAATCTTCGGATTAAGCGCTCTTTTTTTGTTTTCCCCATCCAATCCCGCAAAGGAGAGTTGATCGAAGTGGAAACGATTCAGACGTATTTGGACCAGCATGACCCCGAGGTTGCAGCCATGACGGAGGCGGAAAGCGTTCGTCAAAAAAGCACGCTTGCGCTCATCCCGTCTGAAAACTATTCCTCCATGGCCGTCCGGCTGGCGCTGGCCTCCTCATTCACCAACAAGTACGCCGAAGGTTATCCGTATTTTTGGGAAAACGGCGAACGAAGCATGCAGAAAAACGGGAGGTATTATCGCGGACAGGCGAACACAAACGCCTTGGAGCGCTTGACCATCGAAAGGGCGCTGAAGCTGTTTACGCCGAATCCGGAGGCGTATCATGCCAATGTGCAGCCCTTGAGCGGTTCGCCGGCCAATCTTGCGGTGCTGCATGCGTTTTTGAAACCGGGAGAAACGTTTCTCGGGCTTTCGTTGGACTACGGCGGACATTTGACCCACGGGCACCACGTGAACGTGACGGGCGTATCCTATCGAGCCGTTTTATACCGACTGAACGCCGATTATGAGCTGGACTATGACGAAATCCGCGAGCTGGCCCGCCGTCATTCGCCCAAGCTGATCATCTGCGGGGCGACTGCTTATCCGCTGCGGATCGATTTTCAGCGCTTGGGGGAAATCGCCAAAGAGGCCGGCGCGTTGCTTGTGGCCGATATCGCTCACATTTGCGGACTGTGCGTGACCGGGTATCACCCTCATCCGTTCCCCCATGCCGATCTCGTCACCACGACCACGCACAAAATGCTGCGCGGACCGAGAGCCGGACTCATCCTATGCAAAAAAGAGCTAGGCCCCGCCATTGACCAAGCGGTGTTTCCGGGACTTCAGGGAGGCCCGCACATGAATACGGTCGCAGCTATGGCAGTCGCCTTTCGGGAAGCGATGAGCGGGGAATACAAGCAATACGCCGGGCAGATTGTCCGCAATGCGAAGACGCTGGCCGAACATTTGCAGGCGGAGGGCTTTCGTCTGATGGGCGGACGAACGGAGAATCACCTGCTGCTGCTCGATATCGTTCATTCCGCTAACGGGCTGGCTGCCAAGGATGGGCATTGGCTTTCGATTCGCTGGGAGCGGGCCGGCATTATTGCTAACAAAAACGCCGTACCCGGCGATCGGAAGCCTTGGTACCCGTCCGGCATCCGGTTAGGCACGCCGGCCGTAACGACGCTGGGAATGAAAGAAGCCGAAATGCGGCAAATTGGCGATTGGATCGTACGTGCCACCCGCGGGGCCGATAACGACGCGGAGCTGGAACAAATACGCACGGAAATCGCCGCTATGATGGAGCGGTTCGCACCGGGACAATTGGTTTAGAGGGATGCGGGGATGATTTGAATTGTTCAAGGGCTGTCGAGAGACGTGCGGCCCTTTTTTGAAGTTACGGGAGTTTAGTTTAATTATAGTTGTTTTTTATTTCCAGAATTACAGTTTCGCTGGTAAAATTGAAGGAACTGAACGAATAAGGGGTATTAAGAAAATGAGTAAAGGCAGAATCGTTTTTTTAAACGGAGTTACGAGTTCTGGAAAAACCTCAATAGTAGATGCTTTACAGTTAAAATCGCACGAATTTTATTATGTTGTTGCCAATGACCTATTTGAAGAAATGATAGGTGAACGTTATCTTCGTGAAGATTATTGGAAGTATTTAAGTGAAGCAATTATGATGATGTACCACACTGCCAAATTATTTTCTGACCATGGTAAAAATGTGCTTATTGACGGTATTCTGGTGGAAAGACCTGAATTAAGACCACATTATGAAAAAGTGAAGAATTTATTTTCTGGGTACCCCTTATACATGGTTGAAGTATTTTGCCCGTTAGACATTTGCCGTCAAAGAAATATAGCACGGGGAAATAGAACCGAAAACCAATCGGACTGGCAAAACCAAATCATGGCAAAAGATATCCAGTATAATTGTACCGTTAACACACATTTAAACACTTCCGAAGAGTGTGCGGATTTGATTTTAGAAAATATACTGAACGATGAAGGATAAAGGACGAATTCCTTTTTTCCCGGCGGCACATTCCGAGGGACGGGTACGACAGCTGAATATTCACCTATAGCGAGGCTGCTGACTTGGATCGGCAGCTTCGCTATTTTAACGGACAGTTTAACGCAGTCCGGCATCACCGAAATCCATTCTTTCAGAATTCTTTCATAGGGTTCTGCTACACTTCTCAGTAGACAAACTCTGCTATACATTATGGTTGAATCTATGGTGAACATGCGGAGGATTAGACGCTACAGGAGCAGGAATGGAGGATTTGGAATGAAACAGAGGTTGACGATTTTTTTAATTACTTTGCTTATACTAGGGCCTTTGACGGGACTGTGGCCGTCGAAGGCTCAGGCGTATACGTTCAGCGGCGGGGGAGGCGGTATCCCGGGAAATCCTTATATCCTTACAACAGCAGAAGATTTGGACCATGTCCGGGATAACTTGTCGGCAAGCTACAAACTTCAGGCAGACATTGATTTATCAGCCTATAGCAACTGGCAGCCGATCGGTACGGCTAGCGATTGGTTCAAAGGCCATTTTGAAGGAGCCGATTATACCATTAGCGGAATGAAAATCAATTCGTCAGCCAACAATATCGGTTTATTTGGTGTGATGAGACAGCCTGCAACGATTACACATGTACGACTGGAGAATGTAGATATTACATCTAATACTTCCGGTGCCAACGTTGGGGGACTTGTTGGACTTATTTCTTCTTCTACTCCTTACTCAGCCTTAGACCGTATTTCAGTGACCGGTGAAATACGCGCCGATATTGGTTACTCAGCTGGCGGCATAGTCGGTAATTTATCAATTGCCAATTTGACAAACAGCGATGCGCATGTTCGGATCGACGCAGGTTATACTTATGCCGGGGGAGCAGCCGGTATTAACTCCAATGGCAATATCGAACAAAGCTATGCGACAGGAGATGTGTACGGCCGCAGGGATGCAGGCGGATTGGTTGGCTGGAACCAAAACAGTAGTCATCTTAATAACTATGCAACCGGTAATGTGACGGGTGCTGATGATACCTCGGTTAATATCGGAGGGTTAGCAGGTGTTACGGGGTACGATCAATCCATTGTGAACAGTTATGCTGCAGGAATGGTGAGAAAGGGCTCAGGCAACCAGACGAGCACCAAAATAGGAGGCTTGGTTGGCAATTTGGTCGGCTTTGGGAACATCACGATCACAAACTCCTACTGGAATAGCGACGTTGATAATTCCGGCCTCCAAACCAAGGGCTGGGAGTCAGGAACCGCCGGAGCGATGAGCCGGGAAGATCTGAAACAAATCGACATTGCCGGTGTGGGCTGGGACCCGGCCATTTGGGGAATTCAACCAGGGTCGAGCTACCCCTACTTGAAAACTTTGGCTCCCGTATTAAGGGTTAATCCGCTTCCGGCCGCATCGATCTATGCGACTGAACTGGGGTATAACCAGCTTGCGATCACCGGTTTTGTCCGGGACGGCAGCTTGGGCGAACCTTGGGAAGTCAGCTATACGATCAAGGACGCTTCGAATCATACCGTAACCCAGGGTGTTTATGCGGGTATCGCCACTGCGCATAACCAGACGTTCAGCCTATCAACGGTATTGGATGAGAGCCGTTATCCGCTGGGCACTTACTCCATCTCCGTAACCGTGAAACATACGGTAGCGCGTCCCGAGCAGTTGCAAACCTTAACGTTCGATGTAGTGGATCGGACGGCTCCGGCAGCGCCTGTCCTCATGATCCCGGGTGACGACCAACTGACGAACGATGCGACGCCGACGGTTAGCGGTACGGCGGAACCGGGCGCTACGGTGACGATCGTGCTGGACGACAGCGCAGCGGGAGCGACTACGGCAGAAGGAGATGGAAGCTGGACGTGGACGTTCAGCTCTGGGCTGGCGGACGGGGTGCATACGGTGAAGGCGCGGGCCGCCGACGGAGCGGGCAATATAAGCGCTGAGTCGGTTCTCCATACGTTTACGGTAGATACGACAGCTCCACAAATTACACTGCTCGGCAGCTCCATGATGCAGGTCGAAGCGGGCAGCAGCTTTACCGATCCGGGTGCGACAGCCACCGATCGTGTCGAGGGTGATATTACGTCACGAATGAGCGTAATCGGAATGGTGTACGTTTATCAATTGGGAACGTACAACCTGGAGTACCGCGTTTCGAATCAGCAGGGTATTCCGGCACCGACCGTAATCCGTTCCGTCTACGTTGTTGATACGCAGCCTCCGGTTATTACGCTGCTGGGCGGCGCCTCCATTGTCCTCACAGAAGGCGATAGCTACATTGATCCTGGCGCGACGGCCGCCGATCAATTTGAGGGGAATGTACCGGTTGTGGTGACAGGAAGTGTAGATCATCAGACCCCGGGAACTTATCAACTACGATACAACTCGCAGGATAGCTCTGGTAATGCGGCCGCGGAAGTGACGCGGACCGTCCGTGTGGAAGCCGCAAATACTTCCTCCCCGACTAGTTCCGGCAGTGTATATCCATCAGGAAATGCGGATATCAAGCAGCTCAAAGTGCTGGCTGGGGGAATCGAACTGACCTTATCCCCGGCATTTGCTGCGGAAACTACAAGCTACAAGGTCGAAACGACAGCGGAACGGGTGGATATCCAGGTCCTCTCATCCGATGCCAAAGCTGTGGTGACCCTGGGTGAAGCTCATCTTAACGGAGTAGAAACATTTGTTCTCACCCAAGGGGATAATAAATTTGAAATTATCGTTAAAGCAGAGAACGGCGCAATCAAGACCTACAGCCTGACGGTGCACCGCCAAGCAGGAAAAGTCACGCAGCCCGGTACAACCGGAAGCCCGTCATGCGCGTTTCGTGACATCCAAGGCCATTGGGCTGAACCCCAAATATGTGAAGCGGCGGCAAAAGGCATTGTAGAAGGTGATTCCGCGACGGTATTCCGTCCACAAGGACTCGTTACACGAGTGGAATTTGCAGCTATGCTGCTGCGCACGGCAGGGTCCCCTTCAGGGTGGGAAGCGGACAAGCTTTCTTTTACGGATCTGGATACGGTCCCTACGTGGGCACTTGAGACGGTAAGAGATGCAGGGGGGCTCGGCCTGCTGGAAGGCTACCCGGACGGTACGATCCGGCCGAACCAGACGGTGAGCCGATCAGAGATGGCTGTCATGATGGCCAGGCTCATGAAGTGGGGTATGGACCGTACGCAGACAACCGCATTTGCCGATGATGCCGATATTCCGGATTGGGCGAAAGGGTCCATACAAGTCGCTTACCAGCGCGGATTGGTCGAAGGACGAGAAGGGGATCGGTATATGCCTTATGGAGAAGCGACAAGAGCGGAAGCGGCAGTCGTCCTCCTCCGTTTGTGGAGAACCTTTCCGTAAGCGGCTGGCAGCTTATTGACACTTTTTCAAAATTTGACGAATTTCAGACCGACCCTCCCAAACATAAAATAACAGTTGGGATTGAACCTTTAGGAGACAATGGGCTAACCATTGCTTCTATTTTTTTTATAGTCACTTCAACTTCTTCACTATATAATCAACAAAACGGCCGGGAATGGGATCATCTTGTCATTTATGACATCAAGTTCTTGTCCACCGACATTCGCCTGTTCGTTTGTGTCGAATGACAAGAACTTGTACCTTTTGCCGAGTGAAGAGGGAATTCATCAAACAAAGTATTGCCTCCGAAGCAACGGAAGGGATTCCATTCCTAAAATAATTATTCAATAATAAAGGAAATCACATGTGATTTATTGTGCAGAACCGAGAGTACAAAGCGGCGGCCAGATGTCATGACGCCATGGCAGCAGGTTGCACTAGGGAGACCGATAATGAAAGCGAGGAGCGCTATGTTTTCGTTTACCCGTTATAGTTACCGTCAAGACAGCTGCAATGAATCCCCTGTCATTCATGCCCACCCGCAATATGAGATCGGTTACATCCACTCCGGATCATTCAGCTACATGATGGGTGGACGCAAAATAGATATAGAAAGCGGCGATTTGATTTTATTGAGCGGCTTGACCATACATGGCGTACATGCCAGGGTGCACGACATGATCGGCAGCAAGTTCGTGTTCGACGCGCAGCTGGCGCAAATTTTTAGTTCATCCCTGCTGAGCTATAGCCCGCTGGAGCCTTTCAAAACCGTCAACAACGCCCGGATTCGGCTCGGTGCTGAGGACCGGGAAGAGTTTGAACGGATATTGGCGCAAATCGACCGGTTTCACCGGCTGCATCGTCAAGATCAGACGCAGTTCAACCGGATGCTGGTCGCTTTTTTTGATCTGCTGCTGTTTATCGGGGCGCAGTGCGGAGTAGCGGAGCTGGAACGGTCGTCCCCCTCGAAGGAGAAGGAGCGTCTGGCCCGAGAAGTGATTGAATTTATTGAGCGGCATTTTGCCGATGATTTGCGTCTGGAAAATATGGAGGCCGATTTTTATACGAGCAAATATCATTTAAGCCGTATTTTCCGGGAAGTGACGGGCTTAAGCATATTCGAATATTTGTGCCATAAACGCATCGAACAAGCGAAGTGGCTGCTGCACGAGCATGCCTGCGAGCATGCGGTAAGCGATATTTGCTACCGTGTGGGCTATAATCATCCTGCGCATTTTAGCCGCGTATTTAAAAAGCTCGTAGGCATGTCCCCGAATCAGTACCGGAAAATGAAGCAATAATCGAGTGAGCGGATAGGGTTGGTACAAAACATGCAAGAAAGATCAAATCGGGCAAAAATCCAAGCAAGATGTGTTAATTGCCGGAACAACGCGCATGGTAATATGAAGGTGAAGTTCGTATAGTAAACAACATTCAATATCCTGAACAAGAGCGGGGCGAATCTGACGGAAAATCGACATGATTAGACAGACTCGCTCTGTTTAGGAAGAGAAACGGGGAGGGGTAGTACAAGTGGCTAGCTATAAGCCCATTCGTCTGACGGTAGTCGGTGGGCGCAGAGGCAAACATTTCAATCGGGCGTTGGCGGTGTTGGCCGACAAGGTGCAGTTGACGGCGGTGTGCGAGTTAAACGAACGGATGCTGGCCGATTGGAAACAAAACAATCCAGAATTAAAAGCGTTTTCAAATTTCGATGCGCTGTTGGCCGATCCCGAGGTCGATGCCGTGCTGCTGGCGACTCCGCTCGTCATTCACGCTGAGCAAGCGATACGCGCCTTGCGTGCCGGCAAGCATGTGCTCAGCGAAGTGATCGCCGCTCACACGCTCGACGATTGCTGGCGCTTGATCGAAGCGGTGGAGCAAACCGGCCTTACGTACATGATGGCGGAAAATTATTGCTTCATGCGTCCGAACATGATGGTGGGCGAGATGGTGAGGCAAGGCGCGTTCGGACAAATTACCCATGTGGAGGGCGCTTACTTGCACGATTGCCGCAAATTGACGCATCATCCGGATGGCGAGCTGACTTGGAGAGGCGAACTGCAGCGTGTTTACAACGGCATGAACTATCCGACTCATTCGCTCGGTCCACTGGCGCAATGGCTGGGAATTGGCCGAGAAGGCGGAGACGCGTTCGATTATATGACGACATTTACGTCGGGCACTGCGGCCATGCGCCACTATTACGATGAGCATCTGGGCGAGCGGCATCCCGGAGCCTCAGACGGTTCGTACTGGAAACAAGGCGATTCGGCGACCACGCTGATCCGCACGAAGAAAGGCGTCGTCATTACCCTGCGTCTCGATTGGGTGTCGGCGCGTCCGCATAATATGACGCATTACGGGCTGCAAGGAACGAAAGGCGCCTATTTGTCGGCGCGGCACGACGGCGAAGGACCGTTAGTATGGCTGGAAGGCCGATCTCCAGGTAAATCCGAAGGGCTGGAAGGCCAGCCGGCAGCCGAATGGCAGCCGCTATGGACGCATGCAGCCGATTACGAGCATCCGTTATGGCGCAAGTGGAACGAAGAGGCGAACAAGGCCGGACACGGCGGCGGCGACTTCTTCATTATTGATGAGTTTGTCGGGGCGATATTGGAGCGTCGCCGGCCCGCGATCGATGTATATGACGCGGTGCTGTGGAGCAGCGTATTTCCGTTATCCGTACAATCGGTAGCGGAACAAGGCAAGCCGGTACGCTTTCCCGATTTCCGGAAAAAAGCGCCGGTATGAAGTTGAACCCTGTTTCAAGATATTGATCTGGGGGTTCAAAATGGCAAAACAATTGGCGTCTGCATTGACGGTCGTGCTTCTGGTATCTGCACTTACGGCTTGCAGTGGAACGAAGGAAGAGAAGAACTCGCAGACTGCGCTTAAACCGCAGGAAGACAATAAACCGGTCGAATTGACGGCCTACTTGTCCGGTTATACGCAAGAGCGGTTCATGACGACGTTCGGTAATTTCATTCAAAAGAAATATCCGAATGTTACGTTTAAGGTGCTTGGAGGCAACAACGAGAAAGTACCCGACCTCGTTGCGGCCGGCGTCAAGTTCGATTTGATTCAATCGACCGCGCCTGAGCTGATTATCGACAACGGGCTGCAGGACGATTTGACCGATCTGATCAAAAAGTACAACTACGATCTGAACAAGCTGGAACCGGCGGTGCTCGACCTGATCAAGCTGATCGGCGACGGTAAAATTTACGGCTTCCCGAACGGGGTAGCTACGGTAGCACTGTTTTACAATAAAACGCTGTTTAATAAATTCGGCGTCTCCTATCCGACGAGCGGCATGACGTGGGATCAAGTGTTTGAGCTGGCCAAGCGGCTGACCCGCAACGAGGGCGGCGTTCAGTACCAAGGCTTTGTAGACTACACCTCATATATCGCCAACGCGAACCAGATGTCGCAAGGTTACGTTGATCCGAAGACGGGCAAGGCGACGTTAAACAACGACAACTGGCGGAAATTCATGGATAACTTTATCCGGGTTTACACCATTCCCGGCAATGCGCAACCGCGCCGAAGTAATGGCGACTTACGCCAAGGAAGTGCCGACGATTCCGGTCGACAAAAAAGCGCAGGATGCGGTGCCGAAGACGTTTGCCAAGCCGTACGCGATAACGCCTTACGATTCGTTCGCCAGAAATGCTTTTTTGGCCGCTTACACCGCCGCTGCCAAAGGCGAGAAGGATGTCAATACGGCGCTGCGGGATTCCTTATATGAGCTTCTACGCCGCTGCTGGTATGTCAATAATGTGAAAAAGTGATTTGCCAATGCGAGGTGCAAAGTATCGTTAGAATTCGCTTCTATCTCTTGCCCTCAAAGCTATTCGTTGGAATCGCTTACAAAAAGAAGCGGACTACAGCTCGCCCGGAATGATTACGATCTGAGCCGTCTCCGGCTGAGCGCGGCAACGAGTTATTTGATCCATACGGGGATGAGCATCCAGCAGATCTCCGAGGAAACGGGCTTTAACAGCATTCATTACTTCTCCCGCCTGTTCAAACAGACATACGGGGTCAGCCCGCAGCAGTGGAGGGCCGAGCGGTATAACGCTGCGGAAGAGCTCGCGGATTAGCGCGGAGCAAGCCCTATATGGTGTAGGCTTGCTCCAAGCAGCCTGCAATTACTTGACGGTAGGAAGCGGATGGCCTACGGAATAGCCTAGCCTTAGCGAAATGTCATAGGCCGCTTGTTGGACTTTCTGGATGAGATCGGGAAGATGTTCGTCTCCAAACTGCACATCGAGCCCGGCTATGCTGAGCGCCGCAACGGTTTGGCCGGTATGATCCATAATGGGGGCGGCGAGCTCGGCCGTGTAGTTTTCAAGCTCGGAACGGCTGAAGCTGTAGCCGTTTTTTTGCGATTGTTCCAAGGCTTGGCGTAAGTTCTGCTTGTCCACGATCGTTCCGGAGCCGAGCGGCTTCAATTCTGCTTCGTTCAAATAGGTCTCCCGTTCCGCCTCGGGCATAAAGGCGAGTATGATCCGGGAAGAAGCGCCTGCGTAGAGCGGCGCTTTTTTGCCTATTTTGGTGAACAGCCGGACCGGGTGATCGGTATCCAGCTTTTCGATATACATGGTGGAGGAGTCGTCCCGCACCGCAAGATGGACCGCCCGGTTAACTTCGTCGCGCAACCGCTGCATCGCTTCCAGTGCGGCATGCCGAATATCGAGACGCTCCGCCACCAAATTCCCGAATTGCAAAAATAACAGGCCGAGGGTGTAGCCGCCGTCGGCTTGCTTGGTCAAAAACCCCATTTCCTCCAGGGAGCCGATCATACGGTGCACGGATGTTTTGGGTATATGAGACAGCTCGACCATCTCATTGATCGTGAGCTTCGAATGAGTCAGGAATAAATGAAGAAGGTCCATCGATCTGACGACCGTTTTATTTTTATTTTGCATCGTTTGCCTCCAATTTGATCTTGTCCGACATGGACGCTGCTTACATCTATGATGTTAAGTAACAGTATACAACGAAATATGGCAGAAATCTCATGGAACGAGGGGGAGCTTTCGATTATGGGCTTGGATGACATGGAAAAAAGAGCTTGCTTTTTGATCAAAACCAACTATAATGATCGTATATATCGGGATTGAATTTCGGATTTTAAATTCCGATATTCGGAATTTCATTCATGGAATATACCAAGGAGGCGGTGGTAAGAGGATGGGCACTCAAGTTTTACAGGTCAGGAGCCGGCGGGATATTATCGATTTTGTCAACAGTAATCCAGTAAGCCGGTCTGGATTTAAAATTATTTTACTGGCACTGGCCGGCGTGTTTGTCGACGCTTACGATTTTACAAGCATCGGCATTGGCACGGCGCAGTTGCAAGAACAGTTCGATCTGTCCTCCGTAGAGCTCGGTAGCTTAACGGCTATCATGGCGGTCGGATCGCTCTTCGGCGCTGTTTTTGGCGGGTATTACACCGATAAGTTCGGCCGGAACAAAATGTTTATGATCGATTTGTTCCTTATGGTGTTCGCCGCATTCGGAGCGGCGCTCGCGCCCAACTTTGCCACCCTTGTCATTTTCCGTTTTTTGATGGGGATCGGCGTCGGTCTGGATATCCCGATCGCGCTCAGCTTTATCGCGGAGTATAGCAACATGAAGAAAAAAGGCTCAAACGTCACGTTATGGTGCCCGCTCTGGTTTTGCGCCGCTTCGGCTACGGGCTTGATCGCACTTCCTTTTTATTTGCTGGACCAGCATGAATATATATGGAGATGGTCTGTCGGTCTTGGCGGCGTTTTTGCCCTTATCGTATTGTTCCTGCGTTATTTTTACATGAACGAGAGCCCGCTGTGGGCGGCGAATTATTTGTCGGTTGAGGAAAGCGCCAAAGTCATCCGCAAAACGTATAACATGGAAGTAGTGGTCCACCCCGAGGCGAAGGGCAGCGCGACAGCAGGTAAGAAAAAAGTGCCCTATACGGCTATTTTCCGCGGCAAATACAGGATGCGCACGCTGCTTGCGTCGATCATCACGTTTACGCAAAGCATGGAATACTTTGCCGTCGGCTTTTATATTCCGACGATTTCAACCATCCTTTTCGGAAAAGGAGTCATCTACGCGATTACCGGGACGATCGTCTTTAACTTGTTCGGGGCGTTTGGAGGGTTTCTGGGATCTTCGCTGAATACCCGCTGGGGGGTTCGCAAGTTGTCCATTGTCGGTTATATCGTGGCAGTTATCGGCTTGCTTTGCATGGGGCTGTTGGGCAATACGTATATCGGCATTTCGGTAGTTCTGCTGGCTGCGTTTATATTCGGTCATGCGTTCGGTCCGGGGTCGCAAGGGATGACGATGGCGACGCTGTCTTATCCGACCGAATTACGTGGAATCGGAGCCGGCTTCGGACAAGGCGCGACGCGCGTGGGCAGCATTCTCGGCTTTTTCCTGTTCCCGGTTGTGTTGGCGGCCGTAGGGCTGCATAACACGTTGTTGCTGCTCGCGATTGTTCCGTTTCTCGGATTGATTGCCACCTTGCTCATTAAATGGGAGCCCGTCGGCCACGATGTCGAAAACGAGGAGATCGAGGAGCTCGGAGCGAAAGTGTAAAACTTGAACTTTTTGCTTGCATCATGTACAAATTAGATCATCTTGCATTATAATGATCGCATACTTGCTTGTTTCCGTATTTCGGACTTCATAAACCGAAATACGGAATTTATTATTTGAAATCTTCATCAGCATTCCGTTTACGGTTTACTTATTGCGAGGTGCAAATGTTAGCATGATGGGCTTGCAGGAGAAGCTGCCGGAGGGCGTGCGGATCGTACCGCTTGGAGATATGGCTATTGTCGTTCAGTGGGGCGACGCCATCACGCCGAAGACGCATCAGCGCGTCAGGCAGCTAACGGCTTTTTTGGAAGATCGGCCGTTCGCCGGCTTGATCGAGTACGTACCCGCATTTACTTCCGTCACCGTGTACTACGATGCGCTGACGCTGATCGATAAGCACGCCGGGCTCGTCGCTCCTGAAAACCGGGATTTCCCGTTTGCCATTGCGGAAGCGCTTCTGAGCGATATCGTCAATCAGCTGGAGACGACGTGTGATCGGCCTGCCAGAGTAGTAGAAATTCCGGTCTGTTACGGTGACGAGTTCGGGCCGGATCTGGAGGCGGTAGCGGCTCATGCAGGAATGACCGCAGAAGAGGTGATCGCCATTCATACGTCTGCCGATTATCTCGTTTATATGCTGGGATTTGCTCCGGGCTTCGCTTATTTGGGCGGCATGCCCGGCCAAATCGCTGCTCCGAGGCGCGAAACGCCGAGGCTGTCGATACCGGCGGGCTCGGTAGGGATAGCCGGCAGTCAGACGGGCGTTTATCCGATCGAAACTCCCGGAGGCTGGCAATTGATCGGGAAAACGCCGATGCCGTTGTTCCTTCCCGGGCAGACACCGCCTACCAGGCTGGAGGCAGGGGATATTGTCCGCTTCCGCCGCATTTCCCGGACAGAGTATGACCGGTGGGAGGAGCCTCGACGATGAGCTTGCTTGTAGGAAGACCCGGCTTATTAACAACCGTTCAGGATTTGGGGCGGTACGGGGCGCAAAAGTACGGCGTTATCGTAAGCGGGGCGGCAGACCGGCAGGCGCTGCGCATTGCCAATCTGCTCGTCGGCAATGAAGAAGGCGAAGCGGGTCTGGAGATCACGATCCTCGGTCCCGAACTGGTATTCGAGCGTACGGCGCTGATCTCCATTTGCGGCGCGGACTTGTCCCCGGAGTTGGACGACAAATCGGTTCCACTCTGGAAAACCATCATGGTGCCGGCAGGGAGCTGTCTGACATTCGGTAAAGCCCGTCAGGGCTGCCGGGCGTATGTCGCTATTGGCGGCGGGCTCGATGTCCCTTCGGAAATGAATAGCCGTTCGACCTACTTGCGCGCAAGGCTCGGCGGGTACTTAGGCAGAGCTTTGGAATCAGGAGACCGAATCGCCTTTAGAGCGCCTTCTTCCCTGAACAAACGGCTGCTGCATGTAGTAAGCGGGTATGAGGACGAAGACGGCTGCACGATGAGTCCTTGGTCGGTATCGCATGATCTGATTCCGCCCTATGGGCCCGAACCGACCGTTCAAGCGATAGCCGGACAAGAATACGAGCTGTTCGACGAGAAAAGCCGGCATCGGTTTTTTCATGAACCGTTTACCGTATTGCCGCAGTCCGACCGGATGGGGTACCGGCTTAAGGGAAGTCCGCTCCTGCTGCGGGAGCAGCGGGAGATGATCTCGTCCGCCGTGACCTTCGGAACCGTCCAAGTGCCTCCTGACGGCAATCCGATCGTGTTGATGGCGGATCATCAGACAACAGGCGGCTATTCCAAAATTGCGCAGGTTATCTCGGCCGATTTACCGCTGCTCGCGCAGGCGAATCTGGGCGGAAAAGTAAGCTTCCGGCTCGTATCGCTGAGGACAGCTCAGCAAAAATACGTTCAGCAGGAGCAGGCTATAAACACGCTCCGCCGCGGAATGGAGCAAATGGCCCGTTCATGACGGGGCGATCCTATCGATCGGGAAAGGGAGAGAATGATGCACATAGTAGATTTGAACTGCGATATGGGAGAAAGCTTCGGAGCTTATTCGATGGGCAGAGACGCCGAAGTGCTGCGGCATGTCACTTCCGCCAACATCGCTTGCGGCTTCCATGCCGGCGATCCGGCCACGATGCGCCGTACCGTCAAACTGGCCTTGGAGCACGGCGTCGCGCTGGGCGCCCATCCCGGGCTGCAGGATCTGATCGGCTTCGGCCGCCGGGATATGGATATATCGCCTGAGGAAGCTTACGATATCGTCGTTTATCAAATCGGCGCGTTATCGGGTTTTGTGCGGGCGGAAGGCGCGAAGCTCCAGCATGTGAAAGCGCACGGCTCGCTGTACAATATGGCGGCCCGCAATAGGGGACTGGCCGAAGCGATTGCGGAAGCGGTGTACCGCATTGATCCCGAGCTGATTTTATTCGGTCTCGCGAACAGCGAGCTGATCCGGGCGGGCCGGAAGGCCGGTCTCCAGACGGCTAGCGAAGTGTTCTCCGACCGGACTTATCAGGAGGACGGGGCGCTTACTTCCCGCCGACTGCCGAATGCGCTCATCACCGACGAACAGCAATCGGTCGACCAAGTCGTCCGGATGGTCAAGGAAGGCAAAGTTTTGTCCCAGCAGCAAATCGACGTTCCGATTCAAGCCGATACGATATGCATTCACGGCGACGGGGCGCACGCGGTCTCATTTGCCGAACGCATCCGCCGTTCCTTGGAGCAAGCCGGGGTGCTTGTACAAGCGGCCGGTGCCGGGAAACGGAAGTTATAAACGGCAAGGAGAGTTAACGGAAGCACCGCCCCCTGGCTGACGACGCTAGCTCGACGGAGACCTGTGAACTCCGGGCCCTACGCGCGTCAGCGGATAAGGTGCGTTATTCCGTTAAAACCTCTAAGTGGAAGGAGAAGGATGGCATGGAGCCTTTACAACTGCAGGCGGATGTACTTATCGTAGGATCGGGCGCGGCCGGAATGATGGCGGCCAGAGCTGCGGCAGATGAAGGAGCCCGGGTGCTGCTTATAGACAAAAGCTTGATCGGCCGCGGAGGCGCGACGATTCTTGCCCAGATGACCGTTGCCGTCGCGCTGGGCGAGGCCGACGACGACAATACCGAGATTCATTTTGAAGATACGATGAAGGGCAGCCGCGGACTTGCGGACCCGGCTATCGTAAGGGCCATCGTTGAACGCGGCCCTGAAGTGATTATGGAAACCGAAAAGTATGGCGTCAACTGGGCGAGAACAACCGATGGGAAACGGTCGCAAGCTTTTGCCCCCGGCCATTCCAAATCCCGCTGCGTATACGTCGATATATTAAACACCGGCGGGGCGACGGCGGCAGGGCTGAAGAAAGCGATTTGGAAAGAGGAGAACATTCGACGTTACAAAAACGTCATGGTCACAAACATGGTCGTCGACGATGATGGCCGGGCAGTTGGCGCGGTTGGGTTCGATATCGAGCAGTACCGTCCCGTGAGTATCGCGGTTTCTTCGGTCATATTAGCGACCGGCGGATTGACGGAAGTGTACGAGCGTAATAGCGCCTCCGCCAATATGACGGGGGACGGCTATATGCTGGCGGCGGAAGCGGGCGCGGAGCTGCGCGATATGGAAATGGTGCAATTTTTCCCGATCGCCCACTTATTCCCGCCGTTAGTCGGCATCGATCCGATAATGTGGGACCCGTTCCGGTACAAATTAGGCGGCCGTCTGCTGAACGGCAACGAGGAAGAGTTTATGGACCGGTACAACGGCGAAGTGTCCGGCCACTATACGGCGACCCGCGACCAGACGACGCTCGCTATTTTCCGCGAGGTGGAGGAAGGACGCGGGACGCCGCATAGCGGAGCTTATCTCGATTTCCGCATGGTACCGGAACAAAAGCTGAAGGAAGCGTTCGGACCGGTTATCGATATATTGCGCAGCCAAAATGTCGACTTGACCAAGGATCTGGTGGAAGTGGCGCCGATGGCGCATTTTATGCTGGGGGGCGTGTGTGTCGACGAACGGATGCGTACCCGGGTGCCGGGCCTGCTTGCGGCAGGCGAACTGATCTATGGCATGCATGGCGCGAACCGTTTGTCCGGCAACGCGATAACCGAAGCGCTCGTAACCGGACGGATTGCGGGAGAGACGGCTGCTCGGGAAGCGGCCGCACACTCCGGCGAACCGTCCAAGCAGGCTGTCGTGGACGAAGCGCTCGCTAAAGAGATGAACCGCCTTGAACAGTTCTGGCATCCGCAACCGTCGGGCCGCGACCAGTCTTCTCTGCAAGCGTTCAAACGCAAACTCCAGCATGTCATGTGGAAAGGGGCAGGACCGCTGCGGACCGAAGCCGGCTTGCTTCAAGCGCTGGGCGAAATCCGCGTTTTACGCGAAGAATTGGAGCAAATCGCACTTGCGCTGCAATCGACGTACGTGCTGCCTCTGGTCGAAAAGGTTGAAGCCGCCCATATGCTGCAGGCGGGAGAGGCGATCATCCTTGGCGCCCTGGAACGCAAAGAATCCCGAGGGGCGCATGTCCGGCTCGATTATGAGGAAACGAACGAACAGCCGGTCAGCTATACATTTCGCTGGAACGATCGCCGGCAGTGGGAGATTCAACCGAATGTGCTGCAAGGCACGAATCCATAAAGGGGGGATGGACGATGTCCACCGTCACGCTGCAAGTAGTACGGGGCGATCAGCAGAGCGGTTCCGTGGTGGAACGCTATGAAGTGCCCTTCCGGGACGGAATGAGTTTGCTGGATGCTATTTTTTGGATTCGCGAGCATCGCGATCCTTCTTTGTCGGTCCGTTATTCTTGCCGATCCGCCAATGCCTGTAAGGAATGCTCGGCCCTCGTAAACGGCAAAGCGGGATATTTATGCACGGTTCGCGCCGTTCCCGGCCAGGAGTTCCTAGTCGAGCCGCTAAAAGCGCTGCCTTGGATCAAAGATTTGGTAACCGCATTGGAATAAAATAGCTCGTCTGCCTCCAGAGCCAAAAGCGCCCGTTTCTAGGGCGCTTCTTCTGTCGAGAGCATTCGTTTCTTTATGAATATTTATCCACCATTTTTAGTAAATAATTTCGAAATTCTTCAACATAGGATTGGGGCTCTACGATTTTTAGGTTCGTTCCGAAACTTGCTAAAAATTGAAATCCGATACTGGTTTGAGGAACGTGGATTGTTGCCAAGAAAAGTTCAGCATTATAAATTTCAATACTCTTTCGACCATACCTTTCAATGAAATGATCTTTTATGCTGGGTGTAATCAACGCTCTTACAGCGATTAGTTCCGGTTGATAACTTGCTTCATCTTCCTGTTCAAATAAGTAATCTCTAGGATTATAAGTTTTTTCATCCATAGTAAGATTATCGATCCGAGATAATTTAAATGTTCGATATCTCATACGATGTAAACAGAATCCTTTCAAATACCAGCTCGTTTCGCTAAAGTGAAGCTGGTATGGCTCGACAATTCTATTCGTATTCATTCCATTTTTATCAATATAATCAAATGAAATTAACCTTCTGGCTAATACTGCTTCTTGACACTTCTTCAAGGTTTGACGAATTTCAGACCGACCCTCCCAATCATAAAATGATAGTTGGATTGAACCTTTCAAAGACAATGGGCTAACCATTGCTTCTATTTTTTTTATAGTGACTTCAACTTCTTCGCTAATTAGAATTTGTTCCAATCCGCCGAGCGCCGTTAATATATTTTCTAAGTCAGAGCTGCTTAAAAGACGTTTATCAAACTTGTATTCATCCATAATACCGTAGCCACCATGAACTCCGTTGACAGAATAGATGGGGATGTTCGATAAACTCAGTGTTTCCATATCACGAAGAATCGTTCTTTTGGAAACGTTAAATATTTGTGTGAATTCTTTTGTTGAAACGACATCCTTTTTCAGCAATATCATGATGATCGATATTAATCTCTCAACCTTCTCCATAGTTGCACCACTTTTTTTGTACTTATTTATAAAAGGTGACATACAGCTGTCACCTCTCATGCATTATACTTCATTATATAACAAAAAGGAGGAATTACTTTATGTCAGCTATTGTCTATTTAAACTTCGATGGAGTTGCAGAACAAGCGATTGATTTTTATTCGAAGGCTTTAAATGCGAAGGAAGTTAAAAAAGTAAAATTTAAGGATTTCCCGCAAGATCCAAACTATACATTACCGGAAAATGAGTTAAATATGATCATGGAGTCTTCGGTAGAATTTGCGGGCGGGAGAATCATGATGTCGGATATTTTGCCTTCCATGATGTCGGTAACAGGGGAACTGGTGAAAGGAAATCATGTACTTATTAGTCTAGTCATTGATGATAAACAAACATTGGAAGAATACTTTAAACGTCTGTCTGTTGGCGGTCATGTTGTAATGCCTTTATCCAATACTCCTTGGTCTTCGTGCTTTGGAATGCTGGTTGATCAGTTCGGAGTTTCTTGGAAGTTTAATAGTGACGCAGATAAGTTTCTTGATAATGTGATTTCAAATAAACAGTAATTCATTCTAAAAAATGTTACTTGGTACTGAGGGTTTTAAAGATGGAAATTGAAAATTTAATTCAAGTAAAATTGAGAGAAGATTTGAGAGTTTGGCTGCAGGGAATCTGTTTTTTTCAGTAAATTCTCTGAACCTTTCATTAGTTAAATCCATTCCATAACCCAATATATGCAGATTTTTTCCCCTCTCTAATGCGTCCAGTTCTACACCAGATATTAACAATAGTTCTTTTTTATCATTTAGCTTTTGTATTTCTCTTGAACCTTCTAGCACATTGTGGTCAGTAATCGCTATTAAACCTAACCCTTTCTCTACTGCTATAGCTATAATTTCTTCGGGAGACAATGTTCCATCGGAAAATAAAGAGTGAATATGTAGGTCAGCAATTTTATGATTCATTTTAATATCAGCTCCGTAACAAATTTATATAAATCAACATTCGCAATTGAGGATAATAATCCCTTCTTATGCAACAAAAGCAATAAAGGCATCCTGACCGTTAACTTAACAAGGATAAGCAGAAAGCCGAAGTTTGGTGATCGAGCGGGGTATTCGTCAGGTCATTAAAGGTTTGACGGCAGGATTTACAATTTATCGAAATAATCATCGGACGGCGCCTGCCTCTTCCAAAGGACTGCTGGTCAAGGAGATAAATAATTCCGCTGGCGGCAAGTACTCCGATATTGTAATTGCGGATAACGACGTATACGAGAACGGGTTTGTCGAGGGCAATCCCGTATCCAATACGATCGGCATTCATCTCGATAATGCAATGTGCCCCTATTTGTCCGGGAAAATCGAATTAGCGGATCGGGGATGGGAATCCAGCTCCACACCGTTTCTTATGCAACTGTGCAAAACAACCATATTACCGGTTTGGAAACGCTCAAGGCGGAAGCGGAATTACGATGTACGCAAGCCAGTGGTGTTATCTTCTAGACAATCGAATCCATTCTCCTACGGCACTAAGCAATTTTTCAAGAGGGATTTCGATAACTGCGTTAACTTTACAACAAGTGTCTCGCAACCTGATCATCATAGGCAATATCATTGGCGGTTCGTCTAACAATATGAATGCGGCGATCGGGATGACCAGCAATAACATGGGGTGGTCCGTTTTTTCCGGCATCGTGCTTGATCGAAACGTCATGTCGGGTTACGTGCATCTTCCTGTCAAATGCACGAACTGTTCACTCCCGGCAATATCGAGCGTTGTCGGAAAACAGGTGTTGAACGGGATTCAGTCCCACTATAGTGTGGCGGATGGCGAGTTTGTACCTTCTTATTCTGAGGCATCCATGTATGGTCCTTCATCGGAGAGACCCGTAACAGGCAGGTACATTCATATGTCGTGGTTTGACAGTACGCTTGGCAAACCGATCTGGTGGAACGGCACCGCCTGGATCGATGCCGCCGGCACGGTATCCTAAGATGGTAGGACAAAAAGCAGCCAGCCGGCAACTCCCGAAATAATCGTCTCTAGCGTGAATAAGGTAAGAGATCTTCTTCTAGGCTTTCGAAAGGCGGGGTCTTTCGCTTCTCATAATCAGGTCCAAAGACCTTGGCTTGTACGCAAAATCATGCAGAATTTGTAGTGCTAACGTCACTATGGGCGGCATGGTGTCTTCGCTATACTGATACATGATGTATCCATAAAATACATTATGTATCAGGAGATGAGGAGCTGCGAGTCGATGAGTCGAATCGGAAAACGTTTATGGAGAAAAATGACCGCATTATTGCTGGCCGTTGCGTTAATGGTGCCGGAGCTAGGAGTTGTGTCGGCGGCAGCGGTGCCGGCGGACCAAGATCCGCTCGGTAAACTGGTCGCCAATGCGGTGATGAATGCGGTTTACGGCATTAAGCCGGTTAAGCCTAAAGCAGCGGCAGTCCCAGCACCGCCGCTCACATGGAACGTGCTGACTAAGCTGAATCGGGGTATGATTCCTTTGATTTATCAGCCTGACTTTCAGCAGTTCAAACTAAGCGGCAGCGGACAGTTCATCGGTTTCAAACGAATGCTGTTGGCAAATAATCCGGTGTCGGTCAAACCGGTTATTACCGTCTACGATCGAGTAACGGGCATCATGGACGATATCCAGGTTCCAGCCGCTTCCCTAAGCGATGAAATGCTTTATTTTGACATGAGCGCAGATGCCCGTTACGTGGCTTTTACGTATGCTACCGAACGCTACTCCATGAATCCAAAGCTGCAAGTTTATTTATTCGATCGGGAAGAACGAAGGCTGATTCCGATAACGGAACCATTTGAAACTTCGGATTCCTCCGGAGAAAGCAACCGGGTCAGCATCAGCGATAATGGCAATTATGTCGTCTTCGATTCCGATGCTAAGGGATTAGTGCCGGATGATAACGACGAGTATCGCGACGTGTTCCTCTATAACCGAGCGGGAAATTCGCTTACAAGGATCAGCTCGCGTGCCGGCATGCAGGATCTCGATAGCGGCAGCAGCGAAGCACCGTCGATTAGCGGCGATGGCCGTTATATCGCATTTCAGTCGGAGGCCAACCTGACGGGTCAAAGTCCGCATATCGGCCAGAGCGACATTTACGTATATGATCGTCTGGGAGGAGGCGGTTCTCCATTCGAACGGATCAGTGTCGGGACTAGCGGGGAGGAAGCGGACGGTCCAAGTACAATACCCTCGATCAGCTCGGACGGTTTAACGATCGCATTCGAATCCTATGCGACGAATTTGGTGGACGGCACTACGAATGGGGAGGATACGAAAAATATTTTCGTCTACAATCGGACCGCAGCCTCGATCGTTCGAGTCTCGCTCGGTTTGGGCGGCATCCCTTTTACCCGCGATAGCTTAAGTCCGTCGATCAGCGACGACGGGCGTTATGTCGGTTTTCATCTGGACTCCCTATACGTAGATGGAGAAAACGATATTCCAGAGGAGGCTTATGTCGCCGACGTTGCGGCACAAGCTGCTTATAAGATCACGGTGCAAAACGCGCCTTACCGTCTGGTCGGTCCGAGCATGTCTCCGGCGATCGGCAGCGGTGGAAAGCTCGTCGTATACAGCTCGGACTATTTAGAAACGTTTGGCGGTTCGACGGAAGAAGACCCGTTTCCCGGCATCTTCATCGCCGCGCTCGGGTCAGCCCCGTCATGGCCGGCCGGCAGCAAGCTGGAAGCGACGAACCGGACGGACACGACGGTCACGCTGAGCTGGCAAAACGCATCGGATGCGGCAGGCATCCTAGGCTACCACGTCTATAAAGACGGCGAAAATATAGGCTATGCTCCGTTCGCTGGAGAGGGCGGCTACACGTTCACGGCAACGGGGCTAATACCCATGGCAGAGCATGTTTTTCAAGTCGAAGCCGTAAATGCGGAGTACATCGAAAGTTTCGGCGGTCCGACTCACAAGCTCGGCCATGGCGGAGAAAATCCGGGCGGTACGCTGAGGGTTTCTTGGGATGCCGATAACATGCGCTTCGGAATGGTTTTGCCAGGCAGCAAGCTAAGCGTTACTGCAGTCGGGGAGCCCGGGAAGCGGGCTGCGGCCGAGCTGGAATATACGGCATGGAAGGATGAAGCCTCCCAGGAGACGCGAAAAGCGGAGCTGACACTTGACGAACGAGCTGCTTCACCCGGAACTTATGGTGCGGACTGGGCGCTCCCGGACGGAGTCAGCCAGCTTACTTCCTTAACCGTGAAGCTGACCGACCCGGCTAAGCCGTCTGAAGTGAAGGGGAAGCAAGCCGACGGGCTGCCGATCCAAGTCGCGGGGACGATCGTGCTTGGGTTTGTTAACCGTGGCGACTCCAGTCTCGCAGGCAGTGTGCTGTCTGTCATGAATGGACAATACGTGGAGCAAGTTTATCAGTTGCCCGAATCGGACTCTTTTGCCGTAAACGGGCTGTATCCGGGCAGAGATTATTCGTTCATTCTTCGTTCACCGGATTACCGTCATATGTGGGGGAAGCTGGAGCAGGTACAGACAGAGGCGGGAAAACGCAAGAAGGTTGACATGAACATCGAACAGCCGGCCAAGATCCGGTTCCAGGTCGTCGATCCTACGGGAATGCCTGTATCCGGCGTCCGTATGGAACTATCAGGCCCACAGCAGCAATATCCCTTTTCCGACAGCAGCGGCAGCGATGGCTGGAGCGGATGGATGGAAAACTTGAAAGCCGGAGACCAGGTCGTCGCTAAGTTCGATATCGGCGAGCTTCTGATGGAGCCGGTGCCGAATCAAGAAGTGTTGCTGAAGCCGGGAGCGAATGAGCAAACGATCCGGTTGAAGGCGCCGGACGAAGGGATCGTGCGCGGCCGCGTCAAATCGCCGAACGGGGAGTTTGTCAGCAACGCGCTTGTTACGTCGACCCAGACATACCGAGGACAGCAAATCGTACGCAAGGCGTGGACGAATCTGGACGGCGAGTATGTGCTGTCCCTGCTGAAAGGCGAGGCCAGGCTCGAAGCATACGAATCGTCCTATGAATACAGCACGAACGGTTCGGTTGCCGCTCAGGTGACGGAAGGCCAGACGACCGTGGTGGATATTCCCGTTTTTCAGCCTAGCCGGGGCGTCATCAATCTGGAGGTGCGGCTGAAATATCTCGAGGATACCGAATACGGGGAGCCTGTCGACATGGAGCAGATGGGCATGCTGACCCGGCTGGAAACGCAGCATAGATGGATGACGGGATATTTTCAGAATGCGTATCAATTTCATGGGTCGCCCGGCGATCAAGTTTCCGTTTGCGTGACCGGAACCGTGCCGGCGTACATGACAACCTGCACGCAAGTGACGCTCGATTCGAACGCTAACGCTACGGCTAAGCTGTATTTGGAGGAAAAAGGCGCGCGCATTCAAGGGCAGCTTGCTCCGGCCGGCCAAGGCTTCGTTTCCGGTTGGCTATATAAAATGGAAAACGGGAGACGCACATCGCAATCGACATACTTCGGAGAAGACAACGTCCATTCGGACGGGAAATTTAACATCAACGTGCCCGAAGCCGGCGCCTACGTTATGGAGCTGTCGAGACGTACGGAGGAGCGCCCGATCCAATACCACTATGCGAATGTTCAGTTTACGGTGGCGGACAAACAAATATTATCGATCGGGACGGTCAACTTTAGCGAAAGGAACGTTTTCGCAAACTACAGCGGCAATACGTACGACGTTTTGAACAGTCGAATTGCACCGGGCGAAACGGTAACGTTTAAAGCCGGATATAAGAACGGAGACGCTTCCGAAGCGGAGAACGTGACGCTGCTTTTCGATATACCGGAGGGTACGGCAGTAGTTAAAGACGGCACAGGCCGCCTGGTCGTGAGCGGACTTCCGCAGGACGGAGAGGCGGCTCTCGACGGCCAGACGCTTTCGGTCAAGATCGGTTTGCTGGCAAAGAAACAGTCCGGTACGGTTGGCTTCCAAATTAAAGCCGATCCGACGTTTAACCAAACCTCGACGAAGTCTTCCGCCCGCATTCGTGCTACGATCGGCGGGAAGCAGGTGGAGGAGACGATCGGTACCGTCTTGCTGGATGCCCCGTTGGTTACGATCGAGGCGCCCGAACGCGTATATCAGCCGCAGCTCGCGGTCAGCGGAGTGGCGCCGAAGCAAAGCGTAGTGAAGATATATGATGGCGGGCAGCTGCTGGGGAGCACGACGGCGGCAAGCAACGGATATTGGGTGCTCCAGGTGGAGCTGCTGGATTTAGGTGATCCCGGCATGCACGCCCTGCGCGCCGAAGTGGAAGCAAACGGCCTCAAGCTGCAGTCTTTGGTTTCCTATGTCAATTATGATACGAAGAAGCCGCGGCTGCTGGAGATGGCTATGGCGCAGGCCCCGGAAGGCAAATGGATCACGATAGATACCAAGAACGGCATATCGAATCCTTTTTACACCGTCGTGCCGGGCAATCCGTTCCAGTTCGAGCTGAAGTTCGATAAGCCGGACAAAGTCGAGAACGCATACGTCTATTTGGACGGTCAGGCAGGCGAACCGGTCAAGGCCGTTCGGGACGGAGGGGTGTTCCGGGCGTTTGCACCTACGAATAAGGGAGCGCTTGGTAATATTTACGTCGATTTCGAGTCGAAGCCGGAGCCGCTCCAATTGGACGGCAAATCTCCGACGATGGATGAAGTGCGGGCGTCGCTGCCGCTCACGATGCGCGATTTTAAGGCAGAGGTAACGTCTCCGTTTGAGCTGAAGGACGGCAAATATTCAGGTACGGTGAAGCTGACCTTCCCGCAGCTCGACAACATGACGATGACCGTAACCCTTCGATTGGAGCCGAATGCGAATTATTCGGCGACCAGCGAGGAGATCGCGCTAGCCGAACGTTCCGGGGTACCCATGTATAACAGCTCCTTCACGCTTACGGAAACGGAGGACGGGTTCAATACCGTTTCGAAGGGCTATATGCCCATGAGCGTGCTGTTTCCGCAAGGTTTGCCTGCGGAAATGAAAGCTTCGCTTGGCGGCGTAAAGGTGTTTGACGCGGATCCCGTTTTTGCTGCCGTTGTAACGGAGTCCTATGTGCAGTTTGGGCCGGATGGCGATAAGTTCGGCACATTCAATTCGGTCAAAAGCCAATACGACGGCATGAAGGGATTCGCCGAAAAAGTCAATAAAATTACTTACAAAGTTCAAGCGGGCGGTCTCGATTGCCTCGCCGAGCTGCCGCGCACGGCCAAACAGGCAGGCAAAGCGTTAGTATCGCTTGTCGGCGGCGAGGTAGCCAAGTTCGGACTCGGTGCATGGACCGCGGCAATGGGACTTTCAGGTCCGGGAGCGATAGCCGCGGCTGGCACTTCAGCTGCAATCGGAGCGAAAATCGACGGTTACGTCGACCAGCAGATCGACGCGATCGGCACCGGCTATAACCAGTGTCTTAAAGAAGATGTCGACCCCAGCAAGCGGAAACGGTATAAAATCGCGCGTCCGCGCTGGATTTACGACCCGAGCGGATATATTTATGAAGCCGTGCCAGAAAATCGTCTGAGCGGCGTAAAAGCGACCGTTCTTTACCTAGATCCGGACAGCAAGCAATGGACCGTGTGGGATGCGAGACCGTACGAGCAAGTGAATCCGCATCAAACCGATGACCGCGGCAAGTACGGCTGGGATGTGCCGGAAGGCAAATGGAAGGTCGTTTGGGAGAAAGCCGGATACGCGACGCAGACGAGTGCGGAACTGGACGTTCCACCGCCTCATACCGAGGTGAACGCCGGACTCGTATCGTGGGAGGCACCGAAGGTGCAGACGGTTACCGGTGTGACCTATGCCGGAGGCAGCTATGTGGATATCGAGTTTACGAAATATGTTAAGGTTCAAGAATGGGCTATCCCTTCGCAAGCAGTAACCGTAACGGGACCGGATGGCAGGGCGATAGAAGGCACTGTTGCCTTTGTTAGTCCAGTCAACAATCCAGCCGATCCTGACGGAGCCGATTTGTCGCGAGTCGCAAGATTTACGCCGAAAGCGGCGGTTACCGTCGGTGATGGGTATACAGTGAAGGTGAATCCGAACTATTTCCAAAGCTACTCGGGCGTTTGGATGAATGAAGGGTTTACCGGCGCGTTTGCGGTCCGGTTGCGCGACGAACGCGGACCGGAGGCCATAAGCGCAAGCGTCGAGGCGGAAGGCCGGATCGTTCGTCTTACGTTCGACGAGAACTTGGCTGCCGCGGTTGATTCAGCGAAGTTTACATGGAACGCCAGCAGCGATCTTATTGCTTCTGTAGTGAAAAGCGTTAATGTAGGCGACTCCAGGACGATCTTGATCACATTGACCGAACCGATGGGTGGCGGCGGGACATTGACCGTATTGCCGGGAGCGGTATTCGATGCCGCAGGCAACGGGGCGGTGGAAAAGTCATTGCAAGCCTCAAGAAACGTATTGTCGGATGAAGCGCGGCTGAATTCGCTTAGCATCGAGGAGGGCATGCTGTCGCCTGCCTTCGATCCCGAAAAGCTGAGCTATTCAACATCGGTACCGTTGACAGCGGAGCAAGTGAGCATTACCGCAACGACAGCTCATCCGAAAGCGAAGCTCGTTATCGACGGAGTCGAGTCGGTGAGCGGCGTGCCGAAAACGGTGATCATCCCGGATAATGGCGAAATCGCGGTGCGCGTCATCGCCGAAGACGGCGCAACTGTTCGGGAGTACTCGATCGGCATATCCCGTTCAAACGAACCTGATCGAGACGCGGCATTGTCTGGACTCGCGGTAACGCCGGGTACTCTTGCACCAGCATTTGACCCAGCCAAGTTGGCATATGAAGTAGAAGTAAGCTCCAGCGTCACGACGCTGCAAGTGACGGCTACTGCCAGCAGTTCGAAGGCACAAGGTTTGACGATTAATGGGGCAGCCGTAGTGAGCGGAGCGGTCCAAACGGTAACGATTCCGGCAAGCGGTCTAATTGAGGTAGTTGTGACGGCGGCAGACGGAACGACGAAGATGACGTACTCGGTCCGCGTAAAACGTACACCGGGAAGCTCGAATCAGGGAGGCTACATACCGGCAGAGCCGGCTTTGACCAAAGCGGAGCCGTTCACCGCCCGGAACGGCGGATCGGGGCTGCGCAGTACACTGCAAAGCGACGCGATTGCTAAAGCGTTGCAAACAAGCGCTGACGGCAAAAAGCAGTTGACTGTCGATGTAACCGGGCAAGCAGACGAGTACGTGCTCCAGCTGCCGGCAAACGTGTTGGAAAAGCTGAAAAACAGCAAAGCGGAAATCATTTTCAAAACAAAGACGCTGCAAGCCTTGTTACCGTGGGAAATGATAGAAGCCGCACAAGTTCCATCGGGCGCATCAATCTCGTTCGGCTTCGGAGCAGCGCCAGCCTTGGAGGAGAAGGCGGCCTTTGAAGCCGCCGCAAGTCAGAGCGGGAACGCCTTGAACCCGGTCGGGCATGCGATAGTCGTAATACTTGAAGTGAATCAAGGGAAAGAAACGACCGCCCTTGCGATTACGTCTGCGCATCCGATTATTTTACAGCTTCCGGTAAACGCGGTTCGCCAGGAAGCGATATACCGTCTGAACGGGGAGAATCCTACCTGGACGTACGTATGGGGCCAAACAAACGAAAGCGGCAGTTCCGCGACGATAGAAGTACAATCTTCCGGCACTTACGCGGTGATGGCCTATAAGAACCCGTTCGCAGATATCGCAGGTCATTGGGGAGCGGCCGACATAGGCTGGATGGGACAGCGGCTTCTCGTTAACGGGGCTGCGCCCGGATCGTTCCTGCCCGATCAGACGATTTCACGAGCCGAATTCGCCACTATGCTCGTGAGAGCGCTCGGTTTGGAGGCATCGCCCGGCAGCAGCGGCGGTAGCTTTGAAGATGTAAGCAATGAAGCTTGGTATAGCGCCAATGTGAGAGCGGCAGCCGAGGCCGGGTTAATAAACGGCGTCACGCCGGAACGTTTCGAGCCTAACGCGCTAATTACGAGGGAGCAGATGGCCGTCATGGTTTGGCGAGCCTACGCACACCTCTACAAAATCAAGGGAGCGGAAGCCAAGATCAACTTGCTGCAGAAGTTCTCAGATCGCGGAGCGATCAGCGAATGGGCTCGGGAAGCCGTTGCTCTGTGCATCGAAACAGGGCTCATTCTCGGAACCGAACCGGATTTCTTTGATTCACTTGGCCATGCGACAAGAGCGCAAGCAGCCGCAATTATGAAACGGCTGCTCCACCATGTAAATTAGAATGCTAGAGCCCGGCGGCAGCCGTCTGATTTCATCGGCTGCAGGCTGGGCTCTTTCTCTCGTTCTTTTCACAATGATAATCGGAAAGTCGGATGCCGTATGGGGACTGTCTAGTGTATCAAGGTTTTTTTATGATGTGGTACATATACCTGTTGTTTTTCCAAGTGTCGTCTCCAAGCAGGCTTTATCTTATTTGGAAATGCGCTGAATTAGTGAAATTAGAGTTGACGTATATCATGTTGCCATGTAAAATGTGTTCAAGATTATTGATATTCTGGTTGGACCATGATCTAAATTGGTTCAAAACATGTAACATGCTTGCGAAAGGAGGGCTGTTGCTGAAGGGTTGAAAATGAACTGTTCCTTCGTGCATGAGTGGTTGCCGTTGCTGGAAATTATCGGCCTCGTTCGGATATCAAATGGCGAAAGCGCTTTCCGTTTATTTGCTTGATCGCGGGACTTTGTCGGACGATGACGGCGTCGGAATAGGTCGACCATGCCCGCTGAATGTAGAAGTCTTATGACTGTCAAAGAGAAAAAAAGATTGGCGGATCATTTTTTTATTTTATTGGTCAGACCAGATTATAATATAGAAAATACCCTAAACGAATGCACTTTACGAAGTCAGGAGGAATCATATGAAACCCATACATTACGGTCTTTCTTTCATTTCTGGATGTAACCCGGAAAACTCGGTGCGCTTTTGGGTCGAATCGCGCTTGCGCGTGATAGACGAGAAGACGGGACGAACGGAGGATTACTATCAGTGCGGTTCATGCAAATCGGAGGACACATTTGCTCCCAGCCATTTGTTTTACAGTGACAACTACGATTTTACTCCGGTTTTCGGTCCGCAATACGGAATTGTGTACAGACGCAAAGCTTACCTGAATCCAAACTATAAAACATGTCCGGAAGCAGCCGACATGTGGGGGGGACAACTGTACAAGCTGAAAGAACCGGAATACTGCATGCTGCTGGAGTCGAATGAGGATATCCGTAAGGCAACCCACGAAGCCGTTCCGCTTGTGGCGCAGACAGAACTGTACAACGCCGAGTTCGGGTTGAGGACGATTATGGAGTATCCCGTTAAGACGATGAATATTCATGACCGCAAAAATATGTATCAGGTCGATACGGGACCGGTTTTACTAATGGATCTGTCTGCCAATTGCGAACGGACAGTGGATGCGATCAGTTTGGCATACGTTGCCTTCAATGCTCCCGATTTTGCCGATTTCGTAATTGAGCAGCCGACACATATATCGGACGGCGATCAAATGGCGAGCCAAGTGTACCACTATTCCGGCATTGTCAGCCTGCCAGCCATAAACCGGCTGTTTGCAGTGAAATAATGCAATTTTTACAATGACAACGTTGTTAAAAAATGCATACAACAAACGAATCAATAAAAACTCGAAGGCACCGTCAAAACGACGATCGGCTGTCTTTGAGTTTTTTATTGATTTTTTGAATTCGTTTGCCCAGAGGCTCATTACATTTGTCCATTCAAGGTAAAAAGTGGTCGACCAGAAGATCTGGCGAACCTCTTAATACGAACGGGCAGGAACCTTAGGAGCTATCTCGAATATATAGTGAAACCGAATTAGTAACGTATGGGGCGATAGAAGTGAATTGTTTTATATTAACAGGCGCTTCACATGGAATAGGTGAAGCCATCGGAAAAAAACTGATATCAGATAATCATCATCTTATTTGTGTCTCGAGAAAAAAGAATGATGCACTTATCTCTTTGGCAAATTCCGAAAAGCAGATGGTTTAGGACTATTTCGAATTTGATTTAAACCATGTTGCAGACATTGATAGATTAATGAAAAATATTTTCAAGAAGATAAGTTCTAACGTTAATTCATTGTATCTAATCAATAATGCGGCAATTTACTTTAATCCACTTATAGAGGACACAGACTCAAGTTTAATAGCCAAGTTGATGAATAATAATTTGGTTTCACCAATGATTTTAACTTCAAGTTTCATAAAGTATTCGAAACAATTAAATGTCGAAAAAAGAATTTTAAATGTTTCTTCGGGGTCATCTTTCAATTTGACCTCAGGTGGAAGTTGCTATTCCACATCTAAATCCGGTTTAGAAACATTCACTAAAAGTATTGGAATCGAAGTGAACGATGTAAAAATCATGGCTGTTAGACTAGGTATGGTCGATACTGAAATGCACGTTACTACAGCAAATAATAAAAATCTAAAAACACCTGAATATGCAGCAGATAGAATACTTACTTTTCTTATGGATCGTTTTGAACACGGGAAGACGGTAAAAGCTTGGTAAGAACATATATTCTTTGCCGTATTTGGACAAGTACTCATATTCATAACCGGATCCTCGTTCGTATGGAACAATAAAGTTCAGAAGATTCGCGAACGTTACGATCTGTTGGCCAAGCTCCGGCAGCAACAGCCGAATGCCGACGACAGTGGCAAGTCTCAGGGGGGCTCCGCTAACGGAGAAAGTTAATTCAATGGAACAGCGACAGTCTAGGCCTTTCTTCTCCTCTTGGCTGTCGCTGTTCCAATTTCTAAGGTTAGTCTAATTTCTCTCTATTCGGACACAAAAAGTTTACAAGTCAGTAACATGCCCGCTGCAAGGAACCGTTATAACTATAAGGGGCGGACTGCCCTGTATGAACTAAGATTTTCATGATCTTTATGAATAGCACTGTTTGAGACTAGCAGCGTATCGGCTATATCTTATCCTTCACGTAGTTGCGGTCAGCGCAGGATTGTTCAAGCAAGAATCTGTGATCGTAGAGAGCAGTGAACCGCTATTGGATGGAAGTCGTTTAAGGGTTTTGACTCGATAACACAGGAAACGAAGGGCTCGACTAGAGAACAATGCAAATAGCCGTGCTTTGGTCATAACAAGTACTTTGATTTGGAAAACGGATACCCATGAAACGAAATAAACAGTCCATCCTCGTCCAAGGGTGGGCTGCTTTGCTCTATTAGTTCAAGGATGTAAGGGTTTAGTGGTGAGGATGCTGATTAACATAGAAAGACCGGGGATGAATCGCCCCAGACTCTTGACGTTCCTAAGTTTTATTACATTCGGAATATTCATAGTAATTAGAGAAGCATATATTTTCGGAAAAATGGTATTGACTTCGTGTGCAGCCATATTCTATATTGGCACCAGATGAGAAGAGTCGGTTTTTCCAGGAGGCGCACCAAAATGAAAAACAGACGGCTGCACATGCGTTTTCCGAATACGAGCAGTGTTTTTTTCAAGCTGTTAAGTTCATTTATTATATTGATTTTGTTCCCGCTTCTTATCTTCGGAAGTCTGGCCTATTTTCTTTTCTCGAATGCGCTTCAGGAGGAAGTTAAAAAAAACAACGATCTATTGTTACAGCATGTTTATGTCAACATTGAGCAAAAAATGGAAGAAGTCAGGCAAACCTTGTATCAAGTTTCGTTGACTGTTGATGTCGATTCCGGCAACCCAACGAAATTGCTTGACGTATCCAAAACGTTAAATCGCATCAAGGGCACGCAAACTTTTATTGATGATGTATACGTTTTCTATAAGGATAGGAATTGGATTATTACGGAATCGGGTTTATATTACCCGGATTATTTCTTCGACTACGTGTATAAACCAGAATCAAACGAGCAGGAGCAACTGCTGCAGAAATTGCAAGATCGAAATGTCTTTCAGGATCTGGGCACTTTCAAGATGACGGATGGATCTGGGTCAGGCAAACGGTATATCGTTGTTTTATTGTCGTTCCCCCTCTACAACAATGAGATCAGAGGGACTAGTGTCGTCTTAATTAACGAGGAAAAATTGCTATCCATGATGAATTCTGTGAATCCGTCGAACTCTCAAACCGGATTTTACATCTTAAACGATCAGCTACAGCCGATCATCGAATCGAATACGAACCATATGAATGTACCATTGTCGGAACGGAAATTGCAGCAATTTTTGAATGAGACTGAGGTTGAAAGTTCTGCCAATACGGCTCGATTTAACAATTTCTTCGTATCGCAGTTCCACTCTAATGTGATGGATTGGAAATATATCACGTTTTCTTCGGCGGCACATATTTTTAAACCGGTTTTCTTTTTGCGAATTTGGATGGTGATCACCAGTTTATTCCTATTAAGCGTAGGCGTGATGCTGTCCATATTTCTGGCCAAAAACTTATATAAGCCTATTGGAGAAATTGTGAGTTCGTTCCAATTCGATAAGTCCGAGGCGGATTGGAACAAGGAGAAAAAATTAAGCGAATTCGAGTTGATCTCGAACCACATTCATTACATAACAGAGCGGAATCAACATTTGATGCAAAGCGAAACGGAACATATTACTCTTTTGAAAGATTATTATGCGAAAACGATGATCCTGGGCATACCGGAAGAACGGATAAAGGTCAGATCGGTCTCTGGAGCAGGTTTTAGATATCCGCTCTTTTCGGTTATCGCGGTCAAGATCGAGATGACTGATCCTTCAAACACCACCTTCCAACAAATGAATTTCAACAGCAGTATGATTGAAGTGTTTAATCAGACGTTGAACAAGGAAGAGAATATTGCTTGCATGGTAACGAATATTGGCAAAAATCAAATTTCTATTCTTGCGAATTATGAAACAGAAGATAATCTAGCTCTGAACTTGCATGCTGCTATAGAGCAAATATCCGAATTGCCGGAAAACTTCCGATATTCTATCGTATTAGGAATTGGAAGGCCGTGTGAGGATTTAAAGAACGTCAACCGATCTTACGAAGAAGCGTTGGACGCTTTACATTACCGTGAACTGGACAAATCGATACAGTTGATTCAACATAAAGAAATCATTTTCGTACAGAAATTTGTAGATTATCCGATCGATCTGGAACAGCAAATTATTGGAAACGTTCTTTCTGGCGATTACGTCAAACTCGAGCAGTTATTGAATGAAGTCATTGATAGAAACAGGCAGGCCATTAACACGTATTTGTTATTGAATGATCTTTACAACACCCTTATGGCTACGGCAAACAAAATCATCCAAAGGAGCAGTGTCAATAATGAAGAAGTGTTTGACGAAGCCGTCATAGGTATTTACATGAATAAAGAAATTGCGAGCCTGGAAAGCATGAAGGATTTAGTATTTGGCATCTACCGGTATATGATCGAAACGTTGTACGGAAAAAAGGAGAGCAAGAACAACGATTTAAAGAACCAGATGATTCATTTTATCGGGTCGCATTATAACAGTGATATTTCTTTGACCACACTTGCCGATCATTTCAAATTGAATCCCAAATATTTGAGCCGTTACTTTAAAGACCAGACCGGAGTTAATTTCGTCCAATATGTCAATCGGTTGCGTATAGAACATGCCAAACAGCTGTTGCTGAAAGAAAAAAATCTCCATATTGACGAGATTGGAGAAAAAGTCGGCTATTTGAACAAAAATACGTTTATAACTACCTTCAAAAAACATGAAGGGATGACACCCGGGAAATTCAGAGAAATATCTTCTTGATAAACAACCCCGCAAAGCGGGGTTGTTTTAGTTGCATAGTCATACCCACCGGCTAAGCCGGTGGGTATGACTATGCTGGGGGTTATTGCGATGCAAATGTAGAACAAGGAGTATCGCGGGAAAAATAAGACCGGCTGTGAAGGAGACCGTTAGCCACAATGTAGAATTTGAATTCCCATTAGAAATTGAATGCTTGAATCGAAATGAAACCGCTTTTATGATCAATTTAACAAAGAGTTGACAGATCCGACACGATTCGAAAAAAGGCATGCGAATGGTTGCGATCAGGAAGAGGGTGATGAGTTGAAACAAACATTTCGTTTAATCAAAAGAGACCGCTTGCTTTTGTTGATGCTGCTTCCCGGAATTCTTTATTTTCTCGTTTTTAAGTATGCTCCCATGTACGGAGTCGTTATCGCTTTTCAAAAATACAATCTGTATAAGGGCATTTTTCAGAGCGAGTGGGTGGGGTTCAAGTACTTTATTGAGTTTTTTCAAGGGCCGGATATGTGGCGGCTGATCCGAAATACGCTTCTCATTAATATTTATCAACTCCTATTCGCCTTCCCGGCCCCGATTATTTTAGCGCTTGCTTTCAATGAATTGAGAAAGGCCTGGTTCAAAAAGGTTAGCCAGACGATCAGTTTTTTACCGCATTTTATTTCTACCGTTGTCATTGCCGGACTTGTGGTCAATTTTCTTTCACCATCCTCCGGGATCGCCAACAAATTTTTAGGTCTCTTTGACGTCAGTCCGATTTCGTTTCTACTGATTCCGGATTACTTCAGAACGATATTCATCGGCATGGGCATCTGGAAATCGGTCGGATGGGGTACGATCATTTACTTGGCGGCGATTGCAGGGATCAACCCGGAACTGTACGAAGCCGCTTCCATAGATGGAGCCAGCAAGCTTAAAAAAGTTTGGTATGTTACGCTTCCGGGGATTATGCCGGTCATCATCATCCTATTCATTTTGCAATTGGGCGATATCCTAAGCGTCGGCGCAGAATCCATTATTCTGTTATACAATCCGGTCACCTATGAAACGGCCGATGTGCTGTCGACATACGTTTACCGCAGAGGATTGATTTCCGGCGAATTCAGCTTCGCTGCAGCGGTCGACTTGTTTAATTCCGTCGTGGGCCTCATTCTCGTGTTCGCTGCGAACAAAATCAGTAAAAAAGTAACGGAAACCAGTATATGGTAAACCGAGTGGGGAGCACGTCCAATGAAAATCGCCGATAGCTGGGGAGACCGAATCTTTGCCAATCTTTCGCGGATCCTGGTTTGGTTTGTCGTGATCGTTACCTTGTATCCTTTTGTATACGTTTTCTCGTCCTCAATCAGCGATCCGACAGCGGTACTGAAAAATCAAATCTTTTTATGGCCGATCGGTTTCAGCTTGAAGGCTTATAAAACCATTTTAAGTTACCCGGAACTAAGAATTGGTTACGTAAACACCATCTTCTATACGGTGGTCGGTACGGCAATCAACATGCTGCTCACTTCCTTGATGGCTTATCCGCTCTCCAGGAAAAATCTCGTATTCCGCAAACCATTCATGATCATGATTACGTTCACACTTGTGTTTTCAGGCGGCTTGATCCCTACGTTCCTGATCGTGAAGTCGCTTGGCATGTTGGATACTTATTGGGGGCTCTTGATTCCAGGCGCCGTAAGTACGTGGAACTTGATTCTGATGAAGACTTTCTTTGAAAACTTGCCCAAAGAGTTGGAAGAAGCGGCCACGATCGATGGCGCTTCGTCGATGCATATTTTGCTTCGCATCCTATTGCCGTTATCGAAACCCGCTTTAGTAACGATTGCCTTATTTTATGCCGTCGGTCACTGGAACAGCTATTTTCCGGCGATGATCTATTTGCAGAGCGAACATCTGTATCCTGTGCAATTATTTTTGCGAAAGATCGTATTGCTTGGTCAAACGGCTGATATCACGGGGGAGCAAGGGATGAGCACGGAGACGATCTTGATGGCGGAATCGCTCAAATATGCAACCATCATGATTGTTGCTTTGCCGATCATCCTCGTATATCCGTTTATCCAGAAGTATTTTGTCAAAGGGGCCATGATCGGATCTCTGAAAGGGTGAAAGAGTGCAAGCTTTTTACCAAAGATTCAGGATCATTAAGTTCGTTTCATTCATGGCGGAAAATGCTTCGATTAGAAGCTTTTCTAATAAATGTAAACTTTTTAGGAGGGGTTCGGGAGATGAAGGAATTAAAGAAAGGCCTATGGTTAATGGCGGCTGGTTCCGCTATCATGATCGGCGCGGCAGGATGCAGCGGCTCGGAATCAGAATCGGGCAAGCAGCCAAGCTCGGCGCCGACAGAAGCGTCATCGTCAACAGCCGTATTTCCGCTTAAGGAAAAGGCTTCGTTCGAAATTTTCTCCGCCGCTCACGATACGAAACCACAATCGGGCAATGAACCTATTTTTGCCGAAATTGAAAAGAGAACGAATGTACAACTGAAATTGATCAATATTCCCAGTGCAAGCTACGCCGATAAATTCAAGGTGACCCTGGCTTCCGGAAATTTGCCGGATGTCATGGATTCGGACGTCGCCTCGGCGAAAAGGTACGGCATGGATGGAGCTTTCCTGGCGCTGGACGATCTGCTCAAAAAGTTCGGTCCCAACATTTTAAATTCGATCAAGGATGAGGGAGTGGATGCTTCCCTGCGGGCCTCTGACGGGAAAATCTACGGCATTCCCTATTTTACGATGCCGGGAGTCACCGCTACCGTACCGCAATACAGGCAGGATTGGTTGGATCAACTAAATTTGAAAGCCCCTACAACGCCGGATGAGTTTTATAAAGTACTCAAGGCTTTCAAAGATGCCCAATTGGGCGGCAAGGACACGATCCCGTTCGCTCCGCAAGGATTTAACAACTTTCCGATCTTCAGGTCGTTTGGAACGGATCCGCGCATGTATCTGAATAGCGAAGGCGTGTATCAATATGGTCCAGCACTTCCCGGGATGAAAGAAGCGCTGACCTTCTTGAACAATCTATACAATGAAAAATTAATTGATCCAGAATTTGCGATCATATCCAAGCAACAATGGGAAGCGAAAGTTAGCAAAGGCCATGTGGGAGCCATCTACTTTAACCCGGCCCGTACCGATTTCTTCACGGATGTGCTTAAGAAGGAAAATCCGAAAGCCAAGATGGTGGGCGGTAGAGCGATCAAAAATAAAAATGGAAAAGGAGAGCTGCTGCCCGATTATAGTCTAAAAGGTGTTATGGCGATTTCGTCCAAGTCCAAAAACGCGGAATTGATCGTAAAATACTATAATTTCTTGTACAGCCCCGAGGGCAAGCTTCTGACGCAATATGGCATTGAAGGAACGAGCTACACCATTAAGGATAGAAAACCGCAATATACAGATGAATTCAAGTCAAATATTCAGAATAGTCTCACCAATATAGGTTTAGGCACAACCAAATATTTCTTTACCGCTCCGATGGAGAACCTGTTCAAGGATCGCAATGAAGGCACGTTAGTGGCGGATGCCGTAGAGACTTCAAGACGAGATTGGACCAAACAGGAGCCGCAACTGAGCTTTACTCAAGCGGAACAGGAACTTGTATCCAAAAACCTGCAGCCGATTCAGGACAAAACAAGCGAGTACATGATCAAGTTCATCATTGGCCAGGAACCGTTGTCTAACTTCGACAAATTCGTCGGAGAATTGAAGCAACGCGGCTTGGATGAGTTAGTCAAGACTTATAATGCAGCGTATCAACGTGCTTTGAAAGCTGCCCAATAATCCAAGAAGACAAATCGGAGGGCAGTTGCTGCCCTCTTATTTAGAATCTCATTGTTCGGTCTAATAGTTCAACGCTTGTTTGTGAAGGAGATGCGTTCATGATATCGCTCCAATTTGAGAAAATTTCCATGTATCCCAGGTACGAGGAACCGAGCGTAATTGCGGTGCCTTTCGCGAAAGGGGTATTGACCGAATCAACAAGAGTATCCGTTCTTGACGGCAGCAAGGCGGTACCTACGCAAACAAGGGTTACCGCCAAATGGCCCGATGGTTCCATAAAGTGGCTGCTGCTGCATTTCCTTGCCGATCTACCGGCCAACCTAGGCAAACGATTCAACATATCGACGGATGATGTTACGACAACGCCTACGGAACCGGTAATGATCGAGCCGGTTAATGGCGCACTTGTCATTCGCACGGGGGCAATCGAAGCGGAGTTGACGGCCCCAGGAGGAACGGGTTTATTTCAAGCGTTGAAACGAATAGGAGGAGTACCTACTCATGATGTGGTTGGGCCGTCGCTTCGAGATGCTTCCAATCAGGACTACGAATGCGAGATTTCTGCGGAAGGCTGGCGCATCATCGAACCGGGTCCGGTCCGCTGCGCGGTCGAGGCGAAAGGAAAGCACCGCAGTCGTGCAGATGAGAGCCGCTGGCTGGATTTTGTAGTCCGGGTTTATGCGTATGCCGGAAAACCTTGGCTGATGATCGATTATCAGATCGTCAACAAGGAGCCTGAGAGCGAACAAGTGATTCATGCCGCCCGGCTGCATGTTCGTTCTTCGCATGACAGGTTGACATCCGATCTGCTTCGATTGGGGATTAGCCGCGCCGGAGTCGACCGCAGGATGAAGAGCGGATCGGCGGGAGACCGGTTGTCGTGTCAATTAACAGCCGAGATTCTCGAAAAAGAATTTATCGAAGACCAGCCGGAAACGTTTGCAGGAACGTTCTGGGCAGATTTGTCCGACGAGAAGCTGGGTGGAATTAGCGTCACGTTGTTTCAGGCTTTGCAAAACTGCCCTAAATCGCTGGATGTTACAGGTGAAGAAATAACGGTCGGCATCATTCCATCCGGACATCCGATCCCTATGATGCAGGGTATGGCCAAAACACATCGATTGTTCCTGCACGTGCATGGCGGGGACGAAACGCTGGAAGAGGTTCATGTGCGAAGTCTGCAATTCCAGCTTCCGGATCATCCCGTTCTGGAGTCCGCTGCGTTCGAGCGCGCCGGTATATTCGAATCGATTCCCGGCGATCGGACGATCGACTGGGTTGAACGCGGATTTTATCGGATGGCTGATGGCCGTACGAGAACGTACGGCATGCTGTATTGGGGCGATGCTCCGGATAAAGACTATACGTCCCAAGGCAGAGGCGGCGGAGATTGGGTTTGGGTGAATAACGAGTATGATCTGCCTCATGCGATGATGCATTTGTATGCGAGAACCGGGAAAAGAAGGTTTTACGACTATTTGCTGAGAGCGGCGGAACATTGGAAGGATGTGGATATCGTTCATTACAGCCCCGATCCGCTGCGTAATCAAGGTCAAGTGATTCATTCAGCGGGCCATGTAACGGGCGAAGTGAAAGTTTGTCATGAGTGGGTGGAAGGGCTGCTTGATTATTACCACCTGACGGGAGAACAATCCGCACTTGAGGCGGCAATCGGCATCGGAGAAAATGTGAGGCGGCTGTTGACTACTCCCCGTTACGAAGGCGAGGGGGGGATTTCCGCAAGAGAAAGCGGCTGGGCTCTTCGCAGTCTGGGAGCCTTGTATATCGAGACCCATGACGAGAAGTGGCTGCAATCCGCCGATCGAATCGTCGATCATTTCGAAGCCTGGAAAAAGAAATACGGAGCATGGCTGGCTCCAGCTGCGGGCCATGTGGTCTATCGTTCCGGCTTCATGATCTGTATCGCTGTCAACAGCTTGATGCGGTATTATCGAATCCGCCCGGAAGAGCGGATCAAGCAAATGATCGTGGATGCGGTAGAGGATTATGTGGAGCATTGCTACGTGAAAGAAGCGGGCATGTTCTATTATAAAGAGCTGCCTAGCACACAGCATCTGCACAGCAATCCGATCTGTCTCGAGTCGCTCTCGTATGCCTACGAATTTACAGGCGACACCAACTATCTGGAAGCAGGCCGAGTCACATTCGAGGAGGCCATCAGAGTTGCCCCGGCTGGAGAGAAAAAAAGGGAACGATCAGGCGAGGCGCTCATTTTTTGGGGAGACAGTCCGAAAAAGTTCGCCCAATACTATTACCCGATTTTTTATTACTATCACACCATCCTCAAAGCAGGGATCAAGCTCTGAAGGGAATATTTTGGTATTTTCCATCTGGCCGGAGTATTTGGTCGTCTCGTCTAGGAACGGGATGAGAAACGGGCAATCCCCGAATTCCGGGGAATCGGCATTGAAAGCCGGAACGGTTCGTACGAAATGGATCGAAAAACTACGATTTAGTCAATAAGCATCTCATGAGGGAGGTGACGATCCTGTGATTGTAATAAACAAGTTCGATTTTGCAGGAAAATCCGATGCATGGGTGATCCCGGAATCGGATCGGGTTGTACGGCAGGAGATCGGAGTGTCCGTACGGGCTTCGGGCGGACCGTCGATTGAGATTGAAGGTCCGGGCGTTCATACGCGCAACGGCGACGCCATTCACTTCGTTTTCAAAGATCTGGGCAGTGGCTCCGGTTATGTGCGATTCGGCTTTGACGGCGGTTTCGAATTCGCCTATGTGGAATGCAACCTCGCCCGTCGCGAGGCTGCGCTTTTCACCAGCGAGTGGAATCGCGCACAGCCCGTCGTTCGGGTCGAGTTGCCGTCTGCAGTGCATGACGAGAACGAAGTTACTTTGGTCAAAACAGAAGGAGCCGGCAATCGGATCAAGCTGGCCGATCTGGCAATCTATTGGAACGGCGAATGCGTGATTCGCAGCGGCAATCATGATATCATCCCTCAGCTGGGGGTAAGGATTAGTGTCGAGGACGCGGATGTGGAGCTGCTGCGATTCACGCATGAAGGTCCGACAGCGCTGATGAAAGAGTATTTGAAGACGGGTGCTTGGCAAATGATGAATTCCCGCGACATGAACGACAATGTTCGATCCATTTGCAAAGGGATTCGAAGCGCGGCGGAGCTTGGTATTGAATTATTAGTAGCGCCGGAATACTGTATTTTCGGTTTTTTTGGCACCAAGCCGACGCTCGATCAGATGGAACCGATGCAAGAGGCCGAAGCGATCATTCGAGCCTGTTTGCGGGAAACCGCAAACTCGCCCTACTTGATTGTCGGGAGACCGATTTGGGATCAGGTGAGATCCGGTTCGTCCGAACCTGTCTTCAATTCTTGCAGATTGTACGATCCGGACGGCAATACCGTGCGCGACAATCTAAAATTCAGGACTTGCGAAAGGCACTATTACCATGGGCACATGCTGAACGAATTTGACATTTACGGCGTCCCGGTCAGCCTGCATGTATGTCATGACCGAAGATATCCCGATCTGAGAACGCTGCCTGTCATGTTCGGCTCACGGCTGATCATTCATCCGGTTAACGGAGGACTCATTACAGGTGCCCGTGTAGCTGTACAGGCAGTGGCCAAAGATGAAACAGCAACCACGCACGCATTTTACCTGAGAGCCTCTACGGATGGGGGCAGTTATATAATCGGACCGAAAAAATTCGACAACCTGCTCGCCATCAGCTCGGAATGCAAGTTGACGGATTCTCCCGGCGAGCTTGCAGGCGCTCCCGCCGAAGAATTGGTCGTTGCCACGATTCGAACGCACGACGCTTTTGGATATTGGCCTGTCCGCTCCTACCGGGCATCGGAAGCGATCGCAGAAGCCTACGAGCAGCTGTACCAAACGATGGGCGGACGGAATATTTGAATCGATCCTCCGGACGGGAAATCATTCGCCAGTTTCCAAATTTGCTTGATCCATTTCAATTGAAGAGGAGCGAAACGGCTTATGAGCGACGAAGTCCGCTATCACATGCTGCGTCCCGAACAAATTGTGGCCCGGAGGAAAGCGTGTCCGGTTGTGTATATTCCGATCGGCACACTGGAATGGCACGGCTTGCACAATGCTGTCGGCTCCGATTCCCTGCAGGCGGAAGGCATTGCCATTCGCTGTGCGCAGAAAGGCGGCGGGCTCGTCTTTCCCCCTTTGTACTACGGCGAGAGCCGGGTGGAATGTTTAATGGAGGCAACTGCGCAGGACCGACATTTGATTGCCGAGAAAATGGAACTTCCGCCGGACAATTTTATTCCGGAGCGCATGCCTTTCTCCGCAACCGAGCAAGTGCTTCAATATGAGAAACTGCTGCTTCACATTCTTGCAGAAGCGGAGTCGCTAGGCTTTCGAGTCGGCGTATTGGTAGCAGGTCATTACCCCTTGATTGACCATGCTAGGTCGGCTGCGCTGCTATTCAATAAACGGCAGTATAGCCGTAACGCCGGAATGCTGGCTTGGGCGTTTGTCGATTATTTGCTGGTAGCCGATCAATACGAAGTTGCCGGCGATCATGCGGGAGGATGGGAAACCTCGCATATGATGGCGCTGCATCCCGAGACGGTCAACCTCGATCTGCTTCCTCCGCGAGGAGAACCGCTGATCGGCGCGGGAGGCAAGCTGGATCCCCGAGATTCAAGCGCGGAATTCGGCAATGAAATCATAGATGCGGCTGTCGATATTGCCGTCAAGGAAACGCTGCACCGACTCGAGAATCGGAGGCTGTATCATGGTCACGGCCGTTCGCTGGGAGAAGGATTGTGGAAACAGAGCTGAGCGGACCCCAAAGTCAAAAAAATAAGGAGACACGTTCATGCGAAGCTTGAAACATCACGTAGTTGACAGGGGCAAGCCCGAGTGGAAATCGATGCTGGAATATACGGTAGAGCTTCATAAAAAGTGCACTCGAGATCCGGAGCCTCCCTTTTTATATCCATGGGAAGAAATCGGAACCGGGTATTGCTACGGTCCGGCATTCGGTCACATCGATCTAACCCATGCGACTTTGGACACTCTCCGCTATGAGCCGGATCATGCCAAATATCAAATCTTAAACTACTTAAATCTGCAGTCTTTCGACGGATTGATCCCGGGCTGCATCTGGTTCCGCGGCGGCGAGGTGAAATGGAGTAGGGTGAAGGGGCATCCTCCGTATTGGCCGGTGGCTGTACAGGATTTTATTGACCTGTATGAAGATATCGATTTGTTAAAAAAAGCCTACCTTGCCCTGGTTCGTCAAATCGGTTGGTTTGAAACAAACCGGAAGGCTGAAAACGAAGGTTATTATTATATCGATCTGTGGAAAAAGGTATGGGAAAGCGGTGTCGATGACGGAATTCGTTATGACTCGATCACACCGGGTCCTTATGCGTGCGTCGATGCGACTGCGCATGTTTATCAAATGCATGTCTACGCTGCACAATGGGCGAGTCTTCTTGATTTGACTGCCGAATCCTTGAAATGGCAAATTAGAGCCGGACAGCTTGCTGAATTTATAAGCAGTGCCTTGTTCGATGAAGAAACGGCTCTATTCCACGATATTTGGTCGGTCGATCGTCCCGAGAGCCGCCGCCTTACTTTCGAGGGCATGTGGCCAATGATGGTAGGGGCGGCAACAGTGGAGCAAGCGAATCGCGTGATCGATGAAAATGTATTGAATCCGAACCGTTTTTTCACCAAGCATCCAATTCCGACTATCGCTCTGGAGGATCCGGCATTTGAACTTCGCATGTGGCGGGGGCCTTCCTGGAACAGTATCTCCTATTGGGTCGCCCGGGGTTGTACCCTGTACGGGAGAAACGATGCGGCCAAAGTGATTCTGGAACGCGCCTTGGACCATACTGCCGAGAAATTTTCCGAGACCGGGACATTATGGGAGTTTTATCATCCTCTTGGAGGACAACCGACCGAACTCCAAAGAAAACCATATACCGAGTTTAATCAGCCGTGTCGCGACTATATGGGCCATAACCCTTTGATCGCCATGACTGATTTATGGGCTTCCCTGAACTAAATCGAATAGATGAGGTGCAAGCCGTTGAAAAACCAGCCCCGTCCAAACCTATTGATCTTTATGCCCGATCAAATGCAGGCACAAGTCACATTTCCCGGTCACCCCTGCAAAACCCCGAACATGGATAAAATTAAAGAAACAGGCGTCAGTTTTCACTTCGCATATCCGCCTATGGCACATTGCTGTCCGGCAAGGGCTTCATTCATGACAAGTCTTTATCCTTCGCAGCATGGGATCTACAATAACGTTTCCAATGATCAGGCGATTCATAGGCAATTAAACCCCGGTATCGAAACCTTTTCCGAGAAACTGGCGGAGAACGGTTATCAAATGTATTATGCCGGAAAGTGGCACGTCTCGGCGACAGAAACTCCGAAATCCAGAGGTTGGACGGAACTATACCTGAAAGAACAGGAATTAGATAACGGAAATCGCAGAAAAGCATACCGGGAAATGAGCTGCGAAAGCGGCAAAAGAATCCGAAAACGCGGGGAAATCTTACGCCCCGGATGGGGAGGCTATACCCTTTACGGCAGTTCGGACAAATCCTACACCGAGTTAAACGACTATATATGCGTGCATAAAGCCATATCGCAATTGGATAGGCTGCAGGACAGCGAAGCTCCTTGGTGCATGTACATCGGACCGAACGGTCCGCATGATCCTTTTGTAATTCCGGAAAAGTACGCGAGTATGTATGATCCAAGTAAAATCGAACTGCCGCCCAATTACTACGACGATATGCAGGATAAACCTCGAATCTATCAACGTATGCGAAAGGTGTTCAGCCAATTAAGCGAACAAGAAGTAAAAGAGTCCATCGCACATTATTGGGGCTACTGCTCGCTGATTGACGATTTGTTCGGGGAAGTGCTGGATGCTTTGGCACGGAACCGCCAGATCGATAATACGCTCATTATCGTCGTTTCCGATCATGGAGAACATGCAGGGGCACACGGTTTATACTGCAAAGGGATCAGTATGTTCGATGAAGGGTATCGCGTTCCTCTTATTATGAGTTCTCCCAAGCTTGTCAAAAATCCGGGGAGAGTCGTCGAACAATTTGTGACCCTCATGGATATAGCTCCTACATTGATCGAACTTGCCGAAACGGAACCGCTGGGCAAAACGAGCGGGCGCAGTCTGGTTCCGTTTCTGTCCGGTGAAACTCCGGATAACTGGCGGGAGAGCATATACGCCCAATGTAACGGCACGGAATTGTACTATACCAGCCGGATGGTCAAGACGAAGAAAGTTAAGTTCGTCTATAATCCTACTGATTTTGACGAGCTGTATGACCTGGAATCGGATCCGTATGAAATGCGAAATATGGCGGGCCTGCCGGAATCGGAAGCTCTTTTGAAGGAAATGTATGTCAAGATGTGGGAGCATGCCTTTCAATCCGAGGATATGAATATGGTGAAATATATTCCGGTTACCACAGGAGAGTATGGTCCGGCTATAGCCAACGCAGAGGAGAGGTAGAGGAGATGACCAAGTATACGGTAGCGGTGACCGACTATGGCTTCCCCGGGCTGCATCAGGAAGAAGAGGTTTTACTCCCGATGGGCTTTGAATTTGTAACCGGACAATGCAAAACACCGGATGAAGTGATGCAGTTAACCAGACATGCGGATGCGATACTGATCGAAAGAGCACCGATAACCAAAGAAGTCATCGATAACTTGCAACGTTGCAAAATCATCGTAAGGTATGGCGTCGGTGTCGATAGCGTTGATATTGTTGCGGCGAAACAAAAAAATATTCCGGTTGTCAACGTGCCGGACTATGGGACCGGGGAAGTCGCGGATCATGCGATGTCGCTCTTGCTCTCGAGCGTTCGGAAAATCCCCCAAATTGTTGCTCAGGTGCGCAAAGGGGTTTGGCAAACGACTCCGTGCCGGCCGATTATAGGCTTGCAAGGGAAAACGCTCGGAATAGCCGGCTTCGGCAATATCGGAAAAGATGTGGCAAAGAGAGCTCAAAGCTTTGGAATCAACACGCTCGCCTACGATCCTTATGTGCCGGAGAACGTTTGTAACGAGTGGAGAACGCAGAAGGTTGATTGGCATTCCTTGCTGGAGCGGAGCGACATGATATCCGTTCATCTTCCCTTAACGCCAGAGACCATACATCTATTTAATGATGAAGCCTTTGAGCGAATGAAATCAACCGCCTACCTTGTTAACACGTCCAGGGGCGGAGTTATTAATACCGAAAGTTTAATTGATGCGTTGCAAAACAACAAAATCGCGGGCGCTGCGTTGGATGTATTGGAAGAGCAGCCGATTCCGAAAAGCAGCCCGCTTCTCCGATTCGAAAACTGTCTCATAACCAGCCACTGCGCCTGGTATTCGGAAAGTTCGTTAAACCGATTGCAGCGACACGCAGCTCTAGAAATTAAACGTATATTCAGCGGTGAGCGTCCCAAGCATATCGTGAATGGCGTAGAGGTGTAGGAAATAATGAAAACTCTGGTTTATTACGGACCTCGGCAAATAAGTATCGAAGAACATGAAATACCGAAGGCGGGCCCTGGCGAAGCCCTGATCAAAGTGGAATCTGTAGGCATTTGCGGGAGCGAATTGGAAGGCTATTTGGGGCATAGCAGTGTGAGGATTCCTCCTCTCATCATGGGACATGAATTCTGCGGAACGATCGTTGAAATCTTCGGATTACCCGGCCATAAATCAGAAATGTCCGCAGGGGATAAGGTCGTTGCGAATCCGCTTATCTCTTGCGGGAGCTGCGATCGTTGTATGAAGGGCAAACATAATCTTTGCCGCAGTCGAGAGTTGATTGGCATTCATCGGCCAGGTGCCTTTGCCGAGTATGTAGCAGTACCTATGATCAATTTGTATCCCGTTCCCAAGGAGATGAACGCATCGTTAGCTTGTTTGGCTGAGCCGTTAGCGGTTTGTATCCATGCCGTCAAGCTGGGTCTCCAACCGTTTGAAGATGTCCTAATATTCGGCGCCGGAGCCATCGGGCTGCTCACCATACAAGTAGCGAAGAAAATGGGAGCGAGTCGAGTTCTGGTCGTGGAGAAGCAAGAAGCGCGTATGCATCATGCCAAGGGGCTGGGAGCGGATGTTGTTTTGCCGGAACGATTAGGAAACAGGGCTAATGACTATTTTTCGCAAGGAATCGATACGATCATAGACTGTGTCGGCGTTACGGCCACTCGACAACAAGCTCTGCAAATGATTAATTCCGGCGGAAAAATCATTATGGTCGGCTTGGGGCATGATGAATCTCCGATTTTGATGAGCCACCTTGTGCGGCAAGAGGTATCCATCATCGGTTCCTACTCGTATTCCAATGCGGATTTTAAACAAGCGGTTGAGTTGTTGGCCGGCGGTCATATCAGTATGGAACCGTGGACGGCCACCCGCAGCTTGACGGAAGGACCCGCCGCTTTTCAAAGTTTAGTAGAAGGGAAATCCAATTTAAGTAAAATCATTCTGAATCCGTAATGAAGGAGGTGCAGCAATGAGATTCGTACAAAAAGTTTTCATCGTTACCGGCGGAGGTACCGGAATCGGTCGGGCAACCGCTATACGCTTGGCTGGCGATGGGGCTCGCGTAGTCATCGCGAACCGGTCGGAAAAGAATGCCGAAGAGACCCTGGAACAGATCGAAGGTCTGGCTGGACAAGGGATATTTGTAAAGACGGATGTCGGGCAGCATGACGATATTCTGAATTTGATCCAAAGAACGATAAATACCTACGGGCGGCTGGACGGGATCGTCCATAGCGCCGCCATTGAATCCTTACGCGGAGTGGTAGATTTATCGGTCGAGGAGTGGCATACGACACTGAATGTCAATTTAACTTCAGCCTTTCTGCTCGGGAAATACGGGATCCCACATATTATCGATGCAGGCGGGGGCGTGATCATCCATGTCGCTTCCGTACATGCTCAGGCAACGATACGAAATTATGCCGCCTACGCTGCTTCCAAAGGAGGATTGATGGCGCTGACCCGAAGCATGGCCATTGATTATGCCAAGCAGGGGATCCGAGTTAATGCCGTCCTTCCGGGGGCCACCGATACCGGCATGTTAAACCGATATGCGGAATTGGGAGGGTTGTTCAACGCGGATCTGAGCGAAGAATGGAAAGACTCCCAACCGCTTGGACGAATCGGAAAACCCGAAGAGATCGCTAGTCTTATTTGCTTCTTGGCAAGTGATGAAGCCAAGTTTATCGTTGGCTCCGGTGTGGTCATTGACGGAGGGATGCTGGCCGAATTGTAGGCAGAGTGTAACTGCCGGGAGATGGAGCGTCTGACTATGAAACATTTTGTCGTTATGCTGCCAATGATTAATAAAGAGATGAACCAACAAGTTAGAGCTGATCATTTAGCGTATATGGTGGCTCTGGAGGAGAAGGGCAAAATATTTGTTAAAGGCCGATTTGTTAACGGATCGGGCGGAATGGTTATTTACCGGGCGAAGACGATAGAGGAAGCCGAAGAGCTTGCAACCCATGATCCCTATGTGATTCACGGCGCACGATCGTATGAAATCCGCGAATGGTTTATCGTGGAAAAAGGGCGAGAGTATGAATGAATGGGCAGCCGACAAAGCCATTGTAGAATTTGCGTGTCAAGGGAAATAGAAGAGCGACCTGGAAACGAGAGAAACGCCTGGGTTTGTAGAATTATAATACTGATTGGAAAATGATTAATTGATAAGTAATAAGCGGTTATTTATGATTTTCTTAACTTGAGGAGTCCGAACCCAATGCCAAGCAATACCTGCGAAAAATTGTGAAATGAAGGGGGGATTTGAAACACACCTTCGCTTAATAAAGAAAAAGCTTCTATACGAAGCTCTCCCCACGATGAATGACCCTGCGTAAGAGGTAGCTTTTCTTTGAATCGTTCAAAGAAGACCAAATTTAAAATTCGATTCGGAAAAGGTTTTCAGGTGAGCATGATCAAGATCCAAAAAGGGAGGATTTTATTAAAATGGCGGACAAAGTGAAACCAAGCATGAGACTATTATTTGTTGTTGCCTTGTTAATTTCACTTGTTTTTCCTACTTCAATATTTGCGGCTTATACGCATGCGCCTGTTCCGATTACAAGTCCGGCATCGCCGATCAAGATTACGGTGAACGGCAAAAATATGAAATCGGATGTACCGCCTAAGTTTATAGACGGTAAAATATGGGTATCTGCCGAGTCGATCGCTCATTATTTATACTCGGTATTCTATGAGTCTATCGATGGCAAAGAGTTTGTATTAAAAAATGATTATTATGAAATGACCGCTAAGTACGGAAGCAACCAAGTAACATTAAAAAACGGCTCAACGATGACTACAATTATTACAGAAATGCCTTTTAAAGATGGCGTTAGAAGCTTTATCCCGTTGGATACGATCATGTATGCGTTCGAAGCTACATATACGTGGAATGCCTCGAGCAATACGGCAGCTGTTCTGTATGATGAAAACCGGCATATTACCGATGAGGCCGCGTTGCCAGTAGCCGTACCGGGTATTGATATAACCGCCGTGGGGAATGCGAGAGACGGACATTATAGTATTCCGGTAAGCGATCCGAACGCCGAGGTAACGGTATGGCGGAAGTCCGCGGACCCGGCAAGCTATGTAATCCCTGCTCAACCGAGAAATACTGGATACGCTTGGGTTAAACAGCCTAAGCCCGGTTACAATGCGACAACAGGCGCCTTTGAAGGAGGGGTTAGCTATCTGTCCGGCCCCGGGAACGAAATCCTTAGAGTGAGAATCAAATACTCAGACGGTATTACGCCGGATAAGGTATTCAAAACGACCATTTCCACGAGCGTTCGACTCGGTTCCGGAAACCCCGTACCCAATACAGGTAACCAGCTTCTTCTAAGAACTACGTTCAATAATATCAGCTTGTATCTGAATTATACCGGTTATATAACTCCCGGAGATACGATTACTTACACGCTTCCGATCGCAGCTCCCAACTCCATGCAGGTTGTTCTGGACCCTGCCAATGAGGTGCGTTTCAGGAAAGTAGGAGATGTGACATGGAAAGATGGCCTCCCACTGGCATACGATTCGCCTAACAAGCAGTTCAGAGGCTCTATCGTCGGTCTCGAACCCGACACGGAATATGAAGTGGAAGTGAAAATCCTCAAGGACAATTCGACTTACTCCCAAACCATAAGAACATGGGAAGAAGATGTCCCCATCGCTACGGATATCCCTATCGCATCCATCTATGAACCGGGAAAACCGCTGTCCGTTCAAGGGTTAAGAGGCACAGCAAACGGATATATCCGTATCATTGGAGATGGCAGCACCGTTATAGATGTTTCTGATGAATTCTGGGAAGCGGTAATAATCGCGCAATCCGAATATGTGATTTTGGAAAACTTAATGATCCGCGGTGGCAAGAGAAGTGCGATTTCGGTTCTCAGTTCCAGTCACCACATCCGAATTATCAATAGCGATATTTCCAATTTCGGTAGAGTAACAACCCAATACTTGGGTAAGCAGACGATTACCGCAAATTCAGATCCTAACCTGGCGGTGGATTTGCGTACAGGGCACATTTACTCGGCCAACGCCACGCCAGTAAACAATGACTCTGGTATCTTTGTAAGCGACGTAAGCAATCTCGTCATAGAAAAAAACTATATCCATGATGCAAAAACTTCATCCAATGCCTGGAACGCAGGCGGAGGTAGAGGATGGTACGAAAATGTGCCTGGGTTCTTCGAATGGAATGAAAAGCATCCGCAAGGTGTAAGCGGCATGTACGCAAGAGGCGGTCAAGGCGTCGTAATTCGATACAACGACATTGTCGGAAGCGACGATCACCGTTTTAACGCCGGCATTGAAACGTATGTTAATGGCGATCGAGACGGCGGTGTTGGAACAGATTCCGATGTATACGGCAATTATTTGGCGTATGCCCAAGCTGACAGCATGGAATTAGAAGGCGCAGATATGAACTTAAGGTTTTACAATAACAGAATCGAGGGAGTCTCTGGCGGCATAGGAATGGACTCGAACTATGTAGGTCCCGTGTATGTGTATAGAAATCTGATTCACAACTTGGGTGACGAATGGGGCATGATACAAGGAGTAACTAAACACGGAACAGCTCCTAATGAATGGACGAAGGGGTTGGGTGTGAACTATCTGTTTAACAATACCATCCTCAGTTCAATGGGTCATATCACCCGGAAGGACGCTCAAATTTATAGACCGTATTATAGGAATAACATCATTGAATCCATCGATAGTCCTGTTGGCGGCCAAAACGTAATTACGATTAAACATATGTACAATTATCCCGGAGTCAGTTACGATTATGACTTGTTTAACGGAATCTCGGCATCCACGAATGCTACAGGTACCGGTGGACCTGCGCCTATCGTTGAACCTAATGGGATTACCGGGGTAAGAACCGGAACGGCAATCGCTCCTGACTCGAGCAAAAAGGCAACTTTCATCAACAGAAACGATGGAAATTATATCCAAACAAGCGGGAGTCTTGGTTTTGATGCGGGTACAACCATTCCCAATTTTGTAACTGCAGCCGACTACGCTGGCGCCGCGCCCGATATCGGAGCTATAGAAAGCGGCAAGGACGTGATCGTTCCAACCAGACCGACCGCATTAAGATCAGATGGAGGTAAGTATCAGGTTAATGTTACTGGGAATACGACTCAGCAAGTCATTATAAAAACAGCTGGTGTTCCGACCGGAACCGAGTATGATTTGCTGAAGAACCGAGACTACGATTGGTTTACCGTTACAGATTCATTAGGGAATACCAAAGGCACGATAACGTCTGGTGTCGACTTGGTACTCACTGTAACAGGTTACCCTAAGAAAATCGGTAAAAATTTCCTTGGTGAACAATTCGGAAAAACTATAACAAAAGGTCTTGCAGACCTTGCTAATTCACCTGCTAATGTATTAACGGGACAACCGGCAGTAGGTAAAGGTGCCTTCCTTGTTAAATTGGACGATGGTCTTTCCCTACCGATTTCGGTTTATGTAACGGAAGGCAGCTATAATGCGAGCCATACCCTTACCTATGTTAATGGAAGTATTGTTCAAAATGTGACGGTTCTTGCAAACGGAATGTCGCTCGGCCAAACGGTTACACCACCGACGCCGACAAAAGAACTTTTTGCCTTCTTAGGCTGGTACGACGAAACGTACGCGCACAAGTTTGATTTCAGCAAACCCGTCGAAGCAGATACCGTCCTGTATGCCAAATGGTTGCCGGACACCACTCCGCCTGTTACCGCTGCAGCCGTAACCGGAACGGCCGGATCGGGCGGCTGGCATAAGTCGGACGCCACGGTTTCGCTCTCTGCCGCATATGATATTGCCGGTATACATGCAACGAATTATCAGTTAAACGTCGTGCAGAGCGTTTACGGCGTCCTGTCGACGAGCGGCTTTGTGAAGTACACTTCTCCGATTGTACTTGGTGACGGAATTTATGAAGTGCAGTATCGCTCAGTAGATAAGGCTGGTAATCTCGAAACCGTGAAATCCATAACGGTGAAGTCCGATAAAATTGCACCGACGTTTACGGTTTCGGCGAACGGAAATCCGCTGCAGGACGGCGCGGTGTTTGACGACAGCCAGCCCGTTACGCTGAATGTTCTAAGCGGGGATAGCTTATCCGGCGTCGCATCTCAGGTTGTTACTGTCGATGGCCAGCCTTACGTGCCGGGAACACCCCTGAATTGGGCAGGCCAGCTAGGAGCCCATGTCATTCAAGTTACGGTAACGGATCAAGCAGGGAACACGAGTCAAAGGACGACGAATGTTACCGTTTCGTAAACCATCCTGCTAAAGGATATTGCCAATAAGTTTAAACCCTGTTCTCGTCAAGAGAGCAGGGTTTTTAGTAATCTATAGTTAGGGATGGCAGAAGTATTGCTTCGCCACATTAATCGTGACAAGGAGCTGAATCATTTTATGAACCAAAATGAATTGTTTTCGCTTTCATCCTCGCCTGAGCGTTTAGGGATCCCCTCCTCGGCGATCCTTCAATTTATTGAAAGAATCGAGAGGGAACAAATCTGCATGCATGGATTCTTACTGTTGCGACATGGGCAAATTGCCGCTGAAGGCTACTGGGCGCCTTATTCAGAGACCAGCATGCATCGAATGTATTCCGTAAGCAAAAGCTTCGTGTCTTTAGCTATAGGGTTGTTGATCGATGAAGGTAAAATCACTTTACATGACCGGGTTGTTACCTTCTTCAACGATAAATCGCCTCAACCCATACATCCATATCTGGCTCAAGCAACCGTAAGAGACCTTCTGATGATGGCTAGTCCTCATATCAAAACCGCGTATACTCGCTACGATCCGGACTGGGCCGCCGCTTTTTTTAACAGCAAGCCTTCGCATATCCCGGGAACCCTTTTTGCCTATGACACCTCGGCCACAGTGATCCTCTCCACGATTGTGGAACGGATAAGCGGGCTTCCTTTTCTGTCGTATATGCGTGAGCGGCTGCTTGATCCGATCGGCTTTTCCAAGGATGCTTGGTGTATTAAAACTCCGGAAGGCACATCGTGGGGAGGGTCCGGCGTTATTTGCAGCTTAAGGGATATGGCCAAACTGGCTTATGTCTGCATGAACAAAGGCAGCTGGAGCGATCGTCAGCTTATTTCAGAATCGTATATTCGTGAAGCAACGTCGAAGCAAATTGATAACTCCCTGACAGGCAATCATGGGTACGGCTATCAAATCTGGATGGAGAAGAACAACGGATTCTCTTTCAGAGGGATGGGGTCCCAGCTTGCCTATTGTTTTCCCGATAAAGGTCTAATATTTGCTTGTATTGCCGATACGCAGGGCTCCCCCCATGCAGAGGTTAACATTGTTCATGCGTTTTGCGAAAAAATTTTTAGCGCCACTCAAGAATCTCCATTGCCTGATAATGATGCGACCTATACGATCCTGAACGAAACCATTAAAACTCTTAAGATAATGCCGCAACAAGGAAATCACACCTCTTCGTTGGAACGGAAGGTTAATGGCAAATGGTATTCATTAAATGAGAATCCGATGGGAATAAAGCGGCTGCGGTTCAGCTTTCTAGGGGACGAGGGCATATGGGAATATGAGAATGCCACGGGCGAACACCGGCTAAGATTCGGTATCGGGAAAACGGTTCAAGTGCCGTTTCCTCAAAAGAACTATTTCGGTGAAAAAATCGGGACCCAATCCGGCACATGCTATAATTGCCTTTCTTCGGCTGCATGGGTAGAAGATCATAAACTTAATATGCTGGTCTATATAACGGATATATATCTTGGCTCGCTTAAGATGACCGTTTCATTCAAGGATAATGAAGTAACCGTCTACATGGCCAAAGCCGCCGAATGGTTTTTAGACGAGTATGAGGGAGTTGCAATCGGCCACTGTGTATGACCTCGAGAACAACTATCTCAGGAAGTCATGTAATGACGAATCAATAGGATTGTACGATTTTATCTCTCTATTTTACTCTAGAACTTTAATTTTCAGTCTATATATAGTTGGTATGCTGTCGTAGTTTTTTTTGAAAAAGCTGTCGTTAAGGCTGGGGCATGCGTCGTGGAGCGTTTTGGCCGAAAACGACATGGATTTGTCTGAAATGCCGATCGTAGGCAAAAATGCGCTTGTGCTACGATGGAGTGGCCAAGGAAGTTTTGGCTATGAGGAGGGAGGGAAACAGGAAACCGATAATGCGTTTTCTAAAGGTTGGGAGGGACAGGGTATGAAGGATGGTATGCGGGTTATGGGAAACAGGAGGGAAATACCGGTATTCGTATTGTGGTTTGTATGTTTCCTTGCATTATGGATAGCCTTACCGGTGCCGACGGCAGCTGAGGGAGGGAATGACAACTTGCTCATTAACGGCGATTTTGAGCAGCAGGGAACGATCCCGGCCGGATGGAGCGCGTTCGAGGGCTGGACCAATCCGGAGCTGTCGGTTTCCGCAGCCGGAGCATACTCCGGCACGGCCGGGCTTCGGATCTCTACAGCGCTTGCAAACCGCAATCCTTGGGTGAGACAAATCGTCCAGATTGAAGAAAAAACGGAGTACAAGCTGGCTGCATGGATGAGAGGCACCGGCGTTCAAGGAAGCGGAGCAGGATTCAAGCTGGAATTTTACAAGGGCACTGCTGCGACAACTGCGAACAATCTGAATTTCGATCAAACCTATATTACCGCTCCAAGCGAGCTGACGGGCGACTGGGAATACCATGAATACGGGTTTACCGCGCCGGAAGAGGCGGCATGGGTGGTCGTATATGCCCGGTTGTATGGTACGGGGACTCTGGATATGGATGAAATCTCGTTCACATTAGAGCGGGAACGTAGTAGAATTGATTTGGAAACGGATAGCATTTTTTACTATACCGGGATGGCCGCCGGCACGGTGAACGCCGACTTCAACCTGCACCAGGGAGACCCGGCCAGATTCCGTGTAGAAGCGACCATTGCGCCGGAAGCCGGGGGAACGCCTATTGCGGTGTCGGACGCGACCTATACCGATCAACCGCTGACGATGACCTTCAATCCCGGTCTTCTCGTCAAGCAGCAACCGTATCGCGTTGTTGTCCGGCTGCTGGATGACGGCCAGCAGGAAATAGCGCGGGAGACGGAGCGCATTTTTCGCTTTGACCGACCGTCTATGTTGAGGGAAGACGGTACGCTGCTGGTGGACAACGAGCCGTTTTTTCCCGTCATGGCCTATCATGTCGCGCTGCGTGACTATCCGTATGTAGGTGAAGCGGGAGTTAATGTCGTGCAGGGCAATGGAACCAATAACAGGGAGCAATTGCAAGCGATGCTGGATGCTGCCCTTCAAAACGGAATCAAATTGGCGGTTCCGCTCTATTACCAGATGAAGGTGCAGGAAAATATGGAGCTGATCGAGACGTTCGTCACGGAGTTCCGGAATCATCCTGCTCTGTTCGCCTGGATGGTGATGGACGAGCCTGCGCTCCACCATAAGACGAAAGAAGAACTGGTGGAAGCCTACCGGCTTGTGCGAACGCTCGACCCGGTTCACCCCGTCTACATGGTAGAAGCGCTCCCCGGTTCGTACTCGTTTACCGAGAAAGTGACCGATATATTTGCGACAGACGTGTACCCGATTCCCCGAAACCCGATTTCCATCGTAGGGGAACGCGTAGCGTTGGCCAAACAATTGGCAGGAGAGCACCAACCGGTGATGAACATGATGCAGGCGATGTACAATCCGCCGAATTGGCCGGTTTTGACCACGATCGAGCAGGTACGGAATATGATTTATCAGAGCCTGGCGAGCGGCGCGCAAGGAATGGGTTACTACTCCTTCAACGAAAACGGATTTGTGCTCCGGAATTCGGCGTTATGGCCGGGACTTGTCGGCATACGGCAAGAGATTGAACAAATCGGCGAGATCGTAACGTCCATGGAAGTCGCAGATTCCGGCCAGGCTGCGGATATGCAGTGGCGTCTCTGGCAAGACGGCGGGGAATATTATACGGCTGTGGTCAACACGGGCAGCACCGGCGGTGAAGTGACGATCCCGCTTGCGGAGAGCGGTTATGAAGCGGTCTTGCTGTATGGGGACAGCTATAAGGAAACGGTGAATACCGGAGATTCCTTAACCGTCACCCTGGAACCGCTGCAGGCGCTGCTTTACCGGCTAACGCCTTTCTCGACTATGGCCGGCCGGGCGCGCAGCGAGCTGACGAGCCTGACTTCGTGGTCGAATGATTTGGATTGGCAGGATGCAATCGACCGTCTGGATGAAACGCTTCAGGAACTGCTGGACGAGCTTGCGGCTTCGCCGACAACGGTTGATGCGGTTGTGTCCGCGGCATTGGACGGGCTGGACGGAGTGGACGTGCTGCTCGATTGGCTCGACGTGCACGCTTCCGGAGCTGCGGAGACTATTCAGGAAAGGCTCGAACAATTGCGTCTGGAGCTGGGAACGATTGCCGGTGCTTCTGCTGCATTCAAAGTGGAGTTGAACGATGAGCGCATCATCGGCCAGTCCGTTGTGAACGCGGTATATGCGTCCGTTGCCAACACCAGAATGCAAGCGCTTCAGCAAGTGGAGGTGTCGATTGCGTTCCCGGAATCGTTCGGTTTGATGCCGCTGGAGCAAGCTCTACCTTCCATCGGAGCCAATCAGGAAGCTTCCGCAGTGTTGCCGTTCACGCTGACGCATACGCCGCTTGCAGCGGACTACCGATTGAACGCCGCTGTTTCGTTCGTATACGCCGATCGCCCGGGAACGCGGGTTGTTTTGCAGCGAAGCGCTGTTTATCCGTTGGTCGACATGGTGGACGGCCAATTGTCGCCATCCGCTCTGACGATGCAGGCGGGCAATCGTTATTCGAGCACCTTGCGCCTGGAAAATCGGATGGCGGATTCCTTGCAACTCTCTCTGGAGGCGCATCTCCCGTCCGAATGGACGACTACTTTGCCGTTACAGGTCGAGCTTGCCGGACATGAGGCGCTGAATCTCCCCTTTGAATTGCACGTCCCCGCCGGTGTGACCGATCAGGTATACACGGCGCAAATTCGCTTAAGTAGCGGCGAGACGCTCATTCGGTCACTGCCGTTGCTCCTGGAGGTCAATCACAATTTGCTGCCGAATCCCGGATTCGAGGCGGCCAACCTGCAGGGCAACGGACCGGCGGACTGGACGCTTCGGCAGGGGATATGGTCGGAGGATTCCCGTTCCGGTTTATATGCCGCCGCTCTGCAACCCGATCCCGGAAACAGCTGGAACGTGATCAACTCGGCGCTTATTCCGGTCGAAGACGGTTTCCGTTATGCATGGAGCGGCTGGGTAAAAAACGAATCCGATCAGGGGAGTGTAGCTGTGGGAATCCGGGAGAGCTACGCCAAAGGGGCGACATCGATCCGTTATATATGGTCGTCTGTCCCCTACTCGGAGGATTGGACATTTTACAGTGGTGTAGTGGAGCCGAGTCCGACAGCGCAGCATATTCAATTGTATTTGATGAGTGACACGGGTACGAACGGAACGGCATGGTTTGACGACTGGTATATTCGAGCTATTCCGGCACACTGATTGCCAGCGGGCTGAAGACAACGGCAGGTCGGTAAGCAAGGCGACGGAGAACCTGAACCGGCGGGCCCGGGGCGGGTTCTTCGTACTGCAAACCGGGATTCAAAAGGCGCTCGTCCTGCGGCGATCAGGAGGACAAGACTGATACAAGGAGTGGATCATGCTGCGCAGGAAATCGCTGAAACTTTATGACCACCCGGATGACTTTCCTTTTTGGATCCAGATCAATCGGCATAATACGGCAGATCTTCCGGACCTTCACTTGCACGAGTTTGTCGAAATGGTGTTTGTCATGGAAGGAAGCGGCGAGCATTTGTTCCAGGACATTCGCTATGGAATCCACGAGGGGGACATTTTTATTATTAATCCTGGCGAGGCGCACGGCTATTCGTTAAAAGCAGGCGAGGAGCTTGTCGTCATTAATTGCTTGTTCGAGATGAGCCTGATTCCGATGAGGCTGCTGATGGAGCTGCGGGCGATGTGGTCGATGGATTTTTATTATGTCCAGCCGTTTCTGGATGAGAAGGCCCGGTTCCATCACAAGCTGAATCTTCGCGGGTCGGACGCCGCTGCCGTGACGGCGGTGCTTAAAGATCTGATGCAGGAATTGCACCAGCAGCGGGAAGGGTATCGCCTCCTGATTCAGATCAAGATGGTTCAATTATTCGTGCTGCTGTCCCGGTTTTATCAAGAGAGGCATATTTTCGGAGACAACCTGTCGACCGGAGAAATTTTGGTGCAGCGGGTGTGCGGCTATATTGAGCGCCATGCGAACGTGAAGCTCAGCATGACATTTCTGGGCAACTTGTTTCATATTAGCCAACGCCAGCTGAACCGTTATTTCAACCGTTATGTCGGTTGCAGTCCGATTGAATATATTCATAAAACACGAATCGAAAAAGCCAAACGTTTGCTGGCCGATACCGATAAGACCATTGCGGCCATATCGGAGGCGGTCGGTTATGAAGACGCTTCCTTTTTCAGCAAGCTGTTTACAAGGAAAACCGGGTTCTCCCCCGGAAATTACCGGATCAAATTCCGAAGTTGACTGAAATGAACAGCGCGATGGCCGTTTCGCCGATGGTGGCCGGAAAGCCGGACGCCTATACTTAGGACATACCCGCAGATCATAATTGAAGGGGGCAGTCCGTATGAGAATCGGCTGGAAAGAGACGGGGATTTTGCTGAGTGTGTCCGTGTTGGCGAGTGCTTGCGGAAAAACCGCAGGGGAGACGGAAAAGACGGTTCTGCCGCCGGAGGAACGGAAACCGGCCGTGATCCGCTTACTCCAGGACGGAGCTACGATGACCGAAGAGGAATTTCAGACCTTGGTGCAGGCTCCGGTCAAAGCCAAGTATCCTCATTTGACCGTGGAGTTGCAGGTCAATACGAAAAGCGACGAAGGTTTGCAGCAGCTGATTGCGGGAGGGGATTTCCCCGAACTGATCCTGACTTCGTTTTCCCGGATCGCCATTCACCGTGAAATGGCCACATCATCCGACTTGACCCCGTTGGTCAAACAAAGCGGCATGGATTTGAATCGGTTTGATTCGGTCCCGCTGGAGACGGTGCGCAAATACAGCAAGCCGGGAGAGTTGTCCGCCATCCCGTTCTCGCTGAATTTCCTGGCTACTTTTTACAACAAAGATCTGTTCGACAATTTTGGCGTGCCCTATCCGCCGGACGGCATGACCTGGGATGATGCGCTGGAGATAGCCAAGCGGTTTTCCAGAACTACGGGAGGCGTTCAATACCGCGGGGCGATGATGACCGGCTTGTTCGATCTAAACAGCCAGCTCAGCTTGCCTTACTTCTCTCCCGAAACAAGGAAGGTCAGCATCAATACCGACGGATGGAAGCGGATGGTGAACCTGATCGCACAGTTCCAACTGATCCCCGGCAATCGCGGAACGAATCTGGATCACTTTATGAAGGAGCAGAGCGTCGCCATGATGTTCAGCTATGATGCCAGATTTCATAATCTGGAGGCGGTGTACGGAACGCCGACTGATTTCAAATGGGATGTGGCGCAATTGCCGTCTTTTCCCGAGCGTCCGAACGTAAGCGCAGGATCGACCGGCCATTATTTGATGGTTTCGTCGCTGGGGGCGAACAAGCAGGACGCCTTCCGGGTCATCGAAGTGCTGGTCGGCGCGGAAAACCAAAAGACGATGACCCAGCGGGGACGATTTACATCGTTAAAAGATCCGGCCATCAAAGCGCTGTACGGGCAAAATCTCAAGAGCGTTCAAGGCAAGAATATTCAAGGCATTTTCAAAAGCAGCTTCGCTCCTCCGTTCGCCGGAACGATGCACGATACGAAAGTCAGACCGTATGTGCAAACGGCGCTTAACAAGGTGATCGAGGGACAGGCTGATGTGAACAGCGCGCTGCGCGAAGCCGAGGAAACCGCAAACCGCGAATTGGTGTTGACTCCTTGAGGCGATTCCGGATCGTTCCGCCGAAACTTGATTCAACTGAAAGTCACCGCATGGTGACTTTTTTGCTTTATAGCTTTTATCGCTGTTAATGGGGAAACCGTGTCATTTAACCCGATGACTATCGTTTTTTTGTTGGGACAAGCTGCGAAATTGGTTGGCCGTTATCCCTTTCATCTCGCGGAATACGCGGGCAAACGTGCGAAACGATTCAAACCCGACTTCCATAGAAATATCCGTTATGCTGATATTCGTATGCTGCAGCATATTGTCAGCCGTTTCAATTCGCAGGTGATGGATATATTTCACAAAGGTGTGGCCGGTATACTTTTTAAACGACAAACTGATATAAGAGACACTGAGTTCGAACCGTTGTGCCAGTTCTTCCAGACTGAGCGGCTTCCGATAGTGGAGATGGACATACCTCAGAACGGGCCAGAACAGCTGTGTGCGTGCTGCCGACTTTCTGTCTGCGATGAGCGGGTTCGGATCGGATTGCCGGCGGCTCGCGCTGCGGATGTAGATCAGGATCGCTTCTGTAAGCTTGGTGCGGATCAGATGGCGGTGAATGGGAGTATCGGGCTCGCTGGAAATTTCCAATAAGAACTCGAAAATTTGTTTCATTTTCTCTTTCTCAGCACCTTCGAAGTCCAGGAAGGAAGGCAAGTCGGTGCCGATGGAGTCAAGCAATCTGGAAAACTCGCTATCCTCCTGCTGTCCGAATACCAATTGAATGTCAAACAGACAGCAGTATTTGGAAACGTGCTGACCGGGTGCGCTTGAGATGGAGTGCATGTGATTGGGCAAAAGGAAAGAGACCGTACCTTGCCGCAGCAGATGACGGACGCCATTGATGGTTTCGTAACCGGTTCCACCTGTGAAGTACGATAGTTCCGCATAGTCGTGATAGTGCAGTTCGGTCCGTGAAACGTTCGTATGAAGGATGCCAAACCGTTCCTGCGTTTCCCGGAATCTCGGAATATCGTCAATGTCGCCCTGATACTCCAGATAAAATGTGTTATCCATAAGGATCATCCTTATTCGTCAATTTCACAGCGAGCATTTCCTTCATTAAACCTCACATCCGTCAGACTGTAAACCTGAAATCAGGACCCGTTGAAACGAAAAATGGCAGCTGGTATCAAATTTTCGGCATGTGTCGCCGGTTTTCATGATTTAGTATAGAGGCAGGAGCGGATGGAAGGATCATGTTATCCGGCATACATCCAAATATAGAAGAAGGAATGATCGGAATGGAACAAAAAGGAACGAAAACAAACCGGGTGCGTATCGGGTATTGGCCGTTGCGCGAGGACTGCCGGGATGCCTCGGCGCACCAGCGTCACGGGCAAGCGGTAGCCGTACAATTCCAGGACGGAGCCGTCTTTGACGGGGAGCAGTCGGCCATTGTGCTGCCGGATTCGGAGTGGACCCATGGCGCCCGTCCCTTCACCCTCTCCGTGGAATTCGAAATTCATGATGAGAAGGGATCGCTTCCAGGAGGAATATGCAGCCGGTATGCCGAGGAGCAGATGGCTGGCTGGCATTTGTCCGTGCTGACGCAGGCAGGGGTAACTTCCACTCAACCGAACTGGCGGAACTTGCAGCTTGGCTGGAGCTTGCCCGAATCGGCAGCGGACCAGTGGCAGGATCGCGGCAATCCGGGCAACAGCCGTCTGATCTGTACCTTATGCGTGTATGAGGGAGCGTTATATGCCGGAGTGTTCGATGATACACGGGACAACAAAGGCAGGGTCTACAAGCTGGGTGAGAACGACGAATGGATAGACTGCGGCAATCCGGATGACAGTAATTCGGTATGGTCGTTAATCGAGTATAAAGGCAAGCTGTATGCGAGTACGATGCGTTACAAAGCGTCCGGCTCCGCTCTGCCGGAGTCGCCCAATATGGAGCCGGGCGGCAAAATATACCGATATGAGGGCGGTCGGACGTGGTCGTTGTTCGCTGAGCTTCCCGGCTCGGACAGTGCTGCTTCGATGGTGGTTTATCAAGGCAAACTGATCGCGATGTCCTTTTATACTCCGGGCGTGTACGCTTATGATGAAACGGGGGCATGTGAGGATCTGGGCGCGCCAGGGCCGGAAGGAAAGACGCGGACCATGACTTTGGCGGCTTACCGGGAACGATTGTATATCGGCTGCAACGAGCTCCAGGGTGTGTACAGCCGCACGTTGGATGAAGACTGGGTGTATGAAGGGAAAGTAGAAAAATGCGATCAAGTTTATTGTTTTGCGGTGTACCATAACGATCTGCTGATGGGGGTCTGGCCGGAAGCGCGCATGCTGCGTTATGAGGGAGACCAGCAATGGAGCAACTACGGGTTGATGGGATCTGAGCTGGAAGTGATGGGGATCTCGATGTTCAACGGCAAGCTGTACGGCGGTACATTGCCAGGCGGTCATGTATACCGTTATGCCGGCGATGGCGAGTGGACGCTGTCCGGCGTCCTTGAACCGGAAAATCCGGACATTCGTTACCGCCGGGTCTGGTCGATGGCTGTATATGGCGGCGAACTGTATGCGGGTACATTGCCAAGCGGCAAAGTGTGGAGCTTGCGACATGATCCGCTTGTGACTCTGGATCGTACTGTAACAGACGGGTGGCATCGTGCCGTGATCACTTATGATCTGGAGCGCCTCACTCTGTACCTGGATGGGGTACTTGTATCTTCCGCGCCGATCGCCCCGGCGAAACTAGGTGAGTTGGGCCGTACGCCGCTTGTGCTGGGCAAAGGGCCGCAATCCCATTTTTCCGGCAAAATCCGTGAAGTGGAGTTGCTCGATGGCGCAATATCCGAGCAAGAAGCAGCCGAGCTGTACCGTCAATAAAAACGAACGGATCAAGGAGGAAGCGCAGTAGCGACTGTAACCCGGAATCAACGCTAACCGCGCGATTCAACCTGCATACATATACAGATGGAAGAACTCGACGCTTCCTGTGACCAAGTCTGCCCGTGCCGTTATGCGGGCAGGCTTTGCTGCGTTGCGGAGGATTCTACCCGTGCCCACGTAGCGACATCGTTCGACTGCCCCGGACACGCTTTTGGAAAACATGTCCTGTTTGCTAATTGTGGGCAAAAATAAGTTTTGTTACGCTTTAGGGGACCGGTCAAGGAGGGGGATACCAATCACACCAGAGAAAGTTCATTTCCGGACGACATCCATCTTGAAAGCGCATTAATGTTCACTTTCTTCAACTAAAACTAATTTTGGAGGTGCAGCGATGTAGGGAACGCGCCTGACATAGCCGCGAAAGAAAAGATCATCCATCGTTCAGTCATATACATGATCCATAATGGAGGAATGAACATGTCGGAACAAAACCGCAATGAAGATCCAACCGGGGAAGAGCAGCAGCTAAACGGAAGCGGGCCACAGGTACAGCCGATTCTACAACAATCGGACCGGACGGACGGTACCGAGGGGCAAGCGACGGGAGCTTCCATCAGCAGAAGAAAACTGCTCGCGTCGGTAGGTCTTGCGAGCGTCGCCATGGCTGCAGGCACCGTAATGAGCAGTATGACTCCAGGATATGCGAGAGACAAGGATGATGATGTAACAGATTCCGTATACGTTAACAAAGGCGCTGCCCACTTAGGAAAGGTATGCAGGCATGTGGACAACGTCAGCTCTCTGTCCGGTCTAATCGGCAGCTGCCAAGGCGAGTGCGTCGAGACAACGAGCTACCATCCGGGATGGGCGGGGACGCTGATCGGCCCGGTTGGCGGCGCACCGTTCGTATGGGATGCCACGCGTCCACGATCCCAGCATAACGGCGGGAATATCGTCAGTCCTACCGTGCCATGGGACGGCACGGAGGCAACGCTCGCCGCCTATATCGCCGGGACGGGCGAAACTTCCCCAGGCGCTACAGGCTGCTGGGTGCACAGGAACTATGGTTCCAATACGTTTAATGTGCTGCAGTGGGGCGCCAAAAATGACGCCACTCTGAATGGCGCCAATAACGTGGTGCTGCAACCGCTGTTCGACTATGCGGAGAAAGCAGTAGGCGGCGGTTATGGCGCTATCATCAAGTTCCCGCGAGGAAATTACGGTATCGGCGTGCCTCTGAACGTACGTGATCGCATGACCTTGCAGGGCGAGGGGACGGCCGCGACGATTCTTCACTTCAGAACGCTGACCAGCGGCCATGCGATCACGCTTGGACCGACCGGGCCTGATCACCCTACGCGCCCGCCGGGTCAATACGTGTTCGCCGCCCGTCTGGAGAAGCTTGCCGTCGCAGGCGGCAATACTTACAAGGGATTGGACCGCGCTATGGTGTACACCGACGGCGCACATGAGCATAGCGGAATATTCGAATGTGTCATACGGGACTTCACCTCGTTCGGCATTCACTACAACACCGGCAACGGCGGTCCGGCCTTATTCGAGATCTCCGATGTCGAGATTTATGCAAGCACGGTTCTCCCGAGCGCAGGAATCCGCCGCGGAGTTTACTCCAGCGCCGGCGGCGCTCTGGTCCTGCTCCGGCACGCCACCATCACCGGCGCCCAGGTAACCGGCGGCAAGCTGGGACAGGGCGTGCTGATGGCGAAAGACAATCTGGTGGCATCCGGCGTGCACCTCGAAGAGAGCGCGGTTGGCATAAGCCTAAGTCAGATTGCAGCTTTGGAACCCCGCACGAACACGCTGTCCGGAGTAACTGGGAATGCTACAGTTCCTGAGCTGATTGAGGTGGGGTCCACGTTCGAGGGCAGCGTTACGGTCATGGGCGCATCCAGCACCTCGCTGGCAACGACAGGTCTTGGCGTTCTCAATAACCGTCGCACAGGCGAAATGCTGAAGGACGGCACGATCAGCCTATATTCCTATACCACCATTGGCGGCGAAGGGACGGCGGCAGCGCGCTGCCGGATCACGGTGTCTGGCGGTACGGCTACGGTTGTAAAGGCGACGGGGCGTCCGTTCACTGTTGCTCGTACATCCGCAGGCGTCATCACGGTGACGCTTGCGAAGCCGATGCCTGACATCAACTATGTCGTTATTCCAACGGCGCGCCTCAGTATGGAGATGCCGGCGGAGTTCATCCCGATCTCTACTACGGTTTTCGAGATTCGAACCTACAATACTTCAGACGTATTGACCGATCCGGGATCGATATGGTTCGTATTGTTTTCTTAAACGAGCATAAGCAGGACGTTTCCTTAATAACGGTGATTCGATGAAAGTCAGTTACAACGGAAGTACGGCAATGGGCGATTTTACAGTTTGCGTAATCAATAGAGTACACCGGTATTCTATATTGCCAGTGCGAACAGCTCACTTTGCTTGGAAACCGATTCTAGCCTTACACAAGGGGGAACACTACAAATGAAAACGTTACGACAAATCGGGATAGGATGCCTCTCATTCATGCTCGTCCTTTCCGCATGCAGCAAACCGGAGGAGACGCCGCCAAGTGCGCGACCGGAGGAGGTCCCGGCGCCGGCGGAAAAAGTGGAATTGGTGTTTTACACCGAAGCCGGGGGCTCTCAAGAAGCATTCGATCAACAATTCGGAAATGTTCTGCGTAAAAAGTTTCCGAACTACACCATTAAGTATATCGAACAGCATGGCCCGGGAACTTATCTGAAAGATCTTCTGGCAGCCGGTACGCAGATTGACGTCTATTACCACTCCGTCGGCTACTTCTTGACTACCGCTTTGCCGAACGCCATCCAATATGATATGAGCGAATTAATCAAGACGCACAAAGTGGATTTAAACAGCATTGAGCCTGTCACGATCGAAGGGTTTCGCAACGATGCGGACGGCAAGATACTGGCTTTGCCGATCTTCACTGACAGCATGGTCACCTATTACAACAAAGATTTGTTTGACAAATTCGGAGTTCAGTATCCTAGCAATGGCATGACGTGGGATTCATTTAACGAGATGGCGAAAAAGCTGAGTCGCATGGAGGGAGACACTCAATATTTCGGATATTTACCAATGATGCAATATTTGTTTTATACGAACCCGCTTTCGATCCCGGCCGTCGATCGCAGCACCCTGAAACCGACAATTAATACGGACCGCCGCTGGGAGCTGTTTTTTGACAAACTGGTTTCCCCTCCGGGCAATGTCGACCCGGCAGCCAAAAAATATATGCCGAGGACGGCTATTGAAGTTCTCGAAGGATTTGTTCAAGGCAAGCAAGGAATGATGGTGTACGTGTCCGCCTTGATCAACAGCTGGCACGACAAGTTGGATAAGATGAATTTCGACATCGTTTCGCCCCCGGCTTTCAGCGAACAGCCTCGAGTCGGCACTCAACCGTACGGCGTATATATGGGCGTAACAAGTATGTCCAAAAACAAGGGCGCTGCCATGGAAGCGATCAAACATCTGTTGTCGGAAGAGGTTCAGACGACCTATGCCCGAAACGGGCGGCTGCCTGTTCTGCGCAGCGAGAAGGTACGATCGAATCTGGGACAAGACACCAAGTTTAAAGATATTAACTGGCAAGCGGTATTTGCTTCTAAATTGGCGAATGTTCCTTATAAAGGTCCTTACGCCACTTCAATCGAAAATGTATACATGAAGTATGCCAATGCGGTCATGTTCGGTGAAAAGGACAGGAACACGGCGTTCCGCGAAGCGGCGGAAGAGGCGACCAAACTAATGGAAACGTTAAGCGCCACCTACGCGAAGCCTTGAGCTGAGGGAGGGCATGATGAAAAGAGGCGAAAACGTGGAGAATATCGGTTCGCGAGTGGAAATGTTTATCGACGAGTGGCTCCTGTCCGGCAAGGAAGGCGTTATGCTGCGTTTGAATCGGCCGGTAAAGCGGGAGGTGGTATTAACGCTGGATCAACCGTGGGAAGGGAGCGCCAGCGGATATTTTACCCTTCTGCAGGATGAGGAGAAGATTCGTCTGTACTACCGCGGAAACTGCTTGGGCAGCGACGGCGATTCGCGACAGGTGACCTGTTATGCGGAGAGCAGCGACGGCGTCCATTTTACCCGTCCGAATTTAGGTTTGTATTCATTTGGAGGCTCCAAGCAGAACAATATCGTCTGGTCAGGGCTGGAATCCCATAACTTCTCGCCCTTCATAGACGGTAATCCGCGAGCGGCGGATCGATGGACCTATAAAGCGGTGGGAGGCGCCGCACCAGAAGGGAGTCCATGGGACGAAGGCTTCCTGTATGCGCTCGGTTCGGAAGACGGGATTCAATGGAAGAGGCTGCATAAAGAGGCACTGTTCGCTGGACAGCCGTTCGATTCCCATAATGTCGTGCTGTGGGAGGCACCGCGGAATCAATACCGCTGTTATGCGCGTTATTGGACGGATGACCGGATCAGGGCCATACACAGCTCGGCATCGTCCGATTTCAAGCAATGGGGGCCGTTTGAACCGAACCGGTATGATGGGAATATACCAGCGGAACATTTTTATACGAATGCAACCGTGTGTTGTCCGGGAGCCGAACATATGCTGCTTTCCTTCCCGATGCGCTTTGTGGAAAACCGCAAGAAGGTTAAGGAGCATCCGGTAGAAGGCGTGTCCGATACCTTGTTCATGTCCAGCCGTGACGGCGTGAACTGGGACCGAACCTTTCGCGAGGCGTGGTCCCTTCCCGGACCGGACCGAAGAAACTGGACAGATCGTTGCAACATGACGGCACTTGGAATCGTGCAGTCGGACCCCGACGAATTTTCGCTATACGTGACGGAGCACTATCGGTGGGATGACTACCGGTTGCGGCGGTTGACCGTAAGACGGCACGGATTTGCCTCCATTCGCGCCGAATGCGGGGGAGGCTGGTTCACTACGCGCCCATTCGTTTTTTCGGGAAACCGGCTCGTCTTGAATTACGCCACTTCCGCAGCCGGTTCGGTTCGGATCGAATTGCAGGATACCTCCGGAACACCATTGGAAGGTTTTTCGGGCGATGAGATGGATGCACTGTACGGAGACGAGCTGGAGGGTGTTGTGCGATGGCGGAACGGGGCTGACGTATCCCGGTTGGCGGGCAAGCCGATCCGGATGAAGGCCACACTTCTCGATGCGGACTTGTACGCTTTTCAATTCAAAATGATGTAACCAACAAGCGTTATGCTATCGGCTGCTGCTGCGGTCGAAGTATAACGCTTGTTGGTCTGCCGCCGATTTCCGGCGGCTGATGAGAATCCTTCCAAAGTCACAAGGAGCGGGCAACAGATTTGCGTGCTCTGCGCATCATCGTCCTGTACTGCGAGGGAGTCATGCCCGTTTTGTCCTGGAATATACAGTAAAAGTGGGGAGGGGATTCGCACCCGATTTCACGCGCAATGTGCTCAATGGGAAGGTCGCTCGTCCGCAGAAAATCTTTCGCGACCTCAATCCGGGTACTAAGCAGCTTCTGCTTGAAAGAAACGTTATAGTGCTGTTTGAGCAACCGATTAACATGGCGGGTGCTTAGATTCAATTGCTCGGCCAGCATTTCCAAGGTCAACTGTTGCCGGTAATCTACAAAAAAACGGTCTATGATGCTGGACCGCTGATTATCCTTGGCTTTGCTCGGCATCGCGTAAGTGGTGTTGGCGTCGCTATCCCGGACGATTTCCCGGACCGTCCGTACAATGACTTGTGCGAACAGACTTTGGGCATTCGCATACGATCCTAATGAAGGCGTTTTCAATTCATTTCTGATTTCTTGGATCAGGCGGAAAATCGATTCGTTATTGTCTTTGTTGTAAAGTCCGCTGTAACGGAGACGAGACAGCAGAGACTTAATCTGTTCCGCCTCTGTATGGGGAAACCAGTCGTCGTTGTCGCAGATGCGTCGGAACGTAAACCGTAAGGTGAAGCGATTGAGAGGAGACTGCGAATCCGGGATGACAGCATGAAAGACGTTATGTCCGATTATGTGGATGGAGTATGGTGCGAATCTGTACTCATGATCGTTCACAAGGAGCAGTCCCGATCCGGAGAGAATGAACTGCATCTCGATGGCCGCGTGATTATGCTTCTCCTGCGTTTCCTTCATCACCAAAGGCTCGAAGTTGTCATTAAGCTGGAAGTCGAACAACAGGGAGTTTATTCGAACCTTCATATTCAGACTTTCCCAGAAGGACAGTGCCGCGCGTTCCTTACCGATTGCCATAAGGATCCCTCCACACTATGCAGCTTCAGTTACTATCGATTATAGCAACACTTGCCATCTTTGTATAGTCAATGTACAAAGTTTGTGCTGGTTGGATAGTTGCGATGACCGTTTGCGGACGGCACGTCTGACCGCTCCAAAGTTGCCTGAGGATCAGCGCCTTATCAAGCCATCACAGGTGACTTTGTCTTTTGGGGGGAAGGGCTCGGAAAAGTTATAAACTTTGTATATTCGGTGTACAAAGATGACGGCTGTGCGAGGCCGTCACCCGATCCGTTTACGAGTCTCGACCGGGGTGGGGCGGAGCTGTACAAGATCGGGAATAACGTTTCAGTGAAAATGTTGAAATTAAAACCGATTTATTATATTATCATTATATAAAATGATAACGTTGGAGGCCATGAAATGGCAAGAAAAGCGGATCTGCTGCTACATCCGATCCGAATGCGGATTATCCAACAATTAATGCTGGGCAAACCGCTGACGACCGCACAACTGTTGGAAGAGCTTGGCGATGTTCCTCAAGCGACGTTGTATCGACACATTCATCTGTTGATCGAAGCGGATATGATCGAAGTAGTCGATACGAACAAAGTGAAAGGAACGGAAGAACGGGTATTCTCCGTCAAGAAGGATCAAATACAGATTTCGGATAAGGAGGCCGAGGTCACTTCACAGGAGGATCATTTGCGGCATTTTTCTGCATTCCATGCTAATTTGCTTCAGCTTGCGACTTCTTATATTACGGAAAATTCCCCGACTCAATACAAAGAGAATGGATTCGGATATTGGTTTGCGCCTATGCATTTGACGAATGACGAGTTTCAGGAGCTCATCGACTCGATTAATACCTACATCGAAAAAGCGATCCATAACGAACCGACGCCCGAGCGCACTCCCCGTATTTTTGCTGGCATGTTTATTCCCCAAAAATCAAAAGGACCATCACAAGAATAAGGAGGCGGATACGAAGATGAGTATTCAGATTACTTTGGGTGATTATGCTCTAATCTTGAATTTTTCAGGCTGGGCGGCAATTACTAACTTGAGAAGCAAAATTGAAATTCCTTACACTTCGATTGATAAATTGCAGGTGGGTGATTTTGAGTTTCCCATAACCGCTGTAAAACGAACCGGCATTTCTGCATTAACTTATAAAAGCGGGGTTTTCGTTATTAATGGAAAGAAACATTTGTTATCTTATCGTGATGCCAGGAAAGTAGTCATTCTTGATTTGCAAGAGCATGAATTTAACAAAATCGTAATTGAAAGCGAAGCTCCCGAGCAATTGGTAAACAATCTGCTGCAACGCAGTTCTTGTGAACGATAGAATATTCACATCATCACCTCCTTCGACGAATTCGAATACAGTCTGATCCAGTGGGGCTGGAGGAAGGGAACCGCTGCCTCGATCCGATCCGGTCTCGCATGCAAGACAAATAAAACGGATTTCCTGGTAACCGCAAAGGTTTTCAGGAAGTCCGTTTTGTTCTACCCTAAGAATAGTCCTTTCCACCCGATTGCACCATCCAAAATATCAACGGTTCAATTGTATTTGCCGCGTCCCGGACGCCCTGAAAAAATTCCCAGCCCTCCCGGGAATGGGACCCTTGTGGTCGGGAACGGACCGTCGGTATGATGAATGAAGTCGAGGTGATGAACAGATGACCTTATACGATATCGGAATCAAAGGGAAGGGGAATTTGGAGCAGAAACTGCCTACCACAGCCGCAGAGGATCAAACGGATCGGCTCGCGCATACTGCTGTAGTCGCCGTGCTGCTGCCTCCGGTGCTCGGAGTGTCTGCCATGGCTGGAAACGCGGCAACGGTTTATGCCGGATTCGCCTTCTTGTTATGGTCGCTGCAAGCGATTCGCGCCGATAACGATCTTCAGCCGCCTGACCGCAGCCGCCCGATCGTGTGGCTGGCGATCGCCTGCACGGCGTATCTGCTCGGCCCGAAGGGACTTTTTGATCCGTATCGGATCGTAATTCTCGTGTCCGAAGCATTAAGCTTACATTCCCAACTATCCGATCGTTTGCCGTACGTCGGGTTTGTTATCGTTTCCGTATCCGTGTGCGGATTGGCGGCGATCTCGATCCGGATGCGTCTGCTTCGCCAGGAAGCGAAACAAAGTGAGGCGGAGTTGCAACAGAAAAATATAGAGCTAGCGCAGTTGCGGCACAGCCTGGAACAGACGGTGGAGCAGCGGGTGTCCGCGCTGGAGAAAGCGAGCCGTTCATTGGCCGTGACGTTTCGCGAGAAGGCGGAGACGCTTGCAGAGATGGCGGTGCTGGAAGAGCGCAACCGTATCGCGTACGAAATCCATGACACGGTCGGGTACACGCTAACCTCGGCGATCGTCCAGCTGGAAGCGGCGAAGAAGATTGCGGAACAACAAGACCGCGTTCCGTGGGAAAAGCTGGAGTTGCTGAGCGGGCTTGTACGGAAAGGGCTGGAAGATGTCGGCAGGGCGGTCATGCTAATCCGCTCGGATGATGCGGAGACGATGACACTGGAGGCGGCGCTCCGCGAGCTGATTCAATATACGGAAGATACGATGGAAATCGCCATCGAATCCGATATTTCATTGTCCTCGAATACGAAGCCGGGCAGGTTGACGGAGCAGGTATTGTATCATGCGCTGCAGGAAGGATTGACCAATGCCGCCCGCCATGGCAAGTGTACTCGCGTTCGATTCTCGCTGCGCTTGTCCAACGGGATGCTGATGTTTCGGCTGGTCAGCGATGGAGAGCCGTACGGCTCGGCCGTTCCCGGCTTCGGTCTGTCGTCCATGATCGAACGGGTGCAGCTGCTGGGCGGAAGAGTGGACATCCGATCCTCCGCCGATGCCAAAGACGACCCGGTCGGTTGCGAGTTGTCGATCGACCTGCCGCTGCTATAAATTCTATTGCTGAGTTTCAAGGGGCATCCTGGCGGGATTGCTTGACGACCTGAATCGCGCTTGCCCGGTGGTACCTGCAACTTGTTCAGAATGGCCGAGATGTAGTTGGACACCGTTTTCGAGCTGAGCTTCAGCTTGCCGGATATATCCGCATTGGCGCAGCCCTCGACCATCAACTGAAGTACTTCCTTTTCCCGGTAGGTCAATTCCGGAAACTGATCCAGCCGGGAGACGGGACGCACGGCGTAAGCGATCAGGCGGCTTGCAATGTCCCCTCCGAAGATCGCTTCGCCGGCGGCAACGGCTCTGATCGCGCGGACGATATCCTCCTTGTCCGCATCTTTAAGAATGTATCCGCTTGCGCCGGCCTTCATAGCGGAAATGACGGAGTCATCGTCCTTAAACATCGTCAGCATCAGAACGCGAATTGCGCTGTGGGCCGAACGAATACGTGCCGTTGCTTCGATCCCGTTTAATCCGGGCATTCGGATATCCATCAAAATGACGTCCGGGAGCAATTCGAGCGATAACCTGGCCGCTTCGTCTCCTGTCGACGCCTCCCCGACAACAGTCATCCCTTCTGTGCTGTCCACGACGTTCCTGACGCCTTCCCGGAACATCGGGTGGTCATCTGCCACTAATATGCGAAGCTGCGTTTCCATCTGGATCTCCTTTCCATGGTCGGTCTTTTACCGGCAGAGCGGCTGAGATCACCGTTCCGCCTTCCGGTGGGGAATCGAATCGGCAGACGCCTCCCAATTCGCCCGTACGTTCCCGTATCGAGGTCAGTCCAAGTCCTCCGTTATGCGCAGATTTGGGTGGCTGCTTCGTCAAGCCGACACCGTTATCGGCGATTTCGAGCTTCAGCTCGTTCGTCTCGGGACGGAAGTCGATTAGAACCCTGCAATAATCGGCCCCGGAATGTTTGACGACGTTGACCAACGCTTCCGTGACGATCCGATAGGTCCCGACTTCGATCGCTGCAGGCAAGGGCGGCAAAGGGGCGGTCGGTTCAATCTCGATCTGGAGTTGGTCTGCTCCCGCGATAGCCCGAACGTCGAGCAGCTGTTCGGCCCGCTGACGAAGCGCCCCGACAAGTCCCATCTCGTCCAGCGCCGGCGGTCTCAGGTCGTATACGATCCCCCGGATTTCTTCCACCGTTTTCCCGATTTCTTCCCGGAAACGATTCATGAAAAGGATCGCCTTGGGGGGATCATCGCGAATCCAGTCCTCCACGAGAGAGGCGGTAAGCTTCATGGAGGCGAGTCTGGGCGCGATCTCATCATGCAGGTTGTTACGCATGGACCTGCGTTCTTCTTCGCGCGCCAAAATTAATTGTTCCCGCGACTGCTGGAGTTCGCCGATCAAAAGTCCGATGTCCATCGTCTGCTTGACACTTTGGAGAATGGTGCTTGCATGACGGGTAAGAAAGCCCAGCATGCGCTGATCGGCTTCGTTGAACGTTTCGCCTGGCGAGCGTACCGCAACGATCAGACTGCCGATGTCCCGGCCTCCGTTGATTTATGGAAGGCTAACCGTTTCCGGCGGCCGTTCGCCTACGGAAGCGACGAGCAAGGGCTGCTCGTTCCGAATGAGCATAATTCCCGCGTAAGGCAGCCGCAGCGCATCTTTGACGGTTTTCGCAACGGTCTCGAATGCCGCTTCGGGTGAAAGCGGCTCCTTCAACCGGTTTCCCAGAGCGATCAGAATCGTATAAGGGTCGTCCTGTTCGCCGTACATCATCCGATTGACTGCCTTCTGCAGCTTTTCCTTCAGCGGTGCGAACAGAAAAGCCGTCACTCCCGTGGCGACCAGAGAGAAGACCATATTATGACCGACCTGAAACAGAAATGACAAGTACCACACGATAAGCGAATAAACCACGACGATAATCGCGCTTAACCCTGCGTATACGAGAGTGCGGTTTACGATGGGGTCGATATCCCATAACCGCTTGCGCAGCATCGTGATCGTGAGCGTCGCCGGAATCGGTATTAACAGCAAGATGACCGAAATATCCAGAACGAGCAGCCAGAGCGGGTCAGGTTGCAAATAGAAATCCGGCTGAAACAAAAGTGGGAGGGCGCTGACGACGAATATGCCTGTCAGGGAAAGCAACAGTCCGTAAATAAACCATTTGGTCTGCTGCCGCTCAACAGCGTTCGCCTCGTAGCGGTACCGGGTGTATTGACTGTAGATCAATGTACCGTATAACAAAAACATCCAGGTCAGATTCAGTGCGGTCGGCCAATGCTGTACGCTCCATGGCTCAGTTCCGAAAGTGCTGGCGATCAAGCGGAAAGCCGCTAGCCCGATCCCCGCCCAAAATACCCGGCGCCGTACCATTTTGCCGTTGGGAAACAGGAGCAAAAACAGGATAAACAAAAAAATCGACGTATTTTCGATGCCCGTCGCCAGCCACCCGAGCTCCCGCCACATATTCGGGATGTAGCTGGAAGCGGGAAAGGCGATAAAGGCAGCCCCGGCGATATACGATATCGGTTCGTTCGGGCGTTTGATAAAGATAAGTAAAGCCCCGATAAAAAAAACGGCAAAGTTGAGCAGCGTTATGCTCGTAAACAGGATGGCCAGGTCGTCATACGACCAATGGAGCTTCTCCAGCACGGCCGGGGGTAAAGCCGTCAATCTGGCGTATTCGCATGTCGTGGCGGGACAAGCATCCCGGATGTACAAAAAGTACGAGGGGATCTTGTATAGAAACAAGCATGTAATCAGCCCGCTTAATGAAAGAGCCGCGCTTCTCACGGCAAGCAGGAACTTGTCGGAACAAGGACGGTCCGCTTGTTTGCTGTGCGCGGGCGGTGCAGAGTGAATATCTATGGCTAACAACTCCCCCATGTAACTTAACGTCCACCCCTTAACGGAGGGAAGTGACTCCGGATATCACGGAACGCATAAGGCGCAGCGAGAAAGCCCCATATACGCATCCGTACAATACCGCGGCACATCCTCCCCACATGCCCCAGCTGGCTTCGTGGCCGGGAAGCGTCAGCGCGGCGGCACCTAGGTAGACGAACGTAAACGCGAGCAGCAAGCCGAGTGCCGCGGCCCCTGTACGGGCGGAAGCAACCATGAAGCTGCCATAGATCAACGTTAGAGCAAGTGCGGTTCCTTCTCCCCAGCGAAACTGTTCCTCCGTCTCCTGAAACTGTTGGACCGCACCATTAACCAAAAAAGGCAGCAGTCCGAATAGCGCAATAATCGAGAGGATCAGTAGCGGTCGATCGAAATGGGCAGGCTCCGAAGGACGAATAATTTCCTTTCGTTTTCCGTAAGTGAAGTAAAGAATCGTCAAAGCGATTCCGAAGATGACGAAAATGGAAAAACGGCTCGGCGCGAGCGCCGGACTGGTAGCCGCCAGCGTCACCAGAAAAATAACGTGGCCGACAAAATAAAAGCGTACGAGCAGCGGTTTCGTTAATGGTTTGTGCAACAATAGGAACAGACTGCCGCTGAACAGCAGCCCGATCAGTGCGCCGTGCACGGCGCCGTGGAATCGCAGCTCTTCCGGATGCGGATCGAAGGCGAAAGCCGATCGGAACCAGGGCTCCAGTCCTTCCGTAAGACCTTCAAGAACGACCAAACCTCCAAGCGCGAACACAACGGCGAAAATTCGAAACCAAATCGATTTTTCTGTTTTTTTCAATATTGGCGTTTTTTCCATTTTACAGTTCTCCTTTGGAATGAACAAGATTCCTTTTCAGCATACGAGCCGTGTCTTCCCAACCGATAGAGTACGCTTCCTAATAAGCCGGGAAGATGATCCAGGAGATTATGATCGGACCGTTACAATGACTTGGAGCGATAGCCTTGCTGCGCGGACTGGCAGGATAATTTAGCCAAATAGCGAATAGATAGTTTTTGAATGCTTTGAAATACCGAATTCCAGGGGCTAACGGATAAAGTAAATTCAACTAATCGATGAGACGAAGAGGGGGGGCCGAGATGAAAACGATCAAGTGTATGATGGACCACCTGTACTGGGCGAACGCACGCATCCTGGACGCGCTCGAGGAGAGTGAGACGAAGAACAAGGACCTTCTGAAGCTGGTTCGGCATGTTGCGGTCGCGGAGCGAGTATGGTTGTCCCGATTACAGGGCAAGGGCAGCGCGCCATATTCGTTGTGGGAGGAAGCGGAAAACCTGACGGCGGTCCGGACGATGTTCGAAGATAACGCCGCATTATATCGCGTCTATATCGAAGGGCTTGAGGAGTCCGGGTTGGACGAGATGATCGACTATGCGAACCAGAGCGGGGTTCCGTTCCGTACGTCCGTCCGGGACATCCTGTCACAGGTCCTCTTGCACGGGCAATATCACCGGGGACAGATCAACCGGGCACTTCGGAACGAATCGGCAGAGCCTGCCCAAATCGATTACATCACGTTCGCGAGGCTCTAACGGGGCTTACACGAATGCGAGAGATCCATGCAAACTCGAAGGCAGCCGTCAAAACGATCGGCTGTTTTTGCTCAGCTATACCGACTGTTTGTTGATACGTTTTGGAGGAGGGGAATCCGTGAGCATGGAGATCAGCATTTCCAATACGAGCCATACGCTGCAGGTTGTCGGCTGCCAATTCGGGGTGAAATCGGCGGACTGGTCGTATCCCAGGCATCATCATCATTTATTCGAGCTGTGTTACTGCTGGGAGGGCACCGGGGAACTGACCGTCAGCGAAGAGACGATCGTGTTGCGTGCGGGCGAGCTTTTGCTGCTGAAGCCGGGGATTAAACATCACTCGCGCAATCGCTCGGCCGACCGCTACGCTTTCTTTAACATCCACTTCCAAATAGACGATAAGGAAGTATACGCTCATCTCACCGCGGCTCCTTACCGGTACTTGGATCGAGATCGCATACAGCGGACTCGGCTGCCGGCCTACTTCCGGGAGATGGAGGGATTGCTGTCCAAGGAATTGCTGCAGTCGGGGCCCCCTCTTCTCGCCTCGCCGGACTCGGACCACCGCTTTGCCATTCAATTAAGCTACCGGAATCGCTTGTTTTTCCAGGGACATATCTTGCTGATCATCCAGGAAGTTCTTTCTCTCTTGCTACCGCTTGAGACGGAACCGGCGGAGGAGCTTCCGCTGAATGCCGGGTCGGTGCTTCAGATCGATGCAGCCCACGCCATCGAAGCGAGGTTGCACAATACGGGGTGTGTCAAAGGAGCGGTCAACGGCATCGCCAAAGAACAAAACTTGAGCCGCAGTCAATGCTATAAAATATTTACCCAGGTCTACGGCATGTCCCCCCGGCAATATTTAACCCAGCTCAAATTGAATCAAGCGAAGCAGCTGCTGCTAGATAACGAATTAACGGTGGAGGCGATCTCCCGCAGACTCGGCTTTGCCACCATCAGCCATTTCTCCCGGCAATTCAAAAGATGGACCGGTTCCTCCCCCAATCAGTTTCGTCCCCGCCGTTAGACTTGTCTCCCGTAGAAATGATGCGACAAATGGACAAATAGAAGGATGCTCCGCTAATTGTTCCGCATGCGGCATCCTTCATATAATCAGGTTGCGGACTGATTTTCAACCTGAGAGGAGAGTTGTCCCGATTGTCGGAATTTGTTTATATGCTCAGATATACCATGAGGTCTGGCGAGCTGGAAAGCGAGCGGTTCGAAGATCTCATGGCATTTTGCGGCAACGCTGGAATTGACGATGTGATGTTTTTTATTCACCCTATGCATTTCAACCATATGACACTGGAAGAAACCCGGCCATGGTTGAAGGCGATCGAACGGGCCCAGCCGCTGCTTGCGTCGATCGGGGTCACGACCTCGATCAATCCGCTAAATACGCTGCTGCATGAAGACATCGGCGGTACGTTGAAGCAAGATCATCGGTTCCAGGTCATGGTTGACCCGCGCGGCAACCGCTCTCAAGCAGTCGCATGCCCTCTGTGTCCGGAATGGAGGCGGTATATCGCCTCGATGTACGCCGCTTATGCGGAGCTTGAACCTCATTGCCTCTGGATCGAAGACGATTTCCGTTTTCACAATCATCGCCCGCTGCTGTGGGGAGGCTGCTTTTGCGATGCGCATTTGGCGGATTTTGCCTCTCGTGCCGGAATGGAGCGGATGGACCGTAGCGATTTTGTACAGGGAATGCTCGCGAAAGGGCCGCCGCACCCGTACCGCCGTATTTGGCTGGACGCTTGCCGTGAACAGCTGGTGGACGTGGCCGCCGAGATCGCCGATGCTGTGCACCGGGTGTCGCCGCATACCCGCCTGGGCTTGATGACCAGCGATCCGGCCGCCCATGCCGCCGAAGGCCGCGATTGGCACTGGCTGCTGGCGGCGCTGGACGGTGTGCATGCGGCGGCGGTTCGCCCTACGCTGCCTGCATACCGGGAGACGACAGGCATGCAATATGCGTGGAGCTTTCACGCGGTGTCACGGTTGACCGCCTCCTTGCTTCCGTCCGCGACGCCGCTGTATCCCGAGCTGGAGAATGTACCCTATACCAATTACGCCAAATCTCACGCGTTTCAACGATTCCAATTGGAAACAGGGTTGCTGCTCGGCAGCAGGGGCCTTACGCTGAACATTCTCGACATGGCAGGCAACGGTGTCTATCCGGAAGAACGGCATGAGCGCTGGCTGCGCGAGCAAAAGGATTTTGCCGCAAGTGTGGCCGCCATGCACCTGCGGGTGCAGGATCAGAGAGGGGTCGGCGTGCTCGTCAACGAGCGTTCTTCCTATACGCTGGCAGTTGCTGGGGGCAAGTCTCCGGGAGATCTGTCCCCCCGGGAGACGTTCTGGGCCAGCTGCTTGTCCGCCTGCGGAATCGCCAACCGTTACGTCATGGACAACGGGGCCGATTGTTCGGGTGTGGTGGCCTTATCCGGGCAGGTGCTGCGGAATTATGGCGAGGCGGAACTGCGGGAGCTGTTTGCCCGGTGTGCAGTGCTGCTCGATGGTGAAGCGGCGTTTACGCTCTACGATATGGGGCTCGGCTCGTTGTGCGGGATCGCCAGGGCCGAGTGGCATACGGCGCAATTTTACGAACGGATTGCCGACGGCCGGAGTTACGCCGGCATTGCGAACGGCAGGATGAGGCCGTTCTATAGCCAGGAAGCCTATCTGCGATTGGAATACAACGAGGCGGCAGAGGTGTCTGTCCTGTCGCGGCTGCATCGCGCAGACGACAGCCTATTAGGTCCCGGGATGACCGTAGTCAACGAACAAGTGTTCGTCATCCCCTATGGCTGGGAGAATCAGCAAGCCTTGCTTCATCCGATTCGCAGGGCCGTGCTGCATGATGTGCTGCTAGGTGCGCTAGGCAAGCCGGATTATCCGTCTCCGATGATGATGGCTAGTTACGCGCCTCATGTCGCCGTGTTCGAATATGCCGGCGAGCGGGAGCGGACGATCTGTCTGGTCAACGCGTCGCTCGACGAAGTGTCGGAGCCGGAATTGACGGGGATCGGGCCGGATGCGAGCGGGTGGAAGATATACAGCCGAAGCACTCCGTTAGGCCGTCCGGCGATATGGAGAGAGAAGGGAGCGACAAGCATGCAACTGTTGCATATCGTCATTCCGGCTTTGTCTATGGTGGTGTTGCGCAGGAGTTGAGAAGAAGGGGAACGTACAGGAGCTCGCTCCTGCCTAGAGGCTAAGTCCGCAGAGTAGGGGAGAGAAGCCAATCGGCCATCGAATGAACGGGGAGGTCACAAGAAATGCCGAATCAACCAAGCAGCGCATTGTTATGCGGGGTGGCCGGGCTCATGGCTGCGTGCATGATGCTGACGGGCTGCAGCCGGGATACCGCCAAATCGCCGGACGGCGAATCCGCGTCCGCAAAGGAACCTGTCGAATTGACGATCTACTATTTCTGGTCGAGGCCATATGAAGATTTTATGGCGCTCTACGGAAATGATATCGTGCGCAAGTACCCTCATTTTAAAATCAACTGGATACAAAACACCAACGGCAATTCGCCGTCGGAGGTAATCGCGTCGGGTGTCAACATTGATATGTATTACAGTACGGTAGACAACCTGGTCCAGTTGATGGATTTGGGCATTGACCCTGACCTATCCGACCTCCTCAAGAAATACAATACGAATCTGAACGAATTTGAACCGACGATGGTCGATTACATGCAGCGGATCGAGCCCGGCAAATTTGTCGGCATTCCCTTCGCCACGCAAACGCTGTCCCTGCTGTACAATAAAGATATTTTCGATAAATTTGGTTTTCCGTATTTGTCTGACGGCATGACTTGGGACCAGCTGTATGCCGCGGCCAGATCGTTGACTCGCATAGAGGGCGGGGCGCTTTACCGGGGATACGCCGAGACGTGGTTTCCGAACCAGCTGGCGCTGAACCAGTTATCGCTTCCATTGATCGATGCGGGGACGAACCGCGCGATTTTCGATACGGACCCTTGGAAGAGCGTTCTGAACAATTTCATCCGATTTTATCAAGTTCCCGGCTATGAGCCTAATCCCGAGATCTTGACAGGCGGTGCCCCGGCTACGGCTTTCGTGCGCGACCAGAACATCGCCATTACGGTCAGGAACAGCAGCGATTTTCCGAGAAAAAGCGCAGGCGTGACCATGAATTGGGATGCAGCGACTTATCCGGTGTTCTCCGCTGGCGCATCGGAGGCTGGGCCCCAACCGCAGGTGATCTTCTGGACGATACCGAAGCATGCCAAGCATAGGGAAGCGGCGTTTCTGGCCGCAACGGCAATGGCCACCCACGATGTGCAGTTGAAAGGCTCGCGCAACGGTTTGCCGTCCGTCCTGCGCGATCCCGGCATCCGCGAGGCGTTCGGCGCAGACGTGCCCGACTTGCAGGGGAAGAATGCCAAAGCGTTGATTCCGAAACGGTACGCGACCATCATCCCTCCAACCCGGTTCAACGGCACAGCGACATCCGCCATTAGCGACGCTTTCCAGAAGGTGGTGCTCGGAAAGACCGATCTCAACTCCGCGTTCCGCGAAGCGGTCGAAGCGGCGGACAAACAAATCAACACCAAGTTGGGCAGATAACCATGCTATGCTCGTAGATTCACCTGTCAAGCAGCTGAATGATAAAAAAAAGATATACAAGAGCCGCCGAGGATTTCGACGGCTTTTTGTTTGGTGGAGACGTATGTACCGCGATAGGAAACCAGTGTGCCAGCTGGTAACTTGACGTAAGTCGTTAGTTCGATAGATTCATCACGAAAACAAATCCCGACCGATAGAGTGATTACGATCGGGAAACGCTGCTTCGATGGAACCGAATATTGTATTATAAATGCGAATGTTTCATGAAGGTTAGCTGATCTGCTTCCAGTCTGTCGAAGATGTAGAGCCGGCCGCCATGTACAGGTTGCCCGATACGATCGCCTGTTGCCCTTCGTAAAGCGGCGTACCCGTAACGTCGTCGGTGAAATTGACGGTTCCCGGCAAATTGCCGATCAGTACGTTCGCTTCCCGGCTGACGTCCATCAAGGTCGCCCGGTTGCCGATAATCGTATTGTTGGAGCTTCCGTCCGCCGTCAGGCAACGCAGCAAACCGGAAGTAACCTGCTCCTGCCCGATATTGCTCGAGATTATATTATTATTGCAATTATTTAACCAAATGCCGTACGTGTCGATATCGCGGACATGGTTGCCGGTAATGACGCTGTGCGTTACGTATTGAAGCCGGATGCCCTCCCGAGTCTCGGACACGAAATTGTTCATGATTTTCAATCCGCTGACCGGGGCCGACTGCGGGCCGACGATCAAAATGCCGAAGGAGCCGGAGCAGTGGTGGAATGTGTTGCCGCACACCTCGGTGTCGACCCCGGCGGTCATGCGCACGCCCGCATAGCCGCCGCCTTCCGTTGCGCAATTGATTAACGTATTATTCACAATCTTGATATTCCGCGGCAGATACCCGTCCTGGACGTTCATCAGCACACCGTCCCTTCGGCAATTTTCCGCCACGCATCCTTCCAGAATCGTGCCGTAGCCATTGTAGCCGAGGCTGTCCGGCGTCGCGCCGTTCCCTGTTATCGTAAATCCGATCAGGCAATCCTGAATATGACAGTTGCTGACGATATGCCGATGTCCTCTTGCTTTGACGCCCGAGCCCCCGGTTTGCTTGACCGTGATATGTTCGATCAGATTCCCTTTGCCCGACGATATGTAGACCCCGTTGTCCCACATATTTTCAAAATAACAATCGCTGATATGATGGTTGGTTCCTTCGGCGCCGACAAGAATGCCGGAGCCCATATCTTTGCCGACAAGGCCGCGTACGCTGTTGTTCAATCCGCCGCTGATATAGCAGCACGAACAATAATTGGCGCCAGTCTTGCCAACGTTCAAGAACCCGACGACGTAGCAGTCGGTCACATGGCATTCCTGACAGACGGACAGCAGGAACGGATACGTTTTGTCTTTCACGGAGCAGCCGGAGATGACGGCCTGGTTGCAGCGGTCCAACTGGATAAAGGCGTTGAACAAGCTGCTCGCGCCGGCAAAACCGGCGTATGTCTCCGCGCCATGGCACGACAAGCCGGTTACCGTAGAGCCGTGTGCATGGAGCAGCTTCAGCATGGGGACGCCGAATACGGACGCTTCCTTGATCACGGCCTTCCCGGTCGCGAACAGATGAATTTCTTTGTTGCTAACCGTAAGCTGAGAAGAAATCAGGTACGTTCCCATCGGGAAATAGACGGTGCCGCCGGTTGCGGTCGCGTTTAATGCACTCTGGATTGCCGACGTGTCGTCGGTCGTTCCGTCTCCGACGGCGCCGAAATCGGTCACGACGTTCCATTCCAGCGGCAGCGGATTGGCGTGCGCGACGCGGGGGACGGGGGAGTACTGTCCGAGCAGCATGCCGGCCCCGGCCATACCCATGGATGCGACCAGCGTTCTCCTGCTTATCGTTTTCGTTTCGATAGGTTCGATGGGGTTCATAAACTTTGCACTCCGTTTCGTTTTATATTTGGACTACTTTCCCGATTTGGCCGTTTGAATGCTTTGATTGGTGAATTCCGTTGCCTCGCGCAGCGCCGTGTTGATGTCTTTTTGCTTGAGCACATAATCGATCATCGCGTTGAGCAGCTCGGTCGTCCCGTACCCGTTGTAGGCGGTGAACGAAATCGAATCTGCATATTTGGCAGGGATCAGCGCCTTCACATTTTTACCTTTGTAAAGCGGCGAATCCTGGCTGAATGCCTGAAGGAACGCCGGGTTCTGCAGGACTGGCAGCATCGTGCCCGCACGGGACTGCTGCATCTGGAAATCGTCCGATGTCAAATAAGCGATCGCTTCGAACGCCTCATCGGGATGGGGCGTCAAGGTCGTTATGCTGAACAAGGTCGGATACGCCTGGGGGCCGACGCCGTGAGCTTCCTTGAATGTTGGGATGGCGGCGATGTCCCAATTTAGCGCATTCGTGATTTCCGGCTGCTTGTGCAGGTTCGTCAGGGCGATCCACATGGCTGCGCGCTGTTCCTGGAAGAAGAAATTCCGCTGACGCCCGACATCGAGCGCTTTTAAATCGTTGTCGTAGCCCGGCAGCATAAAATTCCGGGAAATATTCGTGATGAACGACTTCCACGGGTCCGTTTGAAAGTTAGCCTTCTCGCTCGTCGGATCGACCAGCGGCAAAGAGAGCGAGTTCAGCGGATTCAACGTGCCGACCGGAGCGGTCAGGCCGAGATAATTCATACCGCTGTCCGTGCGCGTCAGCTTTTTGCTGATCTCGTACAGATCATCCCAAGTCATATCGTCCTTCGGGTAAGCGACTCCGAACTTGTCGAAGATGTCTTTATTGTAATAAATGGCCGAAGGGGGCACGTAGACCGGCAGACTGTTCATACCGCCGTGCGCCAATGCTCTCGCTACGCTTACAAGTCCCGGGTTTAACCGATCCAGATCGTATTTGTACTTTTGGATGAGAGGCATAATATCGTACTGGAGCCGATGGTCCTCCAGCGTTCTAGTCGCCCCCGGCGAGCCGAAATAGATGTCGATCCGTTGGCCCGCCGCCAGCAGTTCGGGCAAACTCGTCCCTTTCCCGTATTGCATGAATACGGGCGTAATATGCGGAAATTTTTTCTTGATCGGCTCCCCGAATGTGTCCATGAACGTATCCGCGGTCCAGTCGTTGGCGGAAGGGTAATAAAAGACCAGTTCGACCGGCTCCTTCTTGTCCGCCTGGAGAGCGGAATCGGGCGTCCGCGCACCGTTGTCGTCCGCCGAACCGTTGTTTTGCGAGCATGCGCCAAGCACCATGGCTAGCGGCAACAGGATCAAAGCCATTGCCCCTTTCTTACGCATCGTTATGCCTCCTCTGATTTGGTTTGTTGCGTACAGCTTCAGTATAAGAGCGGTCCGGTCGGGATAACAGAGGAGGCTTATGCGCTTGTCATGTACTTAAATGACGATTTGTAAGCGCTTCATGTATTTTGATGATACCTGTCTGGTAGTATGATAAGATGCAGATAGGAAAAATGAATATTCATTCGATTCTGGGGGACTGGTACGATGGATTGGTCGGATTCATCTCTGCAATTCGAACTGCCGGGCGGCAACTGGATGCGCGTTGAAGTTCTGGCGGCAGGCACGTTTCGCGTGCGTCTGAACGATACAACGTCGTTCGCAGAGCCGCCTTTGATCCGTTACGGCATATTGCGCGAGCCCGGCAGCGGGGGGAGATACGCGATCCGGCGTTTGAACGACTCGGTCGAGCTGGATACCGGAAAAGCCGTTCTGGCGGTCGATCTGCGGGACGGGAATTTGCTGTTGCGCGATGCAGTCGGGACGGAACTGACCCATACCGCGGAGCCGCCCCGCTTCAGGCCGGACGGCGGCTTCCAGCTACGTTTTGTTCTCGCCGCGGAGGAGAGCTTGTACGGTCTCGGGGATGTGACTCGGGAGCGGTTACAGAAGCGCGGGACGACTTCGGACATGCGGGTAACCAATATTTCGGCATACGCGCCGATTCCGTTCGTGATGAGCAGCCGAGGCTGGGCGCTCCTGATGAATACGACACGCAGACATACGTTTGATCTGGGGGCTGCCAAGAACGATGAACTGCTTGTCGAAGGACCGCAAAGGGAACTTGATTGTTATCTTTTTGCAGGCAGCGGATTCGGCGAATTGTTGGACAGCTATACGGAAATAGCCGGCAAACCGGCACTGCTGCCGATCTGGGCATACGGCTTGACCTTTATTAGCCACGATACGCTGAACGCACGAGAGGTTGTCGACGACGCTCTCCGTTTTCGCCTGGAGGGCATTCCTTGCGATATGATCGGGCTGGCCGGGGGGTGGATGGAACGGAGCTACGATCATTCCACGGTTAAAGCGTGGCACCCGGAGCGGTTTTATACGCCCAAATCGGCGCTTACCGGACCGCATACGTTTATCGGCACGCTGCGAAGCCACGGCTTCAAGCTCAGTCTGCTGCTGTACTGCGACTACGATCTGAGCGCTCACGAAGAATTCGAGCTCCGCGAAGGCGGGCGTGTAGACGGGGAAGCGCCGGAGCCCTGGTACGCGCATTTGCGGCCGTTTGTCGATCAGGGGACGGCTTCTTTTAAATTAATCGGCAGCCGGCAGTTGCAAAATCACCCCAATCGGCAGTGGGCCAACGGGATGAGCGACGAGGAGATGCACAATTTGTACCCCGTGCTGCTCGCCAAGCAGATGTTTAGCGGGTATTTGGAGCAGACGGGAAGACGCCCTATGATGTATACACTCGCCGGCTATACAGGCATTCAGCAATACGCAGCCACTTGGGCGGGACAATCGCGCAACGACAAGGAGGCGCTTGTCTCCATGCTCAATCACGGCATGAGCGGGCACGTCCATACGACCTGCGACATGTTTATTCATACGAAGGAAGGCATTCATTTCGGCTTTTTGCAGCCATGGTCGCAGATCAACAGCTGGGCGTATTTTCGCCACCCCGCTTTTCTGGAGGAAGGCGTGAGGAAATTATTCAAAACATACGCCCAGCTTCGCTACCGTCTGCTGCCCTACATCTATTCTGCGGCCCATGTAGCCGCGCGAACCGGAATGCCGATTTTACGGGCGATGCCGCTGCACTTTCCCGACGATCCGGCGTGCGGCGATTTGCTGCATCAATATATGCTGGGGCCGTCTCTGCTCGTCGGAGCTTATATCGATTGCGTCTATTTGCCGGCCGGCCGCTGGTTCGACTATTGGACGGGAGAAGCGCACGAAGGGCCGAAGCGGATCGATTGCCGGCTGCCGGACGACGCTGGCGGGCCGTTGTTTGTCCGCGGGGGAGCGATTCTCCCGATGTGGCCGGATATAGACAATATCGGGCAGACGCCGGTTGAGCGCATCGCGCTTCATATTTATCCGCACGGGGGCAGCGAATTTGCGATGTATGAGGATGACGGCGTCACGTTCGGATACAAGGAGGGCGAGGTCGCGGTGACCGTCATGTATTGCGAAGAAACCGCCGAATTGGTGAAGGTGCGGATCGAACCGCGTGCCGGCATTTACCCGGGTATGCCGGCCAAACGTGACTACGAGCTGATCGTACACGTCCGGGACAAGCCGACCCGACTTTCACTGAACGGCGTCCAGCTGCCGATGCAGCCGAATCGCCCCAAGCCGGATGCGGCACGGGGCTGGAAGTTCGACCGGCTGCGCGGCACCCTGCGACTTCTGATTAAAGACTGGGAGGTGGCCGAGGCGGAGCTTTGCGTGGAGGCGCTGATCCCGTCGGCTGCGCCCGCTGCGGCGGTCAGAAGTGCGATTACGCCGACAGAAAGGAAAGCCGTCTCCGCCGCGGAATTTGAGAAGCGGCTTGAGGCGGCGTGGAAAGCCGGCAGACACGCCGAGGCGTTGGACGCATTGCGGCAGTGGTGGGCAAGCCGGACCAAGCAAGCGGCTTCCGCCGAGGTTGAATGGCGTATGCATCTGCTCGAAGGCTGCCTGCTGCTCGCCCGCCAAGCTTCGCAAAACGGCTGGCTGGCGGTCGAGGTGTTCGGCGAGGATTATGCGGCCATGTTCAATTTACAGTCGATCGCCACGAAAGAGCAGGGGATGGCGCTGTTGGAGACGTTGGCAGGCCACCTGGTACGTTACGTGCACCGGCTGTCCGAGTCGGTAGTGCATCCGCTTATCCAAGAGGTCATACATATCCTGGAGCGCGAGCTCGATCGACAGCTGTCCTTAAACGAGGTGGCGGAGCGGCTGCACGTGCATCCGTCCCATCTGAGCCGGCTGTTCAAACGTGAGATCGGCCAACCCTTCTCGGAGTACGTCTGGAAACTGAAGATGGAACGCGGCAAAACGTTTCTGGAAAACGGGCTCAAGGTGTACGAAGCCGCTGCAAAAACCGGGTTCAAGGATGTCAGCTATTTTTCGCGTGTATTCCGGAAATATTGGGGGGTTCCGCCGGTGGAGCTGCGCAGGTGAGGGCGTCAAAGTCATCATAATCCGGTATACCTGTAAAAACCGGCATGAGAATCCATCAAACTGTCATCGGCGTCGCCTGTATCCCTGTACCGCCGTTTGCTATTCTGTACGGGGCCGGAAAAAAACCGGTAAGTGCGTGTCATACCGGTCGGCCTGAAACGGATAATTCCTAGCAAAGGGTGACGAATATGACGGCTCTGGAAAATCGGCAAAAGCTGAACATTGGCATGATTGGTCTCGATACGTCCCACGTATTGGCGTTTATGAAGCTGCTGCACGACAAGGAAGATCCATGGCATGTGCCCGGCGGCAAGGTCGTGGCGGCTTATCCTGGAGGTTCCCCCGATTTCCCTTCCAGCATAGCCAAAATGCCGGGCTATACGGCCACGTTGCGGGATGAATACGGCGTCCGCATCGTGGACAGCCCGGAGGAAGTGGCCGAGGCGAGCGACGCGGTGTTGCTTCATTCGGTCGACGGACGTGTTCATCTGTCGCAATTTCATCGCATTGCCGGCTACGGCAAGCCGGTTTTTATCGACAAGCCGTTTGCGGTCAGCTCAGCGGACGCTCGCGAAATGGTCCGTTTGGCAGAGGCGCATCGGGTTCCGCTGATGAGCGCTTCGTCGCTGCGATATGTCAAGGCGCTGCAGGACGCGATCGAGGGTGGGGGCAAAAGCCCGATAATCGGGGCGGACGCGTGCGGGCCGATGGCGCTGGAGCCCACGCAGCCGGGCTTGTTTTGGTACGGCATTCATACCGTGGAGATGCTGTATGCGGTGATGGGGGAAGGCTGCGTGCAGGTGACGTCCGTCACCTCGAACGATCACGATGTCACGACGGGACTGTGGAGCGACGGTCGGATCGGCGTCATTCGCGGCAACCGCAAAGGGAACGGCTCGTTTGGAGTGGCGATACATCGGGAAAAAGGCATCGAATGGGTTCACGCCCAGTCGGACCCGAAGCCGAAGTATGCCAGCCTGCTCGAAATCATCATGGAAATGTTCCGAACGGGCGTCTCGCCGCTGCCCGCCTCGGAAACGTTGGAGGTTATCCGCTTCATCGAAGCGGCCAACGAAAGCAGAAAAACCGGCCGAAGCGTGAACTTGGCGGTCGGCAAGGCGGGTGACGCACGATGAGTGTCTCCATTCTGAAGGTGGGGATCATTGGGCAGGGCCGAAGCGGCCGGAACATTCACGCCGAGACGATCCGTAAGCTGCCCGACAGGTTTGCGCTCGCCGCCGTCTCCGACGAGCTGGAGCAGCGTCGGCAAGCGGCTGAACGCGACTATGGCTGCGAGGCGTACGCCGATTACCGCGACATGATGAAGCGGGATGATCTCGACCTGATCGTCAATGCGACGCCAAGCCATCTCCATGTTCCCGTCTCGCTGGAGCTGCTGGAGGCGGGCTTCAATGTGCTGTGCGAAAAACCGCTCGCCCGCCGGTCGGAGGAGGTCGATGCCCTGATCGCGGCCCGCGACAGGGCGGGAACGCTGCTGACGATTTTCCAGCAGTGGCGGTTCAACCCCCTGTTCCTGGAAATTCGCAAATGTCTGGATTCCGGCGTATTGGGTCGTATCGTGCAAATCGGCCTGACAGTCAACCAGTTTTCACGCAGATGGGACTGGCAGACGCTCAAAGCGTACAACGGCGGCAATCTGATGAATACCGGCGCCCATTTTCTCGATCAAGCGCTTCAGTTTCTCGGAACCGACGACATGCCTTCCGTGCTGTGCCGGATGGACAACACGAACAGCTTTGGCGATGCGGACGACTATTGCAAGCTGATCCTGACCGGCCCGCGACTGCCGACGATCGATCTGGAAATATCGAACTGCTGCGCTTACCCGAGTTCCAATTATTACTTGATCCAGGGAACGAACGGCAGCCTGCGGGCGTCCTTAGCCGAAGTGGAATGGAAATACTTCAATCCCGAGGAAGCTCCCCGCCAAGAATTGCAGCAGACTCCGATGAGCGATGCGGACGGCAATCCGCTCTATTGCAAGGAGCAACTGAAGTGGTATGAAGGAGGCTGGAAAAAGGGGGAAGGGAGCCCCTATCCTGCACCGCAAATCGCTTTCTACGAGTCGTTGCACGCTTCCCTTACGGAGGGCAAGCCGCCTGCAGTCACGCCCGAGAGCGTTTGGCTGCAAATCCGGATCATGGAGGAGTGTTTCCGGCAAAATCCAATGTTTGCAATTGAACCGCAACATTCACTCTAGAAATATTTCCTATAGCAGCGTATATTACGTTATTGTTTCCAGGGAAGCTAGAATTGGCGGAGAACGACATCAGGATGAATATTAAAATCGAGGCTAACCTAACGGAATCCGATAACGGAATCAAGACACACGAAGGCAGCCGGCAATATGACGGTTGCCTTCGTTCACCTAATGGTGCAGCAACGTGGTCAGGCAAATATCCAGTTTAATTGGGAGGGGAATTTGTTTGATAAGAGTCGATGTGGCGAGTGCCTTGATTTTTGACGAAAGTACCTCCGATTGGAGTTTGCCTGGAGGGGCGGTAGAGCCTGGAGAAACCCTGGACAATCCATTTATGGATTCAAATTACCCCTGCCTGCTTCATACATGTGGGGGTTATTTTATGCTTACTTTTATAATTGATAATGATAATCATAATCATTTGAATTACTCTGTATACAGCACTTTAGTGAAGGAGTGAACGGAGTTGTTTCAAGAAAGTAATGGAACCCGTTATTTTACACAAGAGACGGTTGAGATCGCTGCTCGATTGTGGGCGCGCTCTTCGATATCACTTATAGATGTACGTAATCAACTGTTTCACCCCGATAAACCGCTGCAAAAATACAGGCTACCAACTAGTATGTTTATATACACCCAGGGCGGAGCAGCGAGAGTAACACTCAATCATGTTTCTTATCAGTCTGGGAGATTTGGGATTTTTCATGGGGGAAAGGGAGCCGAGCTATCGATTTATCCAATCGACACTGGCTTGGAAACTTATATGGTGCTATATAAAGCGGAGTCCACACCGTTCTACCGAAGGGACATTCAACGTTTGTTGGAACAGGTGAATCCATTTGTACACCTGTTCGGGTTTTCACCAGAAAATCCGCTTTACTACATGGAGAAGTTTCAATGTATGCATGCCAGATGGAATGAGAAATCTGCCGTACATCAGTTCTACGCGAAAAGTATTCTCTACCAAATAGCCCATCGTGTTTACGAGGAATTTGACAAGGGATTGCTTCGCTTTGTTGAGCCGGATTTTGTTGATTCGGTTAAACGATATCTGGATCAACACTATATGGAACCCGTTTCCATTCAATCGATCATCGAAATGCTGCCCGTCAGCAGAAGCCAATTGGTCAGATTGTTCAAGCAGCGAGAGCGTAAAAATTTCCAGGAATATCTGAATGAAAGACGGTTGGAGGCGGCCAAGCGATATTTGGAAAACACAAATGCTACGATTCAAGAAATTGCGATGGGGTGCGGTTTTGGAGATGAATTAAATATGCAAAGGATGTTTAAAAAGAAGGTGCTGATGACGCCAAGCGAATATCGGTTAAAAATGATGCCAAATTTGGACGTTTATGATGTTGATAATGATTATCATCGTCATTACAATGGGAAATGGCCAGAACATTTAGCCAAAATTCAAAGAGGCGGGGAGTTAACCATGTTTGGGCAAACCAGAAGCAAGCAAATGATACTGACCGCAGCAATGAGCTTGTTGTTGCTGTTGTCGGCTTGTACATCGAGTACGTCAGTGAATAATGAAGGAAGAGCGAATCAGACGCAACAAGTTCATGAAAGTACTACAGGGGCGGAAAATCCAGCCCAAACCCAGAAACGGGTTGTTAAAACGGTCAAGGGTGATGTGGAGGTACCAGCGAGTATTAAAAGAGTAGCAGTCCATACATGGGCAGGTGACTTATTGGCACTTGGCATTATCCCCGCTATTAGTAACGATGCTAATTTGGGGGCGGCGAAGGACGCATTGAGCGGCACTCAAATGTCCATGTTTGAGGACCCGGAAGAAATTATGGCTGTCGACCCAGATCTGATTATTACTAGAACTGAAGAACAATATGAAAAGCTGAAAAATATTGCATCGACGATCCTCGTTCCCTATGATACTTCTCTTGAGGACCGGATGCGGTTATTCGGACAAGTATTTCATGTAGAGGAGGCAGCACAAAAAGCTTTAGATTCGTTTTATGCAAAAGCAGATAAGTATGTTCAAGATTTAAAAAGTATGGGTATTTATGGGAAAACAATGGCCATTGTATTTTATAATGATGATGGTCCGTTTATTTATGGCGATGATTGGGGGTTTGGCGGACAAATCTTATATGGACTTCTAGGGTTTAAGCTGCCTGCTATCATCAAAAAAGAAATAGTGGATACAGGTAAAGGATTCAGACAATTTTCTTGGGAAGCCGCCCCTGATTATTTGAAAGCCGATTATTTAGAGATTGGAAATGGCGACGATTCTTTGTTACTGAAGGCTAGCAAAAATGCAATTTGGAACAATGTCGACGCTGTTAAAAATAAACATATTATCACTTATTCAAAGGAATATGATAGAAAATCACTTTATGTCATGGACAAGGTTTTGGATTTTTACCACGAGCAATTTATGAATCTTGTTCAATAAGCAAGCGTTCAGTTTTATTGGATAACATCCGGCTAGGCAGATCAGATTACTCAGTCTGTAGAAAGAAATGGGAAGGAAAGGACTATGAAAAAAAGGCCCGTACTAAATACGTTGAACTTTACATTTTATATGGCGATAGGGCTTGGATTAACGGTTCTCCTGTCAGCGGCGTCGATTTCCTTTGGCGCCGCTGACATGCGGTTAGCGACCGCATGGGAGGCTATATTTCACTTTGATCCAACGCTCACCGAACACCAAATTATTCAGACGTTACGTCTGCCTCGCACCGTAGCCGATTTAATGGTCGGCTGTAGTCTTGCAGTCTGCGGTGCGATTATGCAAGGAACGACGCGAAATCCATTGGCAGACTCAGGACTGATGGGCATCAGTTCTGGGGCGGCGTTTGCGATTGCGCTTTGTTTGGCCTTTTTGCCGAGTTATACGTATGGGCAAATGATGTTATTTGCTTGTTTGGGAGCTGCTTTAGCAACAGGTATGACTTATTTTATTGCTTCACTGGGCAAACGGGGCATGACGCCCCAGCGGCTTGTGCTGGCAGGTCTATCGATCTCCATGCTGTTCGGAGCGCTCAGTCAGTATCTGGCGATCAATTACAACTTGGGGAGAGCACTGGCCTACTGGACGGCTGGGAGTACAGCCGGAGCTAAGTTGGGAGAACTGCTAATCGTTGCGCCTTTGTTTGTCGGTGGTGTGTTGCTGGCGTTAGCACTGTCTCCTTCGGTGACGATGCTGAGCTTGGGCGAGGATGTAGCGGGCGGACTCGGCATTCGAAGCGGATTGGTTAAAGGCCTATCTACTGTCATTGTATTTGTACTGACTGGGCTGGCAGTCGTTGTCGTGGGCCCGGTCGGATTTGTCGGGCTGATTACACCGCATATCGTCCGCTATCTGGTTGGCGTCGATTATCGCTACATTATTCCAGCGACGGCTGTCTATGGGGCGCTGTTCACAGTCTCGGCCGACTTGGTCGGGCGCTTGATCAACAAGCCATTCGAGACCCCTCTCGGCATCATTTTCTCCATCATCGGCGTGCCCTATTTCCTCTTCCTGGCTCGCAAGCAAAGGAGGGAATTCGAATGATCAAGCAGCGTTACACGATGAAGCGGGGAATAGCAGTAATTGGGATTTTGCTGTTTCTTATTGTTCTATTCGCGGTGATCAGTGTCAATTCCGGTAAGATGAATCTTTCCCCATTAGAAGTATGGAACGTTCTGCTCGGCAAAGGCACGGCCAAGCAAAACCTGATCGTATTTGACTTTCGACTCCCGCGCATCGTGCTGTCCATTCTGGTCGGACTGGGTATGGGAGCGGCGGGAGTGGTGATGCAGAGTTTGCTGCGCAATGATATGGCCAGTCCCGGGACGCTTGGAATCAGCTCGGGTTCGGGCTTGTTCGTACTGATCTTCGTAGTGTATTTCGCATCATGGGGAACCAGTTCCTTTATTGCCTTGCCTTTGCTTGCCTTTGTCGGCGGCATGATGGCAGCAGGTCTGATATTCCTGCTGTCATATCGCCGTGGGCGTGAAATCTCACCGATTGGTTTGATCTTGACCGGCGTGGCACTCGGCAGCGGGTATGGTGCGTTGACCACCTTTTTGACGCTCCAATTAGACGATTTGCAGATGGACTTTATGCTGCGCTGGCTGGCGGGCAGCCTGTGGGGGGATGACTGGGGCTATATTTCAGTGTTAGCTCCCTGGGTACTGGTACTGCTTGGTTATATCTTTTATAAAGCCCGTGTGCTGAACACACTTCATCTGGGCAATCAGACTGCCGAAGGATTGGGGCTTGCAGTAAAACCGGAATTCCTTGGGTTGTCCATTGCAGCCGTTGCGCTTTCTTCAGGCAGCGTAGCCGTAGGAGGCAGCTTTTTCTTCATCGGTTTGATCGCTCCCCATATGGCGCGGAAGCTGGTCGGTCCTGATCATAAATTACTAGTTCCAGCTGCTAGCTTAGCGGGAGGACTGATCGTGGTGCTGGCCGATATAATCACTCATACCCTCAGTCTGGGCGGGGATGTACCGACAGGGATTGTCATTACGATCATTAGCGTTCCGTACTTTCTATATTTATTAGCTAAGGCAAATTAGGAGGCAGACAATCTCGCAGCGCGTTTCTCCGACTATATGGTGGCGATTCGCAGCGGGCAGGTGGTGGAGCATGGCTCGCCTGAGCGAGTGATGACGGCGCGGACGTTGCGCGAAGTGTTCGCCATCGATGCAGATATTATGCTGGAGCCGCGAACAGGGCGTCCGGTTTATGTAACCTATCAGCTATTGCCTGAACGAAACCAAGATCAGCAGGTGGCGCAGAAGGCGATTGCTACATGATAACGGCATGGCTCTCCTTAGTTGCGCACGAAAACATTAACTGCAATTAGACCAATGAATGAAAGGCTGGAATGAAGATGAATGAACTGTATGATCTCACGATTATTGGCGGTGGCCCGGCAGGGCTATACGCGGCATTTTATAGCGGGATGCGAGATATGAAGACCAAGCTAATCGAGGCGAAGGAAGAACTGGGTGGCAGGATGTTGCTTTATCCGGAGAAGATGATCTGGGATGTGGGCGGTGTGCCGCCCATTCGGTGCGAGCAGTTGATGCAGCAAATCATCCGGCAAAGCTATATATTCGATCCAACGATCGTGTTAGGGCAACAAATTGTCGGATTGGAGCGACTTGATGACGGGACGATGATACTCACCGCCGCAACCGGTGAGAGGCATCATACGCGGACAGTCTTGTTGGCTTTGGGGCGAGGCGTGTTGAAGATGGCGAAGCTGGAAATAGAAGGCGCTGATCGCTATGAAGTCACCAATCTGCATTATACCGTGCAAGATCTGGAAGAGTTCCGCGACAAGCAAGTGCTGATTTCCGGAGGCGGAGACTCCGCAGTCGACTGGGCTAACGAACTGGAGCCGATTGCCGCCAGTGTAACGGTCGTTCATCGCCGGGAACAATTCGGAGGCCATGAGAGAAACGTACGGCGGATGAAGGAATCGTCGGTGCGTGTACATACGCCTTACATAATGACGGAGCTGAAGGGCAACGAGAGTGGAGATGCGATCTCGCATGTATCGATTGCCCGTATTAGCGAGGAGGGCCATACAACGGACGAGAAGATGAGGCTCGAGGTAGACGCTGTTATCGTCAACCACGGACTGCGCGGCGATTTTGGGCCGATCGTGGACTGGGGGCTGCAGATGGGCCCCTACAATATTACAGTCGACGAGAAGCTTTCGACCAATTTGCCGGGTATTTTCGTGGCTGGAGATTCGGCGAAATACCCAAGCAAGCTAACGCTCATTGCTGGCGCCTTCACAGATGCGGCGCTGGCAGTCAATAGCGCCAAACTGTATATGGAACCAGAAGCCCGATATATGGCGTACGTCTCCTCACACAACTCCAAGTTCAAGGAGAAAAACATGGCGCTGGGAGTTTCCGAGGAAGATGCTTGAGCCGTCTGCCGGGTTAGCTCAGGCGTAGCAAATCATGGCTCCTGCAATTGCTCGAGAAAGACGCAACACAACAGACTAAAACACCACGTGAACGACGTTGGTGTTTTTTTGTTGCCCATCGTGAATCGCATCGAGCTGTTTTTTTATAATAAAACTTATGCCAGTGGAGGTATTTTTATAGAAGGCATGTATAGACAATGATAATCGTTATCAATAATCTGGAAGAGACCAGTATCAGCTAGTCAGGTGCACAACAATCAATCTCAAGTTAACTGGCATTACTCATGAAATGAGGTATGAAAGGTGAAAATCGACGTGAATCAGCTAGTAGAGCATTTTGCACACACTCCTGCCGGGAAAAGTTGTGCACGGGGGCGCTAACATGAAGCTAGACCAAAAAAAGTTCGGCAGAACCGACTGGGAATATATTCTTGTGTTGTACCGGATCTGCGACTCGAAACTAGAAGAGTCAAGCTTTTCTCATCAGCACTTTTAACTATTAACCGGACAATCTCCTCGTCTTATTGAATTAATTACGCGTCTTAGGCATGTGTATAATCAACGGGGAGGCATTTTGAAGTTTCAGACCGAAGTGCTGTTTCGCAATGTACTGCAATGAAACCTTATTATGTGGATAACAGGCAAAATCGCTGTGAATCCCATACTTTATTCGAGCGGGTATGTAAATATATGCATGAATACTATTATCAAAGTCTTACGGGCGGCCCGTTAGCTATCGAATACGCTTTACAAAATATAACAAATGCGTTGCGTAAATAAGGAGGGATTACTATCCATTACGATGCTATTAATCTGAATGAGAGTTTATCTAAATTCAAAGATCATTGGTCTCCGTAAGTCATTGGACAACTAAATGACCATCAATTTAAGCTCGTTAAGATTAAAGGGGAGTATGAATGGCACGTTCATGAAGATACCGACAAGGTATTTATGACGCTCGAAGAGGAGATGATTATAGATTTTCGTGATGGTCGGGTGAAAATTTTCAAGGGCGAAATGTTTATCGTCCCGAGGGGAGTCGAGATGAAACCTTCTGCCGAAGAGGAATGCCATATCATGTTGGTGGAGCCTGGAAGCGTTGTAAACACTGACGTGCTGAGTCCCAATAAACAGCAGCCAATGTTGGATCTAGTGTTTGTTTTCAATCCTTCAAGAACTTGTATGCTTTGCAATCCGCGTAGCTCCTCGTCCTATTTTCATCATCTGTGGTGCGGCGCTTGCGCTGCATGTATGACATCAACAAGCAGCGTGAGGTCCGCAACGTCTATTATCAGGAATATCTAAGAACAGAAGCCATAGAGATTGAAGGCGTAGTTGAAACTTTAGCCGAACTGTCAAAGCACGTCCGCATGGCCATTGTGACGACTGCAAAACGTGCGGATTTTCAACTTATTCATGAAAAGCGCCAGATTATACAATTCATGGTATTTATCCTTGTTCGTGAAGACTACGAGCGCGCTTAGCCGCACCCGGAACCATACTTGACCGGCCTAAGGCGCTTTGGAGCTACCAAAGAAGAGACCCTGGTTATAGAGGATTCAAACAGAGGGTTGAACTCAGCCGTGGCGGCTGGTATTGACTGTGTTATTGTCCATAACGACTTCACAAAAACACATGATTTCTCTCAGGCCAGCTATCGAATCAAGACTTTAATGGAACTAAAGGACATTATCCTGTATGTTACTTAGATTTAAATTGAAGGAAATCAGCAACTATTTGTAAACATGAAATTTTGAGGTTAGCCAGTTAAGACTCCAAATGGATGCAGCAACCGAGCCGAGGCAGTCCATTCGGAATCAAAATGCCGCCCATATTGCATCGGCTTTCGGGGGGATCACACCCGGCACGTTCACATTACACTTGACACCAAAGTTTAAGTGCTTTAAGATTAACCTTAATATTTTAACACGTTGAGAAGGAATAGTACGGTTTTTCTAAGCGAACAGAGAGCTGTTGGGCGGTGCAAAACAGCCGTGGAGAAAATCGGAACTCACCTTGGAGTTGCTCGCTGAACCATTATAGTAAGTGGAGCCGGAGCCTGGCCGTTATCATCAGGAGGATACAAGGTTGCTTTTTTGCAACCCTATCCGCAGAGTGCATGCCGACAATGGCATGAATTCGGAGTGGTACCGCGTAAGATGTCAAAGTCTTTCGTCTCTGTTTATGGAGATGAAAGGCTTTTTTTGGTTTAGTCCGATTTTGGATAATTCAAGCAGAAATTGATGAAAGGAAGATAACCATGAAAAATGTTGAAAAGTATGCAAGAGGATATTTTATGCCGGCAGAGACAAGCTTGAATTGGACCCGGAAGGAATATATAACGGAGGCACCGATTTGGTGCAGCGTCGACCTTCGCGATGGAAATCAGGCGTTGATCGTTCCGATGAATTTGGAGGAAAAACTGGAATACTTCAAATTGCTTGTAGATATAGGTTTCAAGGAGATCGAAGTCGGTTTTCCCGCGGCGTCGGAAACCGAATTTACTTTCTTGCGCACATTGATCGAGACGGACTTGATCCCTGATGATGTAACGATCCAAGTACTTACCCAATCGAGAGAGCATATTATCCGAAAAACCTTTGAATCCCTTAAAGGTGCGAAAAAAGCCGTAGTACATTTGTACAACTCGACATCCGTGGCGCAGCGGGAACAGGTATTTCGCAAATCCAAAGAAGAAATTATCGACATCGCTGTAAGCGGCGCAAAACTGCTCAAGCAGTGTGCAGAAGAAACAGAAGGGAATTTTCAGTTCCAGTATTCGCCCGAAAGCTTTACAGGTACAGAGATTGATTTTGCGCTGGACATCTGCAATCGCGTACTCGATGTATGGCAGCCGACCTCAGAGAACCCGGTGATCATCAATCTTCCTGCGACGGTATCCATGTCGATGCCTCACATCTATGCTAGCCAAATCGAGTATATGAGCGAGCACTTGAATTTCCGGGAGCATGTTATTTTGTCGCTTCATCCGCATAACGACAGGGGAACAGGCGTGGCGGATGCAGAACTGGGAGTACTGGCCGGGGCTCAGCGCGTTGAAGGCACATTGTTCGGGAATGGGGAAAGAACGGGGAACGTGGACATTGTCACGCTTGCTCTAAACATGTACTCACACGGGGTAGACCCGAAGCTGAATTTTGAGAACATCCCTGCGATCATCTCCGTATATGAACGATTGACCAAAATGAGAGTAAGCGAAAGACATCCCTACGGCGGCGAGCTTGTTTTCACCGCTTTCTCCGGTTCGCATCAGGATGCCATTGCAAAAGGAATGAAATGGCGGGAGGACGAGGAGCCCCGTAATTGGTCTGTCCCTTATCTGCTGATTGACCCCAAGGACATCGGCAGGGAGTATGAAGGCGATATTATTCGCATTAACAGCCAGTCCGGCAAAGGTGGGATTGGGTACATTCTGCAGCTGAAGTACGGACTCAATCTCCCGGCGAAAATGCGGGAAAATTTCGGATACTGCGTGAAAAACGTATCGGATCAGCAACAAAAGGAGCTGATGCCCGATGAAATATACGATATTTTCATGAAAGAATATGTGAATATAAAGAATCCTGTCGAGTTTGTCAAGTACCGCTTTACGGACAATGAAGATTTTCAAACCATAGTCACTATACGATCCGGCAGTGAAGTCAAGGAAATTGCGGGCACCGGAAACGGAAGACTGGATGCAATCAGTAATGCGCTCCAAACTCATCTTGGGGTAGAATATACCGATTTGTTCTATAATGAGCATGCCCTGGAAACGGGCTCAAAATCACAAGCGATTTCTTATATCGGTATCACGGCTTCGAACGGTACCGTATATTGGGGATGCGGCATTGATGTGGATATCATGACCTCATCTATAAAAGCATTGTTTAGCGCTGTGAATCAAATGTGTCGTAAGGAGTCCTGAGTCTTTGAACGGCTAATTAGGGACTGGTCTCCCGGACAGGAGCGTTCATGTATAAACCGAAACAAGCCTTCTTTCCTTGCGGGAAAAGGCTTGTTTTGCGTTGCATGCCAGCGGCGCGCATCTTCTTGCCGGTGAAAGTCCGCTCGAGGGAGAGGCCAAGCCCACGCGTAGTTAGGTCCCTGCGTATGGCGAAATCTGCGTGTAGAAGCGAATCGACGAAAGTACCTGCCGGAGACAGGGTGAGCGACATACCGTGCCGTAAACATGAAGTAATTCCTGCCGCGTCTTGCAATAGGCCTCTCAAGAGAAATGGAAAACGACAATTTTACCCCGTCTAACTTCTACATTGCCCCCTGTTCGAAGCGTTCGCCTGGTTGTACCCTAGAGGAAGGGGCAGTTTCGTCTTTGCGTCCGATCCTTGGTGTTTGGCAAATAATTCGGCGCATAAGTGCATCTTAATGGTATAATTCTGGAAGCCGATCCACTTCAGAAACAAGTTTCGCACAAAATGAAAGGGTTTACAAAACGCGAATCGCATCGTTTTAATAACAGGACGAGGGAGATGACGCGATGTACGGAGTGCTGGTTGTAGACGACGAAAAGGAAATCCGCAACGGGTTGGGTTCGCAAGCGCCTTGGAGAGAATGGGGATTTGATCACATCTATACGGCGGATGACGGGCCCGGCGCCCTGGACATCGCGGCTCATCATTCGATCGATCTGGTTGTTACGGATATCCGTATGCCCCTGATGAGCGGACTGGAGCTGATCCGCGAGCTCGATCGGGCCGGGTATGGCGGGGGAATGATCATCATAAGCGGCTACGATGATTTTCATTATGCCAAGGAAGCGTTCAAGATGGGCGTAAACGATTATTTGCTGAAACCCGTCAATCTTCAGGAGTTGGCCGCAGCGGTGCAGATTGCCGTCGCCGGACTGCACAAGCGGCAGCAAGATCTCGCATGGCACAAGAGTTTGGATGAAGCGCTCCCGCGCCTTCGGACAGAAACGCTGCTGGAGCTGTTCGAGCGTCCTTATCGCAACGAGCATGAAGCAAGGCTGGATCATCGCTTCGGACAAATTGGTCTGGAGTGGCTGCCGAGTACGACTTTCCTGCTGATTCTAATCGGAATCGATAATATGAAAGCGCTAACTGAAAGTAAAACCGATCGCGAGATCATCGAGATGGAAGCAACTGTCGAAGCTGCCGTGCAATCGTATCTCGATGATCGGCAAGAACGGAAATCGGTGCTGGTGCGAAGGAAGCAAGGGGTGTGGATCTGCCTTCTAGGCAGAGATTCAGCCGGATCGGATGGGCAGCTGGACACGGAGGGGCACTCCTTCGTTCCGGACCTTGTCGGGGTCCAAATTATGGATGACGTACGAAGACGCTCAGGCATTCTGGTCAGCTGCGGTGTATGCGGTGAACTAGGAGGTATCGAGCGTTTATACGCCATGCTTCGGGAAGCGGAGGCCTCAATTGTGTATCATAGGGTGCGCTGGGACCCGGAGGCTAACCGCGAACCCGACGAGCGAGCTATGGGAAACGACTCGATCCGTATTTTACAGAGCGTGAAAGCAAGCGCTGAGAGGCTGATCGTCAGCAGCGAGGAGGAAATCCGGCTGATGATGCATGGTTTCCCGGAACTCGCAGGCAGCTGGGAAATCAGGCATACGAACGATTTGCAGCAAAAAACGTTCGAATGGATGCATAACGTATTCCGCCACGCCCAAAAGCTGGGATGGAGAGGGTCCGAATGGGATCAAAATCCGATCGTATTGTGGGAGCATCTGGAACGCTTCGATACGCTGGATTCCTTGCAGCAGCAGGTGACGCTTCAACTGATTCGGGCTTCCGCCAGCATCCAGGAGCAATTCGTCGGACAAAATCAGATTGTATACGAAGCGGAAAAGTATATCACGAATCATTTCTGCGAGCCGATTACACTTCAATATGTCGCCGAGCATGTGCATGTGACTCCTGTATGGCTGAGCAAGCTGTTCAAAAAAGTGACGGGGAAAAATTTTCTCGAATATGTAACGGACGCCCGATTGGACAAAGCCTGCGAGCTTTTGAAGGATCTGAATCTGAAGGTGTACCAGATCAGCGGTATCGTCGGTTACCAGGACAAGGTGCATTTTTCCAAGCTGTTCAAAAAAAAGTTCGGGATGACTCCGCAAGAGTACCGCAACAGCCGGGTGAGTGTGCTTGAAAAGTAATCGTTTCCGCGAAGTAAGCCGATTCTCGATCCGCCACAAGTTTATCTTCCTGTTTTTTATCCTCATCGTTTTCCCATTTGGCTTCGTGGGATACTTTTCTTACCACAAGTCGATCGAGGCGATCCGTCAGGCGAATACCGACGCCTCGTTGGAGATTTTGGACAAGAGCGGGAAAAACCTGGACAATTATTTGAATCTGGCCAGCTCCTTCCAGAACGAGCTGATGTTCTCGAGCGAACTGCAGGAGCTTATGTCGGCAGAAGTGCCAAACGAGCTGGAGGAGCTCGCGTTTACCGAACGATTGCTGAATTATATGGGCGTGCTGCAAAATCAGACGCACGGTTACTCGATCCGTATCTTCCCTCTTGAACCGGAGCGGTTTCAACGATTCAAGCATTCTGTATATCATTCGCTGGACATCAAGCGTGAGGAATGGTTCCGCCAAATCCGTGACGGCTCGCCGCCGTTTTGGGCGTTGTTTTTGCCGCAGCATAACCCGGCCGTTTACACGGAGCCGATCCTCTCCAAGATCAAACGGCTCTATAATTTGACGAGCCGCAAGGAAACAGCGGTTGTGCTTGTCGATATTAAGGTTTCTACGCTGCATCATTATCTGGCGCCATTGCAAATGCAGGAATCGCAGCAACTGATGCTGCTCGACGAGAACCAGGTGATTCTGTATCACCAGGACTTGAGCCTGCTCGGCTTCAAGCTGCGCGACGAACGTCTGATCGATTTTATCGGAGGTGAAGGGCGGGGGGCCGGTGAGTTCCTGATCGATGGGACCGAATATGCGGCTTCGTTTACTACGCTCGATAGCGGCTGGAAGCTGTTGAGTATGGTGCCTCTAGCCGTGCTGGAACAGCCGGTTGCCTGGATCGAGACGCTCAGCTTGTCGTTCCTGTTTTTTTACCTGCTGCTGTCGATCGTCATCGTCGCGTATATAACCGTCCGCTTCACAGGGCCGATCCAGAATCTCGTGAAGGCAATGCGCAAGGTGGGACAAAACAATCTCGCCGGTCATCGGCAGCAAATCAACCGCAACGACGAGATCGGCTGGCTGTACCGCGGCTTCGATCAGATGGTGCATCGCATCGATCATCTGGTGCAAAGTGTGGAGAAAGCCGCCCAGGATAAGAAAGAACTGGAGTTTCAGGTGCTGACGCATCAGATCAACCCGCATTTCCTGTATAACACGCTGGAGTCGATCCGTTGGAAGGCGGAGAGCCGCAACGCGGCGGATATCAGCGAGATGGTCAGCGAGCTGGGCAGGCTGCTGCGGCTCAGCCTGAACGACGGCAAAGAGCTGACGACGGTCGATCGGGAGCTGGAGCATGTGCGCGCCTATGTCAAAATCCAGAACAACCGAACCGACACGCCGATCCGCGTCGTTTATTTGGTGGAGGAGGAGCTGCTTCAGCTTTCATGTCTCCGCTTGCTGCTTCAGCCGTTGGTAGAAAATTCGATCAAGCATGCCATCAGCCACGTCAAGGAGGATGGTATCAAAATTGTCATCAAAGGGAGACTGGACGGGCAAAGCATCCGCTTCGAGGTTAGCGATAACGGTCCAGGGTTCGGAGAGCGGGCGGAGACGCTGCTGTCCGATAGAGCGGGCGAGCTGTCGGGCCGCCAGGGCGTCGGTCTGCGAAATGTACACGATCGGCTGCTGACCTATTTCGGTGAGCCGTACCAATTGCGAGTAAGGAACGGAGCGAACGGCGGAGCTATCGTTGAGTTCGCGCATCCGGTTCTGAAGGATCGGTAAGGCAACCACAGCAGCCTGATAGGCATAAATACGCCAGGGGCCTTCATACGGCAGCCGCTGGCGTATTTGATTAGGCGGGAATTAATGGGTTTCCTCGTCAAGCAGCCAATGAGTATGCACGTCTTTACAGCAATTCAAAAACGTATTGTCCAGCAGACGAATATCCTGGACGTGTTCTTCCATGCAGATGCCGATCGTTCCGGCGGCGCCTTTCGGGAAGCGGATGTCGTTGCAGCCAATCTCGACGTCGCGTGTAGAGCCGCGCAGCCGAATGCCGACATAGCCCATTTCCTTGCTTCCATTGTCCTCAATTCGATTGTGCCGCACGATGTTCTGGCTCGCGGCCATCGGATCAGGCTCATTGCGGAAAAATAGGCCGTAGTAGCGGTTGCCTGCAAATCGATTGTGCCGGATCCAATTGCCCGTGTCCTTGTGGCCGATCGAGAAGCCGCTCATCCCGTTGCCGGAGGAGTCGCAATACTCCACGATGCCGCTGCGCACCCGCCAGCAGAAAAAGATGCCGTCCATCCCGTTGCCGGCAAACCGGCTGTGCGAAATTCGCGTGCGATCCGTGCCGCTTCCCGGATGAATGCCTTTGCCGCTGTTGTCGCTGCAATCGCAATGGGCGACGGCGATGTCGGAGCCGCCCTGGTAGCTGATGCCGTCTCCGTTGTACCGGTAAACCTGGCAATGCTCCAGCAGGGCGTTGTGGCATTGAAACAAATAAATCCCGGCAAGGCGGCAGCCGTTGGCAAGCGAGTTGCGTTCCCGGTTGCCTTCGATGTGGAGGTGGCGCAGTACGACATCTCGGCATTCGTAGGCGCTGACAACAGGACTTAATGTCGAGACGATGCCGCCTTCATGGACGAAAATTGTCGCATATAGCTCCCGGTCCAGGTACAGCACGCTGCCGCGTTTACCGATTACAGTAGCCGTCGTATCGAGAAATCCTTTGCTGCGATCGGCCAGTTTGACGATGATCGACTGGCCGATCGGGAAGTAATCCGGGTATTGCACCGTTACTTCGCGCTCATGCAGATCGGCGTCGGCCAGCAGAGGCGAGACGCGTTCCTCGCCTCTGCGCAGCACGGTTTCGCCCGGCGTGCCGCACAGTTCTACTCCAGTGCGCAGATGAAGCGCGCTGTCGATCTCATAGATGCCGGCGCCAAGCCGCACGACACCCCCACCCAATCCGGAGACATAGTCGATCGCCGCCTGGATCGCCAGATGGGTTCCTCCGGTCAGGTCGCCGGAGCCGGGACTGACGAATACGTTAATTTTCTCCATGTCCATGAAGGAAAGCCTCCCGTCGATAAAAGGGTAATCCAGGTTTATGGAGCGGCTTGCATGTTGCCCTGCCGCCACATTCCCTCTATCCGCTTCTTTCAGTTCCATTCTTGAATGTTTTCCGAATATGGACCTGCTCTCCCGTCCAATGAAACAAGACGAAATCGGCGGGGGCCCCGGCTTCCAGACCGGCTTGTGAAGGCAGGTCCATAAAAGCAGCGGGCCGAATGGACGACATGTCCCATGCATCCGCGAGCGAGCAGACGCCGCTGCGGGCGAGATGGCCGATTCCCCAAGGCAGCAGTTGCGCCGAACCTGCCAACAGCTGCGGCTGATCCGCCAGATGCAGGCGGCCCTGCTCGGTTTTGATCACATCGATGCGACCATGCGACCGATACGCTCCCGGCGGAAGTCCGCTTAGAGAGACCGCATCGCTGACAAGCATCGCTAGCGGACCCTTTACCTTCAGCACTACCTTTAGGAAGGACAACGGGACATGGAAGCCATCCGGAATCAGGCATGCATGCAGGGAGTCGTCCGCAAGCTGCTCCCATATGTAATTGGGATGGCGAGGCAGCATCAGATGAGCCCCGTTGCCCAGATGCGTAGACATGCGCGCGCCGGCAGCGGCTGCCTCGCGTATCTGCTCCGGGGAAGCCGAGGTGTGGCCGATCGAGACCGTGATGCCGTTTAGCATGCATTTTTCAATGAAAGCGGTGGAGCCCGGCCACTCGGGAGACATCGTTACGATCCGGATTTTGCCCTTGGCCGCGTTCTGCCACCTCTGGAGAAGCTCCCAGTCCGGAGCTTTCGTATAACGGGCGAGATGGGCGCCCCTGGCTCCGTCCTCCGGCGAGATAAACGGTCCTTCCAGATGGATGCCGGCGATACTGTCTGCACATTCGGCATCGGTAGAACATGCGGCGGCGATGGCCTTCAGAGAGTCCTCGATATATTCGTCCGATGACGTCGTCACGGTCGGGTAATAGGAGGTTACGCCAGCCAGCTGCAGCAGGCGGGTTGCATCCGACAAGTGACGGGGAGAGACCGGGTAATGATTAAAATCGATCCCCATATATCCGTTAATCTGCAGATCGACTAATCCAGGACCGACCATCGGCAGCGCTTCCGGCGGAGAATTCATACCCGCTGGTTCGTCGGACGCCGCTTCGATCGACTCGAATCGGTTTCCTGCTACCGTTATTTTCATAGGTTTCCCGGAGCGGTAATGCAGGGCATGGATTTCTTTGCGATGACCGGTATTCATGTGCGGACTGCTCCTTTCCCAACCTGATTCACGCGATGCTTCTCTAGTATAACAACTTTGCGGACCGCTGAAGATGAGGCTGTTCCGTCTTTTTGCTCGACATCTTTGGTGTCCCGTAAAACCGTCAGGGCCGTTATCGCTGAGGATCTTCTTGTGAAGCGTGTCGTATTCAGCTGATTAATAATCCCCCAGTAAACAACAACTTTCCTAGATACAACCGGATACGGTCGCCGCTATATACTGGAAAAAAGACGAGTGGAGGAGATCAGACTTGAAAAAAGAAACCGTCTTGAAAGCCCGGGCAGTCTTGAAAGCGGCACCATACGGGGGCGCAGGCTGGAAACGCATAAGACGACAGCATATCCTACTATGGATGTCCATCCCTCTTATGCTGCATCTGATCTTGTTTCAATACGTGCCGCTATGGGGCTGGCTGATGGCCTTCAAGGATTACCGCGTGGGTCAAAGTCTGCTCGAAGCAGACTGGGTAGGGTTCAAGCATTTCCGGACGTTGTTCGGCAACAGCGACTTCCGCCATGCCCTGCGCAACAATATCGCAATGAATGTCCTGTCTCTGACGCTGGGCACGATCTGTGCTGTTGGACTTGCCGTCGTTTTAAGCGAATTGAAGAGCAAGGTGTTCGTCCGTACGGTACAGACTATGACGTATTTGCCGCACTTCGTATCGATGGTCGTTATCGCCAACATCGCCGTCATGCTGATGTCTCCGGACAACGGCTTGATCAACGCGATGCTCATCCGGATGGGCTTCATCCAAGAGGGGATCTTTTTTTTCAGCAAGGGGGAATGGTTCTGGATCATTCATACGCTGATCGTCACCTGGAAGGGATTCGGCTGGAGTGCCATCATCTATTTGGCGGCGATCGCCGGAATCGACCCCAGCCTGTACGACGCTGCCAAGGTTGACGGCGCCGGCCGTTGGGCGAGGATCAAGTACATTATTTTGCCTTCCATCGTGCCGACCATTGTTCTGCTGACGATTCTGGCTATCGGCAATCTGGTAACAGGCGGCTTCGAATCGCAGTTTTTGCTGGGCAACCCGCTCGTGCAGGAATATTCCGACGTGTTATCGATCCTGGCGCTTCGACTCGGGATCAACCAGGGTAATTTCTCGTTCGGAACGGCCGTAGGCGTGTTCAATTCCGCGGTAAGCGTATCGATGCTACTCGTCGTGAATGCGATCGCCCGCCGCTACAAGAGCAACATTTTTTAATACCGGTAAGGAGGGGCATTGTCTTGTTATTTAGAAAAAGCGCCGGTGAAACCGTAACGGACGCCGTTTTGTATGGAGGGCTCGCGCTCATCTCGGTTACGACGGTTTACCCGTTTATTTATCTGCTTGTCCTGTCGTTAAACGAAACGACGGATGCAATGCGGGGAGGTTTAACCTTTTTCCCGCGGGTGTTCACGCTGGAAAACTACGCATATGTGTTTGAAAATCCGGTCTTGCTTCGCGCTTCCTACAATTCGGTGCTGAGAACGGTATTGCAGACGGTTATCTCCGTTTTCTTGTCCGGGATGCTGGCCTATGTGCTCAGCCGCAAGGAATTTATGCTGCGCCGTCTGTTCAGCTTTATGCTGGTGCTGACGATGTACGTGAGCGGAGGCCTGATCCCGACGTATCTGCTGATCAAAAGTCTCGGCCTGATCAATTCCTTCTGGGTATATATCCTTCCTTCGCTGGTCGGAGCGTTTCATGTGTTTATCATGCGTACTTATTTCGAGCAGCTTCCCGAAGGCCTGGTGGAGTCTGCCTATATCGACGGAGCCAACGACTTTCGCATCTATACAAGCATTATTATGCCGATCAGCCTGCCGGTTTTCGCGACCATCGCACTGTTCATTTCGGTAAATGAATGGAATAGCTGGTTCGATAATTATTTGTACAACAGCCGAAATCCGGATCTCAACGTGCTGCAGTACGAACTGCAGAAAATGATTCAAATCGTGGAACAGCAAGTCAATCAAGATTCGGGGGAAGAGATTCAGCGGACGATCTCCCCTACGACGATAAAAGCGACACTGACGATTCTCGTCACCATACCGATTTTGCTCGTCTATCCGTTTTTGCAAAAGTATTTCGTGCAAGGCATGACGCTCGGCGCCATGAAGGATTGATTTCGCACCGCCAAGCTCCGCTTTCCGGCGCTAAGCGGGATGAAATAAAATAAGATGAGGAGGTCATGAAACAATGAGTAAGAAGAGATATGGGATCGGCTCGGTCGGCGCCTTCGCGTTGACGGCCATTCTGGCGCTGACGGCCTGCAGCTCCGGCGATTCGAACAACTCTCCAGCTCCATCGCCTTCGCCTGATTCGCAAGCGTCCAGTGCGTCCAAAGCGCCTATCACGTTTTCCATGAACACAACGGTCGCGACGATGAACTGGGACAACGACATCGCCAGGGAGATTACAAAACGGACCGGCGGAACGATCAAATGGGACGTTCTGACCGGCGACGAGAGGCAAAAGATGAATGTCTGGCTGGCCGCCGGCGATTATCCGGATGTCGTGTCTATGTGGGACGATACGTACAAGGCCTATGCCGACGCCAAAGCGCTTGTCGATCTGACAGAACTTATACCGAAACACGCGCCTACCATTATGAAAGCGTTTAACAACGATTTGTCTTCCCTCAAGCAGCCCGACGGGAAAATATGGGCATTGCGCGCGCCGCCGACTAACAAAATAGAAAATCTGGCGGACAAAGGCTGGCTGCACATCCAAGCGTCCGTGCTTAAGGAGGCCGGTTATCCTCAGCTCAAAACGCTGGACGACGTATACAAGCTGATTAGCGAGCACGCCAAGAAATATCCCGAAATCGGCGGAGGCAAAACGATCGGCTTCTCGAACTTCGGCGCGACGTCGCAGCTCTATAATGTATTCGATACTTCGGCCCGGATGTATGCGGGTATGCCTGCGCTGCCGCACGTATTTATCGGCGATGACGACAAACCGGTGCTTCGTTTCTTCGCGCCGGGGTATACGGACCTGTTCAAGTTTTTCAACAAGATGAACGTAGCCGGCCTATTCGATCGGGAAGCGCTCGTGCAGACCACCGATCAATTCAATGCAAAGTGCGCGCAGGGACGCGTGCTCGCCGTGTTCGGGCCGTCGTTCGCTTCCGGCTGCACCAACGATCTCGTCAAGTTGAACATGGCGGACAAATCGTATATCTCGTTCGATATCGTCGCGCCGGGCCGAACCAAATTGTCCAACGCGACATCCACGAGCTCGTTGCGCGGCAGCGACCAGTGGGTAGGCATTACGAAAAACGCTAAGGATGCCGTTAAGATCCTGCAATTCTTCGACGAGATGTACAAGACGGAAAACCAAATTCTCGTCGGCTGGGGCATCGAAGGAAAATATTTTACCGTGGAGGGAGGCAAACGCGTCGTCAGCGACTATGTTGTAACGGAGCTGGGCAAAGGCGGGGATGCCTGGGATCGTCTCGGATTCTCCTATCCGCGTCCGCTGCTGCAGATGATGCAGGCCGGCGCGTATTTGTCCGACGGTGATTTCGCCCGTTATTCATCCTCGGTCAGTTGGAACCAGAAAACGATGAACGAGCCTATGCGCGAAGCGCTGAAGGCCTACGGCGCGAAGACATTCACGGATCTGCTGGTCAAGCCTGCCGTCAAAAATTTGCCTTTTACAACTTCGGCCTATACGGACGATATTAAAAGATTCAACTCGGAGGCAATCGCCGAGTGGAACAAAGCGGTACCGAAAATGATTCTGGAAGCCGAGTCGAAGATGGAGACGAACTGGGCCTCGCTGGAAAAAGCACTAAAAGACAAAGGCCTGGATAAATATCACGCCGATATTGACGCGATCTATAAAAAGCAAAAAGAAGCGGCGAAGTAACAAGCGGGCGAACTACCAACGCCGGCGGGGCCCCGAGTCGGCTGCCGCTGGCGTTTGTTGTGCTGGCCGACACCATTACCTCGATTAAGGACATTTCATCTCAGGAGGAAAAACAATGACGATCGGGATCGGCATCCTCGGCTGCGGAGCCGTGTCGAGAATGCATATGAAGGCGTTCCTGCAATGGGCGGGACTTTGTGAAGTCCGGGCCGTATACGACATCGATTCGAGACAGGCGGAGCGGCTCGCAAGGTGGGAGGGAGCAAGTGCGGAGGTATGCGCGTCGTGGGAAGACCTGCTGGCACGGGATGACATTCATGCGATTTCCGTCTGCACGCCGCCGGACTTGCACCGCGGGCCGGTTATCGAGGCGCTGCGTGCGGGCAAGCATGTGTTATGCGAGAAGCCGCTCGCTCCGTCGCTTGACGATTGCGACGCAATGATCGCTGCCGCTCGGGAAAACGGGAGGCTGCTCGGAGTCGCTATGCAGACCCGATTCAACCGGGACTATGAGCGGATGAAACGGGTGCTGGACAGCGGCGCGCTCGGGCCGCTTCGGTTCGCCCAGCTGAACGCGACCTACTGGAGGGGAGAACGTTATTACGAGGCGCCATGGCGCGGAACATGGGAGCGTCAATCCGGCGGGGTGGCGATCAATCAGGCGCTGCACGCACTCGACGTATTCGTCTGGCTGCTGGGGGAGGTCGAGAGTGTACAGGCAGATATGGAGACGGTTCAGCAGGGCATTGAGGTCGAGGACGTCGCGATGGCGATGCTGCGGTTCCGGGGCGGTTTACCCGCGCTGTTCGGCTGTTCGGTCAACGCCGTCCGCTCCGAGATTCGAATGGATATATCCGGTTATGCGAAGGCTGTAAGTTATCCGCTCGGCTATCATGCTCTCCTCGTTCGGGATGGCGCCAGCGTCGCCCCCGTTGAAGCGGCGGCGCGAGAACTGGAGCGGATCGGGAACGGATCGGAGCAAGCCGGGAATCAGGAGCCTGGTGATGTGCATATCCGGCTTATGAACGACTTTCTCCGCGCCATCGCTGAGAAGCGGGAACCGGCGATGAACGGCGCGCAGGGCCGACGCGTCATCGAGGTTATCACGGCAATCTACAAATCCGCTTCCACGGGCGAACGCGTGCAGCTGCCTATCGATACTGCGGACCCCTGGTATACAACTGCTGGAATCCTCAAGCATGTGCGACGGGCAAGGTGAAGAACGACGCCGTTCCGGGAGGAGTGTCCATTGTGAACGCTGAAGCCGGCACCAAGACCATCGGTGTGCTGGGCGGCATGGGACCGCTGGCGACCGTCGACTTTTTCCAAAAGTTAGTAGCCGGTACTTGCGCCGCGTCGGACCAGGATCATCTGCACATTCTGATCAATAATAACCCGAAAATCCCGTCCCGGGTTCAGGCTATCTGCTCGGGCGCTCCGAGCCCGCTTCCGGCGCTTGTACATTCGGCGCTCGTCTTGCAGCGGGCCGGCGCGGATTTTCTCGTCATGCCCTGCAATACCGCTCACGTTTGGCACGAGCAAATCGCCAAGGCGATCGATATTCCGCTGTACAGCATAATCGGGAGCACCGTTGAAGCGGTAACTCGGGATTTTGCGGATTGCGCGGGCGCGACGATGCTGTTCGCTACGCAAGCTACTATTGCCTCCGGCTTGTATCAGCGTGCATTCGCATTGGCGGAGTATCCGATCCGCCTTCCGTCGGAGGAGGAGCAAGGCGTAGTCGGGAACGCCATCCAAGGTGTCAAGGCGGGGAAGCTGGACAACAATGAAGAGCTGCCCGCACTCCACCTAATCGTGCAGCGGCACGCAGCGTCAGGCATTCGCCTCTTTATAGCCGGCTGCACGGAACTGCCGTTGTTAATTCCTTTTCTCATGGCGGACAATCGTTACGAATGGTTCGATCCGACGTTGGCGCTGGCGAAGCTGGCAATTCATAAAGCAAACACAAACTGAATGGAGGAAACGACGATGCGATGGGAGCAAGTCGGAGTGATTACCGATGAGGTATCGGAACGGTTTTCAGAGGCGCTGGATTGGATCACCGCGCAAGGCTTGCATTATGTCGAATTACGGATGATGGACGGGAAGAACATAAGCAGCTTGACGAACGAGGAGCTGCAGACGGTATCGCGGGATATTCGGTCACGCGGACTGCTTGTGTCTGCGATTGCTTCGCCGTTGTTCAAGTGCAAGCTCGACCCGTCCCGTCAGACGGCGCTCGGCGATGTATTCGGGCATGAAGAGGAGTCTCCGGGACGGCATCTGGAGCGGCTGCCGCGATTGATTGAAATCGCCCAGACGTTGAATACGAGTATGATCCGCGTATTTTCATTCTGGCGGGAGAAGGAGCCGGAGCGGTACAACGAGGATATCGCGGCTTACCTGGGCCGAGCCGCCGACCTCGCCGGAAGGGCGCGGATGACCCTGCTTCTGGAAAATGAAGGATCCTGCAATTGCGGTACGGCGAGAGAAACCGGGGAAATGGCGGATCGGGTAGACTCACCATGGCTGCGGATCGTTTGGGATCCCGGCAACGAAGCATATCTCGGGCTGCGTCCGTTCCCGGACGGGTACGAGGCGGTCAAAAAGCGTCTGGCGCATGTGCATCTAAAGGATACGCGGCGAAGCGGAGATGGCAGGTTCACGGGAGCGCCGATCGGCCGGGGCGTCGTTCCATGGAAGGAACAATTCGCCGCACTGGAGCGAGACGGCTACAAGGGAATCTACGTCATCGAAACCCACTACAAACCGGATAGCGGCTCCATCATGGACGGCTCCCGGGAGTCCTTGGAAGGATTGAGGCAGGTTATCTCATCCTGTTAACTCCTCCTTGCCGAACTACAGTTCCGCAGCTTTTCCGTTATAACGTTAAGCAGAACCGGTTCGCGGCAAATACGATAAAAATGACCGGGTAAACGCCGGGTTTCGCGTATAGAGCTCGTATGCAGCCGGTGCTACGATAGTGGCAGGTTTAATTAGTCCGAACAGGATGGGGGAGCCGCAATGAAACGAAGTTGGTTGATCACGGATATGCTGCGCGTCTGTCCGCAAAGCGGCCAAACGCTGGAAACGGAAGAGGAGCTGCGCAATCGGCAAATCTTTGTCGACCGTCCATTTCGGTCCGTTTCGCCTCGGAACGCTTATGTGTCCTTTCAGATTATTCTGGACATGACGGCGGACGGACCGGAGGAAATAGACATTTTGCCGGAATCACTGCGAGGAGAGGGCGATGCGGGCATTTCGGCAGAGGAATACGCACCTTATGTACAGTGGTACCATCTCATTGGAAAGCGTTACTATCCCGACGGGCTTGTACCATGGGGGCAAGGGAAAACGGCCGGCAGCCCCCTTGCGTCCGTATCCCGCTTGAATGCGGTTCCGCGCCAGCAATATGCGGGAATCTGGATGGATCTGTTCGTACCTGCCGATACGGCTCCTGGCGAATATTCGGGGACGATTACGGTCCGGCGAGGAGCCAGCGCGGAGAAGCATGAGTGGCAATTGACGGTTCTGAAGGCGACCGTACCCGATGAATCGACGATTACCGCAAGTCTGAACAACTACGCCGATTCAATCTCCGGGAAATTCGCCCATCTCGAGCGCCGTACCGAGCGGTATCGCGACGGATCATATTTTGCGGTGGAAAAGAAATTTTATCGGATGTCGCATGAGCACCGGACTGTGTTCCATAATCTGCCTTACTCGCATGACGGGCGCATTCCCGAAAGTTTCGCTCCGGTGCTGGAAGGCGCAGGCAAGTCGCTTCGCGTTAAGGATTGGTCCTTGTTCGACGAGCATTTCTCCAGTTATCTGGACGGATCGGCATTCAAGGGGACGAAGCGGGGGGAGATTCCGATTCCCCACATGTATTTGCCGCAAAATTTCCACTGGCCGGCTGATTATACGAAGTTCGCGATGAAAGGCTACGCTACGGAGTTCTCCAATGTATTCCGCGAGTTTTATAAGCATTTCACTGAACGCGGCTGGTTGTCGACCCGGTTCGAGCTGTTCTTCAATCATAAGAAGCGATACAAGTTGTTCCCCTACGACGGCGACGAAACCCGGTTTATCTGGGATGAGAAAATCAACGACATCTTCTACGGGTTTGCTTCGGACGTGCTGGAGCGCAAAGACGGGGCACGTTTTATTTTCCGCACGGACTCCAGTTGGAATTACGGTCTGCATTACGGGAAATACGCGGATGTGATCAAGCATTGGGTCGTTAACCGGAATATTATGAAGTGGTATCCGGAAGGACAGTCGTATCTGCAGAGCCGCGGTTGCTTGTTCTGGTATTATCTGGGCGCTCAGCCGATCGATCACAATCTGCTCGGCTCGGCAATCGCGCCGCTGGCCAGCGTTGCTCAAGGGCTGAACGGGTTTGTGCTGTGGAACAACGTCGATTGGGGGAGCGACTGGCATCGGACGCCCGCCGGCAACGGCAAAACGGCCGTGTTTTATCCGGGCGATCGGTTGTTCGATATCCCGGGTCCGATCCCGACGATCCGGCTCAAGGTGCTGCGGAATGCAATGCAGGTTTCGGAATGTATGGAGAAGTGGATCCGGGATCACGGCGAGCCCAGCAGAAGTGAGATGACCCGGCTCGTAGGTTCCATCCTGGACGGCGACAGCACATTCGATTGGCCGGAGCCTCCGGCATTTATCGATCGGCCCCCGTACGAGTGGACGAACGAACTGCTGAGTGAAGCGTCCCCGTCGGCTCTCCATATCGGCCGGTCACCTCTGCTGTTCGAGGAACTCAAGCATCGATTATGGCGGATCATTGAAGGGGAGGAAAGGGAATGTCTCATACTTACGAGCTGATGGAGATCGCCAGAGTCGGTTCGCTATTCCTCTGCGGGGACTGGCTGGAGCAGGTAATGACGCCGGAGCGCCGCAGCTATGTCAGCGGTGACGATATTGACTTTGACGAGGACAGCTTCAATGCGCTGAAGCGTACGCTGCTGCTGACGGAACGGATCGATCGCAGCCGCCGGGACGTCACTTGCTGTCTATGGGTGCGGAGGCCCGACCATCCAAGCCGAGCGGAGACACTGATCGGGGGCAGATCGCTGCCGGTCGAAGGACATCATATTATCGAGATGGGGCCGGAGCTTTGCCGCGCATTTGCCGGTATGCCGACCTCGCGCATCCGTTCGGGAGGCGAAGAAACCGTCTATTACCCGGTACGCAACTCCGAGGAGGAGATCGTTGGCGTGCTGGAGGTGTCGGTATACGACGAGCCGTATTTTATTTGACAGTGACCTGAACCTGGGAGGGAAGCTCCATGTTATCCATGAACAACACACGGCGGGACATCGAGCAGGCGCAGCCGCAGATCGCGGTTTTGCCAGTCGGCGCCCTCGAGCAGCACGGCAGTCATTTGCCGATAGGCACGGACAGCATGATCGCCGCCGAATATGCGGAACAGCTGGCGCAGCATCTGGATGCCTTTTTGCTTCCGACCTTGGCGATCAGTTCCTCGATCGAGCATCGCAAGGCAATCGGAACCGTTTACCTGCGTGCAGATACTTTGGCGCTGGTGATCCGCGATATTGCCGACTCGCTCTACGGCTCGGGCTTCAAGCAGCTGTTGCTCGTTAACGGGCATGGCGGCAACTATATTTTAAAACCTGCGATCCGACAACTGAACCGGGACTACGCGGATCGGCAGGCAGAGATGGAGGTCGTGCTGCTAAGCGGAGCGATCATAAACGCAATTGGAGACGACAGCCCATTCAAACATCCCGGTTCGAGCGATATACACGCAGGTGAGAAAGAAACTTCGTTGATCATGCATTTGCGTCCCGATCTTGTCCGACAGCCGGTTCCCGGCGGCGGTGTGTTGCCCGAAGCGGATCAAAGTATGCTGGATTATTTGGACATGACTGAATTATGCGCGGACGGATATTGGGGTTATCCCGATTCCGCTACGCCAGAGAAGGGGAGACTGATCGCCGAGCGGTTTGTCCCGCGGGCCATCGATTACCTGGAGAAGCTGAAACGTCTAAAGGCAAGTTTGAGGTAACGGCATTGCGGCCGAAGCCGGGCAAGCCTTTCGGTTGTGATAGGTTTTTGGAATCGTTTTAGGATTACAGCCGGAATCTTTTTACCACTCTGGACAAGAAATCATTATCGAATTATAATGATAAACTGTTAATTAATTCATTTATTCCCTTACAATAAACGAATGTGAGAGATCAATAAAAAACTAGAAGGCAGCCGTCAAACGATCGGCTGTCTTTGCTCAATCAAACCGGAAATTACTAGTATTATAATGCCGTCGGACCGACGCTCTGTGGAATAGGAAGGAGAACACATGTTATGACCATGCAATGCAAACGCTGTACAACCGATGACGATTTCGCCAAAGTGTGTGTGTTCGTTCTCGATCACAAGCACGACTTGCATCGATCTTTTTACACGCTGGACATGGTAGAAATTCTGTACACCTATTTAACTCAAGGCCACCTGATCTTCGTTGAAGACGCGAATAACCAGGTTATCGGGGCGACCGCTTATTATCACGGGACTCCGGAACGGGATTTTCAGGACAAAGATATCGCTTTCCTGGATATGGCTGTTGCCGATAAAGCTTATCGGGGGACGCGCCTCTTCCTCACCGGACTGCAATATACGGTGAACCAGATCGCGCAGCTGCATCCGGAAGTGCAGGAAATCAGGCTGGCCGCTCTTGCGGACAATCCATATTTGCGCAGGTTGTATTCCAAATTTACCGATACCAGCTATTCGCGAGAAGGAACGGAACTCGAACAACTCGTGTTTTGTGTCAAAATTAACAAATTACAGGGTATCTTAAATAAATACGGCAAGGTATAATGATAACAGGAAACCGAATTATACAACCAAAGGAGGATCCCCATGATCGTCATCCCCCCTCGATTTGACAAGAAAACCGGCGGCAAATTAGGAAAAATCGCAATCTTGAACGATACTTTGAGAGCACAACCGAAGTAATGTCGTTCGAGTTTCGCCCCTGTAACATGGAGATGGACCATGAGGCGTATATCCGCTTTCTGCTTCAGCATCACGCCGAGCTGAATTTGCCGTATCCATTTGCGATGAAACTCAGCTTTATAAGCAGCCCTCTGATGTTCGGGAAGGGCATGCTCGTGATCGATGAAGAGCCTTACGAACTAGCAGCTGCCGCAGGGTTCGTGTACGGCACGGGAGCCAATGAATATAAGGATCGGCATATATGCCAAGTCGAGGTTGCCTTTATTCGGAGCGAATATCGGCGAACCTCTTTATTTATAAGAGGACTGCAAGCGCTCGTCGCCGAGATGAGAGCGGGCAACCCCGACGTCGTGCAAGTTCAATTCTGGACTTCGGCTGACCAAGGGGAATCAGACAAGCTGTTCTCCAAACTTTGTGCCTTGCCCGGCTCGATGAAGTCGCTAGTGAACGGCTTAACGTTCTACACCGTTCCGTTTCATGAGTTGGAAGCCTTGTGCCACAGTTTCGGGAGTCGCATGAAGCTACAGTCATAATCATAACCAAGATTAGCAAGCGGTTGGGACACTATGTCCTAACCGCTTGTTTTGTTTATCCATGCGAGCTTGGGAAGTAAGGCGCCATATGCCGTTGTAGCGGGTAATTGTTGACCGTGCAGGAAATGTGGAAGCAGTCAAATCCGTAGATGTAAAAATTGAAAACGTTACAGCATAACCGATCTTTATGATGGCTTCCTGAGGCTTTGGTTAGGAGAGGGGTTACGGGAAGTCTGCTGGCTTTCATAGATTCATAGACATATGTACAAAAAGGATTTCAATGGAAAAAGGAGTAACAATTGAATGTAAC
>NZ_JBYUPU010000013.1:0-23595 GCF_058135425.1 Paenibacillus sp. MAH-35
CAGATGTTTGAGAAGCTGGAGCTGGGTCAATACCGCATGCTTTCGTAGGTAATACAAAATGGAAGCCGAAATCCCTTCTGTAGCAATGGATTTCGGCTTTTATACTACACTAACTAGGAAAGTCCCGTTACCAGCTCTTATTTTTGGTTTTTCAAGGATAAATATGGATATAAGAGCTTTTAGCACCTCTTATTTTTATCAAAATTCACGATTGCGGCTGATCGCACCACTATAAGGGTCCCTATCATCTCTTATTTTATGAGCAGAGCCAGTTTTCGTCGATATAGCAGCTTCAAAAGACTCTTATTGTGCAAGTGGCAAGCAGCCAAAGCCGCGCACATCAACTTCAAAGCAAGCCCCATCCCAGAGAAACTTTCTGGAACAGAGCTTGCGCAACTAGGCTTCCTGCTCTTCCAGCTCTTTCAGCTCTTTCAGCTCTTTCAGCTCTTTCAGCTCTTTCAGCTCTTTCAGCTCTTTCAGCTCTTTCAGCTCTTTCAGCTCTTTCAGCTCTTTCATCTCTTTCAGCTCTTTCAGCTCTTTCAGCTCTTTTAGCTCTTTCAGCTCTTTCAGCTCTTCCAGCACACCTTTAGCTCTACTCTTCCCTACACTTCATCCCATAGGCGCCGGACATTCTCCATGCCGACCTTCGAACCGTACGTGCACGATTCTTTGCCTTCGAACTCGATGGAGAGATAACCGTCGTAACCGGAATCTTTGATCGCCTTCAGTACGGTCCGGATATCGATGTCGCCCTGACCGACTATAGCGCCCCTCAAGTAATTGCCGCCCGCCGTGCGGAACCAGCCTTCGCCCGGGTTCTGGTGAAACGGCCGCAAATAAAAATCTTTTATATGGACCATGGAGGCGATCGGCAAATTTTTCTTCGTGGCAACGACCGAATCCTCATCTGCGCACATAAAGTTTCCGATATCCAGCGTCGTACGGTAATTGTCTCGGCCGACCGCATGAACGAGCGCCTGTACGCGGTCGCTGTGCTGAATATAATAGCCGTGATTTTCTACGCTGGTCGTGATCCCGTATTGAGCTGCGTAATCGGCAATCCGTCTGCACGCCTCGGCCAGCTTGGGCAGGTCCGCGATAAAATTGACAAGCGTCGCTTCCGGGATCGGGCGGGACGCCACATCGTGACGCATCAGCTTCACGCCCAGCGCATGAGCGACGTCGACATGCTTCATTACCCTGGCGATTTCCGCCTCGTACGACGCTTCGTCCGGCTGCACGAATTGAGCGCCGATCGCATAGTCGGACACATCGATTCCGCTAACATCCGCCTGCTTGCGGATCGCTTCCACGAGCGCAGGCTCCTCGGTCAAATTGATTTTGCCCGAAGAAATTTCTACGTGCTCCCCGCCGTTGTCCGCAATCCATTTTACCGTATCCAGGAAGGTCATCTCCCCGTCCGCTACCGCCCGGGACAAACTGTACGTACTGAGTCCTACTTTCATCATCGATCGCCTCCGATTGCTTAAACTTAATTCCATCTGTCCTCATCTTACAATACATTGCTCCCGTATATGCGACAAAATCGAAAAAACAGGTGTCAAAAAATAACCGGAGCAAGCAGCAGAATTGCACGTCTAACCGACGATTCATGAGCGCAACTGCCGGTACGGTTTCGGCACGGTGTTTTGGCACGGTATTGCGGCACGGTATTTGGGGCGGTGTTTTGGCACGGTGTTTCGGCGCAGTTTCCGCACGGTGTTCACGCGACTTCCAACGGCCAGACGGCTACAATTTGGCAGCCAAGTTCGGTACCCGGACCGCCCGCACAACCCCGCGCCTATTTTTGCTGAGACAGCTTCTGATTCGCTTTCTCCTCGATCGTCCGGATCACAGTGTTCACGTCATGACCTTCGGTGATCAGCCGTCTTCCCACCTCCGCTTCGGCGCTTACCAGATACTCGTATTTGGTAATCACGTGCGGAGTTCCCGGCGTCGTCTTGAACAGCGCCTGTACGTTCTTCCCTTTATATTCGTCCAGCTTGGAGCCGTATACCTTGCTGATCTCATCGCTCTGCAGTATGCTCGGGGTGCCGTATTCGCTCATCAGCTTCTGCACTTCGTCGGAGGTAATCACCTTCAGCACCTCCATCGCCGCATCTTTGTTTTTGCTGCCGCTCGTATCCGCCTCTATATACAATGTTTTACGTTGTGCAGACAAGTCTCGTTATTCTGTCTTCAGCTTCACCGGAGATGTCGAGACGCGCTATCATCGTGGAGGATTTCCTTTTTCCTGTATCGCAGGGGAAGGCTTTGACCGATTCCCTTGGATGATTCTACTTTCCGAGAGGCATACGTTTTCAGTGAAACTGAACCCTTCCTTCCTGCAACCAAGCCCCCTTTTCGCGCGAGGACATTTGCCATGATACAGCTTCGCTCGGAAGCTTTTCTTTACAAGGACCTCAGACTCTGCACCTTCTATGTATACTTATTTATTTCAGGTTGTACTATAATGATTTCATCTTCATAATCCTACACGCATTCCGGATAGGGGGCGAAGTTTTGCTCGCTTTGCATTCGATTTATTTCGACGATGTCGATACGACCTGGCGCAAGCCGTTATCGTCCACCGAATACTGCATGCTCATTCTGGTCGTCCGGGGCAGGCTCCTCTACCGGCTGAACGGCGAAGACATCCCGCTGCAAAAAGGCGACCTGCTCTACATCCCTGCGCATACGATGAGGGAAGGACTGCCGATAAACGGTGAGACGCATCAGAAATATTCCGTACATTTCACGCCCGACGAGGAAACGCTGCGCTTGTTCCCTCCGCTCCGCTCGGACAGCTGGTTCAAGGCCGAGTCCCAGACGGTCGAATACGGGAAGCAGCGGTTCCATATTCTGGCCCAGCAGTGGCTCGGCAAGCTGGCCTATTACGAGCCGGTATGCTGCGGGATCGCCCAGGAATTAATCGCCTTGGCGTGCCGGGATTATGAAGCGACGCGCTATCCGCACAAAAAACACGCTCAGGTACAGACGATGCTGCAGTACATACTGGAGCATTACCGGGAACCGATCCGGATCGAACAGCTTGCCGCAGTCGTCGACCGGACGCCGAACTACGTAACCGGCATTTTCAAGGAGATCACCGGTCAGCCGCCGATCGACTACCTCCACCAGGTGCGGATCAACGCAGCGAAAGACCTGCTGCTGAACAGTACGATGACCATCGCCGAGATTGCCGATTTTCTGGGCTACTGCGACCCGTCCTACTTTAATCGGATGTACAAAAGATGGACCGGCTCCGTCCCCTCCTCCTTCCTCAAGCTGCACCTGGCCGGGACCCGCGTGAAGACGTAAACGGAAAGCGGCTGGCCGACAGCGGCAGCGGAAGGGCCCCGCATCGAAAAAGGACGGATGGGTGCCGTCACGGCATCATCTGTCCTTCCGCGCAGCCGCCCGCCACACGTGACGCTGCGAGTCTGACATTTACTTTGCTGGGGATACGGAAGCACTAAGGTGCGGAAAGCAAGAGCAGGGCGAGGCCGAGCGTGGAGGGGCAGCAAGCGGATGGGAGCTTGGTTTTATTGGAGGACCGGGGCTGCGAACGTCCCGGAAGTTCTTTCCAAACATACAGCCTCCCTTTACCTGACAACAATGCGGACCTTCGCCTCTCTTTACTTCACAACGATGCGGACCTTCGTCCCGTCTGCATACTTCTCCAGCTGATTGCTGACCCAAGATCCGGCGCCGCGGTTGTCCGAGGGGCTTATGTGCATAATATCCGCTCCCGCCCCGCCTTCGGCACACATCGCCATAGGCCACTCATCGCGATCCAGATTCGGCTTAGTCGGTACGCCTTTTAACGACTCCTTCCGGTTCTCGTCGGCGCCTTTACGGTCAATCGTGCAGATGGAAGACTTGCCGCGTTCCACCGCGATCCGGATATGCTCCGCCGTTTCGGGGAACCGGTCGGAAGGAAAATAGATCGTATACGCCGCTTCTTCATCGTGGCTTGGAGCGGTTTCGGATGTTAGAAAAGACAGCAGCTCCGGCTTGTAGAAAAACAACAGAGCCAGTAATCCAAACAGTACAACAGTGAGTGTTTTCGGTTTCTTTTTCATGATGCCTGCCTTTACAAGTATTTGGTCAAATAAAGTTCTTGTTATCCTTATCCGCAGGCTCGACAGATCGAAGGTAAAATCCGGATGAAGCTTCCGTCACCTGCTCCGGCTTACAATTCCATACCTGCTCGACCATCATAGCAAAAATAACCTGCGAGCCAAGGAGCTTAGTTCCCATTCTACAGTCCTTTCCTGGCAAAAGCACCCTCTATCTGAGTTTTTATTGTCGTTTCGTTCGCAGCCTACCAGCGCTTGAACCAAGGCGGATAAAGGTGGTTTGAGGCTCTTATTTACCGTATACCGTAGAGGAATAGGCAAATAGGAGACGTTTGCGAGGCTGTCGGTTAACTGTGGACAACCAAGTGGAAAGGGAAAAGATTACCTTCTGGCGAGTTTTGTCTGGAATCCCCTACCTTACAATCCTTATTCAATCAAGGGATTCCGGACAACCTGTTTGAGCAGAAGAAGGTAACTTTTCACTTGGAACGGCCTGCTAACACTTCTACACATTGAATCGACAGTCTCGTTTGCGCCTCTTATTGGGGGGCTACTCCCTCTTCAACGGTGATTTTCCTCAAAATAGCAGCTGCAAACATCTCTTATTTATCCCAAACACCGTGCGTATGGAAAAATAAGAGCTCCAAAAGTCTGCTAACCCCACGCCAAAAAGGGCCAGCCCTAGGCTACCCCTCCTCATCGGATGCGGTCAATCGTCCGCCGTCACACCGTATAACGCCGCAGACGGCAGCAGCCCTTAACCTGCCCCCCGCCTTGCCTTCCAACGCCTAACCTAACCTAGCCATCGCTTAACCTAGCCTAGCCTTGCCTAGTTTGCCTCGCCTCGCATGGCCTCACCATTGCCTAACCTACACTAACCTTATCCCATCCATCCGCTGCTTCAACGCCTGCCTTCGTTCAAAAAAACTCCTCCTCCAGCATGATGCAGAGGGTATGATAAATCGGCAGGTGCCGTTCCTGAATATCGGGCGTCACATCGGAAGGGACGCGGATGATGACGTCGCACAGCTCCTTCATTCGTCCGCCGCTCCGGCCGGTCAGGCCGATCGTGCGCATGTCAAGCGCACGCGCCACCTGAAGGGCGCGCACGACGTTGGCCGAATTGCCCGACGTGCTGAGGCCGATCAGCACATCGCCCGGCCGGCCGTAGCCGTACACCTGCTGGGCGAACACCATGTCGGCCGCCACGTCGTTCGCATACGCAGTCGCCAGCGCCGTATGGCTGACGAGCGAGATCGCCGGCAGCGCGCCCTGCAGACGGTCGGCGATATAGCCGCCGTCCTCGTCCCCGAACCGGCGCAGCCGGTCTCTCATCGTCTGCGGAACCGGACGCTTCGACATAAATCCTTTCATCAGCTCACCGACGATATGCTCGCAGTCGGACGCGCTGCCCCCGTTGCCGGCAAGCAGTACTTTGCCTCCCCCGCGATAGCTGTCCCGGATCGTCTCGAACGCACATACGATATCGGCGGAGCATTCAGACAGCTCCGGATATTTCGCTACACATTGCTTCAATACATCACTCATGAATCGGTGCCTCCCGTAATAGAAATAGAAACATTTCGGACTTCTGCATGTCCGTCCGGCCGGTACAGTCCGCTGCTTTCGATGATGCGAAGGACCCGCTCCGGCACCAGATAACGAATAGAGAGTCCCGCAGCCCGCCTCGCGCGAACGTCAGCCGACGATAGGCCGACCGGTGTCATTCCCGCGCTTCGCATTCTGTCTGTGATAAACTCGGGGAGCGCCCGCCCCGTGCCCGGACAGCCTTGACGCTTCAGTTCAATAAATCCGACGCGTGCGGCAATCTCTTCGATCCCCCGCCAGCCGGGCAAGGATGCCAGCGCATCGGAGCCGATCATATAATGAAAATCATGCTGCGGATACGTCCGGCACAGCTCCCGCACCGAATCTACCGTGTAAGTAACGCCGCCCCGTCTCAGCTCGGCCTCTTCGACACGAAAGCGCGGCTGACCCCGGATCGCCTCTTTCAGCATCGCAAGTCTCAGTCCGGGCGATGCGACGGTGTGCTTCCTTTTGTGAGGAGGGAGATAGGCCGGCAAAAACCAGACTTCGTCCAGCGAGTGAGCCTCAAGCGCCTGTTCCGCGGCGAGCAGGTGTCCAAGGTGTACCGGATCGAAGGTCCCTCCCATTATGCCTATTTTCACTGCAATCCCTCCTGCACCTCCCATTGTTCGGGACATACGGCGAACCGGTCCGGATCTGATCCGTGCCTAACATCCCCTCTTGGCCCGATCCAGCTGCAGACGGCATCGGCATCCCCCTTGCCCCGCCCAGCCCGGATCGCGCACGAAAGTGCGCCTCATCAGCTTTGATCTCCGGCCACTGAGGAGTTCATACGACATTCTCCACGGCCTGCCAGTCCGGACGTTCCGCTTCAGTATCCGTCCCGAACGCCTCCGCCGATCAGACGAGCGGCTTCCTCTCTCGTTACCAGATCGACCACCGCTTTGACCGTTACTTGTTCAAAATCGAGATCCGGCACCTGTCCCAGCGACAATCGCTCCGTCATCAGCCGGACGAGCTGCCCCGGGTACATCGCCTCGATGCGCTGCAAGCGGCGGATCGCAGATTCAAAGTCGGCACGCGAAGCGTTAACCGAGCCGATAATCGCTTTATTCTTCAGGACCATTTCCTGGTTCAGCATATCGCTTGAAATCTCGATCCTTCGGTCGCCGGAGGCTACTCCGAGCAGCGCCAGCACTCCATTCGCGTTTAACGCCTTCATCGCCTCGAAGGCATGCGGGCTGTACCCGCTGCATTCCCAGATCAGATCGGGCGATATCCGCTCCCTGACGGCAAATTCGGCCAGTCCGGAGACGCCGCTTAGACCGCCGCCACCCGATAACAAACCGGAGTCAGCGCCTGGCTCCTCCCGCAGATTTACCTCGTGATAGTGACCTCCACAGCTGCGAACGATGTCCGCATTCACGCTGTCCGCACCCGATCTGGACCATACATGCACGCCCAGCCCCATACTTCGGCACGTCAGCGCGGCCAATAAGCCGAGCGGACCCGAACCGACGATCAGCACCGTTTCAGGCGACCAAGCGAGACGCCGCTGCAGATTGCCTACCTGGTTCCACACCTTCTCCACGATGCTCTGCGGCTCTACGAGCACACCGTACTCCGCACACTCCCGGGGAATCGGCACTACATAGTCCGACCGCTCCACCACATATTCGCACAGAAAGCCGTCCGCCCCGCGGATGCCCCGCTCCGTGTAGAAGCCCGTCGAGCAATAATCCTGCTGCCCGCTGCGGCAGCAGGTGCACCGGGCGTCTCCGCACGGCCTCCTCACGAGCACCGTCGCCAGCTCGCCAGGCTTCATCATCGAAGCGGGCCCCGCCTCGACGACGACTCCGAGCAGCTCGTGCCCGATGACAAGCTGGGACGCGCCTTCCGGCAGCATGCCGTACCGGTCGCGGATAATTTCCCGGTCCGTACCGTCCAGTCCGACGCTAAGCGCGCGAATCCGCACATCCCCGGGATCGGTCAGCCGGGGAGCGGGCAGATCGGTTACCGTCACGTATTGACCGCGCTCCCCTTCTTTAAGCACAACCGCTTGCATAAGAGCCGCCACTTCCTTTCGCTTCAGTTGACAGCAAGCAGAACGGAACAGAGGCGCCTTCACCCGCATAACGCTCTGCTCTGGTTCTGCATGACTTCGGCCTAATCTCCATCGATAAGTATGCGTGACCGCGCCGATCAAGACGTTTGTCTGACGAACTATGCGGCACGCCAGTTGCCAATTGACTTATTCTTTAAATTAACTCGTTAGACGGCTGTCCCGCAGTGCATTTTTTTCATTTTCATCCGATTACCCGCCGCCCCGCAGCCTTCAACTTTCCAAGACCGCAGAGGTTTGTTCCTGCTGCTTTTCCTAATTTACTTAATCATTAATTAAATGTATTATATAAGGTAAACCGGACTTTTGTAAACACTGGGAGGATGAGCATGCACCCGAACACGAACGATCGTGACGGCCGGTTTACCCCGGTCGACTTATCAGCCGCCTACAATCGGATCATCGCCGAGCTGCAGCCGGAAGACTGCTCCGACGCGGTACTTCGCAATAAGCACCATCTCCTGACCGGAGCGCAGGAATTATGGGGAGTGCCGTTCTCGCTCGGTCCGCAAGCGCAGGACGGAGCGGGCAATGTCGTGCTGCTCAAGGACGAAGCCGTCGAGCTGACGTTTCCGCAGCCGCTGCATGATCGCCAGCTGCTTTTTCTGCATGCCGCCGATTTTAAGGAAAGCCCGGCCGCTCACGGCGGAATTGTCAGCCCGATGATGGGCACCCCTCGTCTCGGTGAGACGGTGTGTGTGTACACGCTGCGGTACTCGGACGGGACGGAGGCGGAATTCCCGATTCGGAGACGGTACCAGATCAGCGAGTTTCAGGTGAAATGGGGCGAGAACAGCTTCGAATCGGTCAAACACGTCAAACCGCGCACGATGGCGACGAATACGGATCTGCTGCATATAGAAACTCCGGCCATTCCGTGGGGGCAAAGCCAGCTGCGCACTACGTTTCCCGGCTTCGGAAGCCCGATGCACCACTGGCTGTACGCGCTCGAGAACCCTCACCCGGACAAGGAACTGATCGCGTTATCGATGCGCCCCGCAGACGGCACCGCCTTCCTGTTCGGCATCACCCGGACCGATCTGGCATCCAATCCGTTCCGCTGGGAAGCCAAACGGAAGATGCGTTATACCGCACCGGCCGGCTTCATCCCCCAGCCTTATGGAGATAACGCCAACATTCGCATCGATCTTGGCGAGGTGATCCACGCCGCGCCGGCTCTCGAATACAATCACGACGAATGGCTGGGCAACGCCAACCCTCGCCTGCCTACGCCGCGCCCGGACGAATGGATCATCGAGTACTCCGCACACCCCGATGCGCTGCTGTTCATCGAACGCGGCGGGAGCGTCGAAGCGATCCCCGTCCGGGAGCTGCAACAGTCGTCCTTATGGACGCCTGTGGAGAATCCGGTGCAAAAAGTCGCGATCCGGATCGTCGAACGAACGAGCGGCCGCAAAGTCGCAGCCAAAATTCACTTGCACGGCGCCTTCGGCGACTACATCGCCCCGGTAGCCGGACACCGGATGCCGAACGCCCACTGGTTCGAAGACTACGGAGCGGAATATGTCCAAGAGTTCCATTACAGCGCTTACATCGACGGGGAGGCCGAATTCAAGCTGCCGCGCGGCGACGTGTACATCGAGGTAACGAAAGGCTTCGAGATTCGTCCGGTTCGCCGCAAGGTAACGGTTGACGAGCAGACAAGCACGATAACCGTCGAACTGGACCATGTCCTTCCATGGAGGCAAAAAGGCTGGGTGACTGCCGATACTCACGTCCATTTCCTGTCGCCGCAGACGGCTCTGCTCGAAGGGGAAGCCGAAGGCGTCAATGTGGTCAATCTGCTTACGAGCCAATGGGGCGAAATGTTCAGCAATCTCGGCGACTTCGACGGCAAAACGACGATCGGCAGCAAAGAAAACGGCGGCTCCGGCGAGTATCTGGTCAGGGTCGGGACGGAAAACCGCCAGCATGTGCTCGGCCATATCTCGCTGCTTGGTTATGAAGGACGAATGATATTGCCGCTGTGTACCGGGGGGCCGGACGAATCCGGGCTCGGCGATCCGCTGGAGGCGACCGTAACGGAATGGGCTAAGCGGTGCCGCGAGCAGGGCGGTATTGTCGTTTTGCCCCATCTGCCCAACCCGCGCGCGGAAGGCGCTGCCGCTCTCGTGCTCGGCGAGGTCGACGCGGTCGAGATGTGCTCATTTGAAAATATCGGGATCAACCCGTACTCGCTGTCCGACTGGTACCGTTATTTGAATTGCGGCTACCTGACCCCGGCTGTCGGAGGAACCGATAAAATGTCCCAATCGACGGCGGTCGGAACGATCCGCACGTATGCGCTGATTCCTCCGGACGAACTCTTCTCCTACGAGTCGTGGATGAACGCAATCCGCCGCGGGAACACGTTCGCCACACTCGGCCCGCTGATCGATTTCCGGGTGGGCGAACACGAGATGGGGACGCGGGTGGATCTTTCCTCCTCCGGCGGAACGCTCGATGTCGTCTGGCAAGTATCGTCAGTCACCGTCCCCGTGACGAAAATCGAGCTGGTCGTTAACGGCGAGCTCCGCGAGCTGCAGACGACCGATCCGGAAGCCGGTCATTATGCCGGGCATTGGTCGGTGCCGGTTAAGGAAAGCTGTTGGATCGCACTTCGCGTGCGCGGCAAATATCACGACCAGTCGGAGATGATCGCCGCTCATACGAGCGCGGTTATGGTCGTCGTCGACGGGACGCCGATGTTCAGCCCGACCGATGCGGTCACCATTCTCGAGCAGATCGAAGGATCGACCGCTTATATCAAAACGATGGCGACGAAGGCGGACGAGCAAACGTATAAGCGTCTCCTGATGACGCTGACGAGCGCCCACCGCATGCTGCACAACCGGATGCACCAGAGCGGAGTCATGCACCACCACAGCGCCGTTGACGATCACAAGCATCATCATCATCACCATCACGACAATCATGGGCCTCACGGCCATTCGGGCCATCATCATTAATTCATCCGGATCGTCCGATCCGCTTTCAGCCTTCCGCCGTTATGGGCGGAAGGTTTTTTGCCGTATCCGGCTTGCATCCGAAATGAAACTTTACGATCCCGCAGTCGTCTAATCTGTAAGGCCGAGGAACGTATTACGTGTTACCCTCTTCATCGTTCGTTCGCTTCGGGCCAAACACCTCATCTCTGCTAAAGGCGGTGCTGCCGTTGAATCTGTTCCGGCATTACTCTATTCTGTGGGTTTGCTTTATCGTGCTCTTCAGTGCGGCGACGTTCGGTATGGAGCTGTTGGAAGGCTACAAAATAATGACTACAGAATATATGGGCATCCGCAATGTCGGGCCTATCTTAACTGCGCTATTTTGCATCATCGCCGCTGTAGGATATCCTCTCTCTCTGATGCTCGTATCGATGCTGATTCGCAAAACGGTAAAAGTCGCTCTCGTACGCGCGTTCGTTTATACCTTGATCGGCGTCGTGGGGGGAATCTGGATTTTCGATGCCTTCTATCCCGCCGAATTCGTCCAGCGTTACGACCTGAACCGGAGCATCGCGATTGTGTTCTTCGGAACAGCCGGTCTGCTGTATGCCTGGATCGATAATGTGCTGGCTAAGAAGCTGAGATGAAGGGATATACGCCGATTTATCGAATACGTCTATACAAACAACTGCTATTGGATGAGGACCTATGAACGAACCGTTAAAGTGGATCGAGGCTGTCCGGGCTGGAGATGATGAGGCATATCGTCATATTGTTGCCAAGTACAAACATGCCGTTTACTATGCGGCCTACGCTGTGCTGTACGATCATTTTCTGGCTGAAGATGCCGCGCAGGAAACGTTTCTTCAAGCTTTTTTGCGGCTGTCCGATCTGCGGGAACCTGACAAATTAGGCAGCTGGTTATATGCGATCTCTCGTCGACAGAGCATTCGTCTGAAGAAGAAACAGAACCGTCTTGTGCCTCGGGAGAATATGGACCGCGTCGAGCTTACCATGGAATCAGCGGAAGCCTCCGTTATGCGGCGACAGAGTCACGAACAGATCTGGCAGTCGATCAGCGAGCTGGACGAGAAAAACCGGGCAGCTACCGCTTTGTACTACATGAGCGAGATGTCGATGAAAGAAATCGCCGGATTTCTTGGCGTATCGGTACGGGCTATCGAAAGCCGGCTGCAAAGGGCGAAAAAACAGCTGCGCGTATCGCTCGCTGCGCTTGAAGATAGGACGACGGCGAATTATCCGGTGCTTGGCTCCGCTTTCGAAGAGCGCATTATGCGGGAAATTCCGAACCTGCTCCGGATTCCCCGCATCTTTGTCGATGTCCGCGATGCTGACTATGCGGAGGCCTGGTACGAGGCGATGCTCGGTTTCGATTTCCATTCCCGGGAACCGGCCCTCGGGGTTCATATCTCGTTTCGGGAGGTTCCCCTTCCGAACCCTTCGCGCGAGCCGATTCTAACATTCGGCACTCCGGATCTCGAGGAGGCTTTGACAGCTTTGCAGGCTAAGAAGGTTGAGAGCTGTACGCTCTCATCCGACAGGCGCTCCTTCACGTTTAAAGATCCGTTCGGCAACGTTCTTGCGTTTGTGGCGGATTAAAAATTTTTACATATTCGCGACGGGTTTTGTATGTTAAGCGACTCTATCTGTCAGGGAACGAGTAAGATCCCGAATAGGACTATGAGGAGAGTTTATATGATGAACGATCAATCCTTATTAATCTGGAACGGCCGGATGGAACTGAAACGCCAGCCCCAAGTACCCAACATCAGCCGCATTATCGTCGCAACGATTCCGGTTCGGGACGTCGAGCAAGCCAAGGCGTGGTACTCCCTGCATCTCGGCATCGATTTCGACGCGCGCAAGCTGCATGCAGGCAATCTGAACATCGGGTTTTCCAAGGTTGAGAACCATACTCCTTCCGCGCATTCGATCTTCATTTGGCAAACGTCGGATCTGGAGCATGCTTACCAGAGCATGAAAGCTAACAGCGTTACGCTTCACGGGGAGGTCAACTGGGTTTGCCGGTATTTCGTATTCGCCGATGGCGACGGAAACCGGATGACCATGTGGCAGCAGGATGAAGAGGCGATTTTCAGATTGTCTGCGGTACAAACGGCGGAAGAGCTTCAGGATGTGATCAAGAGAGCTCTCTTCTGTAGAAACAGCTATGGACGCACATGGTCATCGTTCGAAGAGGAGCTGCTGCTGTGCGAGACGATCCGCGGCCGCAAGATTGTACTTGACGGATGGAGCCGCCTGTTGTCCGTACTTCCAGAGGAAGCGCGTTTGCTCAAGGAATGCGTGAAACGCCACAATGCCAAATATCCGTCCTCCGAATGGTTGCTGGAAGCAAGGAACTGACGCATCTTTTTGATTCTGGAGTCGGAGAAACTTTATAGGCTTGCTCGAAAACATCCCAATGTTTTTGGGGTGTTTTCGTTGCTTCTACAAGGCGAATGGCGTCCTCTGTCCGCCAAGAATTGCGTCATCACAGAGCCTCCCATACCAAAAAACAATTTAAGAAAGAACCATTCGTAAAGCACCCTGACGGTTCTTTGACGTGCAAACCCCATACGCCAGCGCGTGGAAGGGAATGGGTACCTTCCTTCGCTCCAGCCGCTCGCTTTCAGTCGTGTTGTCTTCATGCGGTGGTATGGCTAACGAACCCAGCATTCGTTATCAGAGCCGAATTCGGACGTTTGAATTTGTAACGAACTCTTGTACCGTTATTCCCGTCAAATCGGATCGTTTTTTTCCACTTTCGGTTCGATAACGGCCCCCGGATTCGTTAAGTTTGGAATAACGTCGTTTTTCAGCCATAAGCACGATCCGATTCGTTAGTCATCGAACCTGAGTAGTATACGTTCTCTAATCTAACGCCAAGTAAGGAGACCCCTCCCCTTCACTTTAGCGCGGTAAAGAACTTAAACTTTCTGGCAGAGTACAAAAACTCTAACGGACACAGCGAGGCTGTCAATTCATTGTGTAGAAGTGATAGCAGGCCGTTCCAAGTGAAAAGTTACCTTCTTCTGCTCAAACAGGTTGTCCGGAATCCCTTGATTTCATAAGGATTGTAAGGTAGGGGATTCCAGACAAAACTCGCCAGAAGGCAATCTTTTCCCTTTCCACTTGGTTGTCCACATTGATCGCCAGCCTCCACCATGTCCGTTAGAGTATGGTTTAGCTTGCATTCCGGGCTCATCTTCGCTTTAATACGGTGAAGGACATAAACATTCTGATCTCTTAAATAAACCCCCGGCCCGCAAACAGCGGAACCGAGGGCCAGTACAAGCCAATCACACGATCACCCAATGCCTCACACAACATCGAACAGCTGCGGGATTGCCGGGCCGATGTAGCGGATCGACGTCTTGGCGCCTTCAAAGCCGAGCCACCAGATGCTGCAGTTGTCGCCGTAAGGACGAAGGCTGCTCGAATAGTCGAGGCCGAGCGTCGCCAGCATCATGCGCCGGTTCAAGGCGCCGTGAGCGAACAGCGCGACGCGCTCGTCTCCCGTGAACCGGGTGCGCAGCCTGTCCAGCAGAAGCTGTGCCCGGCCGTATCCCGTCTCCGACGTTTCGCCTCCCGGACAATGCCAGCCTAGCGGATCGCACTCCGTTCCTTCGGCGAACCTTACTTCCGGATACATAGCGGCGAGCCGCTCAGTCGTCGGCCCCCGATACCCGTCCCCGGTCCATACCTCGTGAGCGTCCAGCCATACTTCAACCGGCAGATTAACTGCCCGGGCCAGCGGCTGAGCCGTCTCAATCGCCCGCATGAGCGGACTGGAGAAAATATGCGAAAGACCGGCGCCGGCCATACATGCCGCCACTTTTTCCGCCTGAGCCCGCCCTTTGTCGGTTAAGCCTCCGTCCGCCAGCAAGGTAGGCGACGTATTCGTTACCGATTCGCCGTGGCGGATAATAAACAATTCCATCAATGTTCGCCTCCTGTCCTTTTTGCCTTCGCCTCGCGAGCGCCCGGCGCGGATTCGGCCGGAGCTAGCGAGGCGAAGGCCGTTTATCCGAATATGGCGGGCTTCATCGTCCACGTCTGCAGCTTCGACATCCGGACGACGTTCGGCACCCGCAAATCTTCGGGGAAGATCGACCAGCGGGTTCCCCACAGCTCATTGTCCCCCGCGCATTCCATCGTCTTCAGCTTCCCGCGGACAATCTCTACCTCATCGTCCCCGCTCAGCCCATGCTCCACAATCCGGGCCATCGTACAAGTCAGATCGAGCGGACTGATCTTCCCGCCATTCAGCTCAAACGAATCCGGAAGCATCTTGAACCCGAGAACTTCGGGATGCTCGGCGCCGAGCGCCCGTATCAAGTCGGACACCCGCACCGTGCCGGACGTTTCGCTCTCGACCTCGTTCTCCGGTCCGTACAGGAACTCCGGCGTTAGTTCCTTCCCCAGAAGCAGGCCGCGAAACAGCGAATACAGATCAGCCGGAGAAAGCGAATGAGTGCCGGATACGCGGAACCCCAGCTCATCGCCTATGGAAGCCGCCAGAGCGCGAAGCTCGCTTTCCCCCACAGGCGCATGGGACGAGCATTCCAGGGCGAGCGCCTGCTCTGAGCCGATGTATTCGACGTTCTCCTTCGATAACGTATAGTCGATAAACTGCCCGAGCTGCTCCAGGTAAAACTCCATCTCCCCGGCCGGTTTAAGGGGAGCCGGCTTCCACAGCTCACGCGGCGTCTGCCGGCCCCGCCCGAAATTTTCCTTGTCCCAAAAAGCGCTGCACACGAAATCGCACTCGTGGTAATAGATGCTTACGAATCCGGCCGGTTCGGAGGACAATTCGTCATATAACCGGTCAAATTGCCGCTTCGCCTCCTCCAGTCCCCCTTCGCGCAGCTTCATCCGCATCGTGCCTTTCAGATGGGTAAAATTAAGCAGCCCCCCGTACCAGAACGGCTTCTCCTGCCAGGAAACATGATCGTGATCGTCCAAATAGACCGGAATTCCCCACTTGTTCAGAGCGGCGAACGTTTGCGGCGCCCAAGAGTAACCGGCCTGTCCGTAACAGAGCGCCGGCTTGCCGGTAATGCGGCGCACGTCCTCAAGCCCTTGACGCTCCCGTGCTTCGTACTCTTCAGCTCCGCTGCGGAAGCCGAGCAGCTCCAGATACTCCGTCGTGACCGGATGCTGGCTGTGCAGATCGGTATGATAGCCCACCTCATGCCGCTGCAGCTCGCTCACAATGTCGGCGCGTCCATCCTCTTCGACCCGCCTCGCCTTTTCCCCGACGAATTTGAATATTCCCTTGACGTTGCGCTTGTTCAGCATTTGCAGAAGAGCAAGCAGCGAATCCTGCGACTGAGGGGTAATATAATCTTCCACGTCAATCCAGAGCAGTACCTTCACACCCGCCATACGACCGTCGCCTCCTACCCGATTTGCTTATTTTCGTAACCGGACAGCTCCTCCTTGCACAAGCAGCCAAGCAGCCGAGCAGCCGGCCGGCCATCGCGATGAGCGCAGCACCGAACATGCGGAACCTTGTACGGCGCGGCCCTCCTCGTCTATTCCTCTTCGCTCCTCCCGCTCCGACTACTTCTACCACTCAAGACTCGTACCAGATCCGCCGCACGTTCTGGAAGGCGATCCGTGTCCCGACGACAGCAGGCTCCATTCCTTCGAATTCGATCGACAAATACCCGTTGTAGCCGGACGACTTGATCGTAGACAGCAGATGCGGCATATCCAGAAACCCGCAGCCGGCGATCGCTCCCCGCAAATAATTCCCGTTTAAAGTCTCGAACCAGCCTTCTCCGGGATTTTTGCAGCGCTGCCGGTAATAAAAGTCTTTGATGTGCACCATCGAAGCGTGACCGATCACTTTCGCCACCGCGACATGCGGGTCCTCGTCCGCGCACAGGAAATTGCCGACATCCACTGTCGTTTTAAAGTTGGGACGGTTCACCGCCTGTAAGATCCGCAGCACCCGGTCCGCCGTCTGCACGTAGTAGCCGTGGTTTTCCAGACTGGTCGTGATCCCGTACCCTGCCGCGTAATCGGCAATTTCCCGGCAGGCGTCCGCCACGGCGGGCAGATCCCGCTCGAACCAGTCGGCCGAGCATTGCGCCATCGGTCTGCGGGCCGTATCGTGACGCATCCGCTTGACGCCGAGGGCATGGGCGATGTCGACCTGCTCCTTGATCCTGGCGATCTCCCCGGCAAGCGCCGCATCGTCCTTGCCCGCGAAATTGCCGCCAACCGCATAGTTGGACAGCTCCAGTCCGGCGTCCTCGGCCGCTCTGCGAATCTCCGCCACGTACTTCCCGTCCTTCATCCGCTCCTTCATGGCGGACAACGGCACGATCTCCACATGTTCCGCGCCCTGTTCCGCGATCCAGCGAATCGCGCTACCGATATCCATCTCGCCGGACTCTATGCAGGAATTCAAGCTGTAGCTGCTGATTCCGATTTTCAAGCGCGCTCCCCGCCTTCCCGCTTCGCCGCCTGCACTGGGGAGCCGGACAGCGTAGCCTTGGCGGCAACCGGATAATGATCGGACGGGTATATGCCGTCATACTGGTCCCGGATAATGCACACATCGTCAAACCGGACTTCGGACGTTCCGAAAATATAATCGATCGGCTCGCCGTCCGCCCCTCCCTCAAAACTGTGGAACGACGTCCCCGGAGGCTCCGTCAATATCGAATACGCATCGGTCAGCGAAAGGTTCTCCGATCCCGGATCGGTCTGTCCGCGCAAATAGGCGATGGCCGGATTGTCCGGCTCGGCGTTCATGTCCCCCGTAAGCAGCACCGGCAAGCCCGTCCGCGCCCGATGGTCCGACAGCCGCTGCCAGAGCAAGCGGACGCCTTTCTCGCGGGCCTCCTGACTGCTATGATCAAGATGGGTGTTGTAATGCAGGAACTGCCGGTCCGGATCTTGGCGCGAGCGGAAATGCGCCCATGTGCATATCCGGTGATGCGAGGCGCCCCAGCATTTGGCTACAGGCCCTTCCGGATGCTCAGACAGCCAAAATTGCCCCCAGTCAGCTACTTCCAGCTCCTCGGTCAAATACAGGATCGCATTGTGTTCGTCTGCGCTTCCCTCGTTCCGGCCTTCGCCGATCCATGCATATCCCGGGAGCTGCTGCTCCAGATCGGTCAGCATCTCGCGAAAGCCCTCCTGCGTTCCCGCAACCGTCGGGCGGTACCGTTTGACGATATCCGCCGCATACGTCTTCCGGAACGTCCAGGCATTGCCCCCGTCCTTCGTCGTCTGCCGCCGCAAATTAAAAGTCATCACCGATAGTTGCATCGCATCTTATCCCCCTCGCTGGGCATCCCGCAGCATTCTCCAATTGGTCATGCGGATGTTCTCCTCGTCAATCACACGCCGAACATCGGCGTCGCGGAACAATTCGTATTCCATCTGCCGTTTCGCCCACTGTCCGGTGATCGCCTTCAACTCTTCGGTAGCGAAGAACGGATGAATAATGATTTCCGAGATGCCGGGCTGCAGGCTGCGGAGCGTATCGATCATCTTCGCTTTAAACGAATCGTACGTTTCGTGTTCCTCCAGCGAATACGGCAGTCCGAGCAGATGATCGATCAGCGCGATGCCGCAGGCATCCGCGTAGCGGACTCGCTCCTCATAGATCCGACGCATTTCGGGCGACATTTTCCGGCCGTTGTCGCCAAGCTGACGCGGCAGCCGGAAAGGCAGCCGGAATTCGGCGCACAGCTCGATCGCCTCCCGCAGAAAATCGCGCCCGCAAGCAATCCCGTATACGCTGCCCATATGATTGTCCAGATGCGTCGGGTCCACCCCGAGCCTCATCGCCAGCAGCACCTGGTTCCGAAGCTCCGTCTTCACCTGCGCGGAGTCGGCCCGTTCTTCGACCTCCCGGCATTTGGCCGGAAAATAACCTTCGGGCGTAATCAAGCTGCTCACATCGGCGTTACGGGTAACCGGACCCCACTTGTACATCTTCCACTCGCTGGTGAGCGTCAGATGAACGCCGACATCAAAGTGCGGATTGTCCGCGGCCGCTTTTGCCGCCTCCAGCGCCCAGGGACACGGCGTCATCAGCGTCGCCGACGAGATTAACCCCTCCCGCAGCAAGCCGATAATCGCTTCGTTGCCCGAGTGGCACATGCCGAAATCGTCCGCATTCACGATCAGCAGCCGATCCGTTTCCGAAGAGCCTCTTTTTTGCAGCATACAAAGTCCTCCCGTCCCCATCGTTTAGCTTCCGGATATGGCGCGCGCTTAAATCCGCAGCTCGTATCCGCCGCCCCGGCCTTGCTCGCCTCAGGACTGCGCCGCTTGCACCGGCTGTTCGGATTGTACCGGTTCCACCGGCTCGGCCGGCTCCGCCTTTACTCGGGGCACGGGCGGCACCCGGCCGATCGCGGTGTGCTCGGGCTGTTCGTCTACGACCGAACCGTCCGCCATCCGAATCCATGTCTCGAAGCCGCGCTCGCCTTCGCGCAGCCGGATCACCCTCGATCCTCTGGCGAATTCCTCTCCCCCCACCGTGTTGTAGCCGCTAGCCCGGCCGTAGCATAGCCGGATTCCGTACAGATCTCCCCAATAATCGTTCGTATGATCATGCCCGACAAACGTGCCCATCACGTCGCCCATCTGCTTCATCGCCGCGAACATGCCCGTATTCAGGCGCGGACAGCCGACATTTTCGTTTTTAACCCCGTAGCACGTATGAAAGTCCCACACATCGTTATATTCCGGCAGCGGGATGTGAAAAAAGGCAAGCGCCGGAAGCGGTTCCCCGCTTCGCTGCGTCAACGCCTCCGATTGCCGGATATACCAGTCCACCTGATTGCGCTCGAGCCACGCATAGCTTTTGATAATATGCTTCGGCGCGCTGCAGCCGGTGTCGAAAAAGTAAAAGGCCGCCTTCGGCTCTTCCCCATCCGCAGCGGATGCGACCGTAACCATATAGTTGCCGACGCCCGTCACATCGTCCGGCCCTGCCTCCGCATAACAAAGCGGCCGCCGCGAAGCGGCTTCCATCATCTCCTCGCGGGTGCACATATCATGCTCCGAGTCGTGGTTTCCGAACGTAAACGCATAAGGAATCCCGTACGACTCCGGCAACGCGAGCAGCTCCAAAAACTGTCCGAGCTGGTCGGGACAACGGTTGCCTTTTACCGCATCGCCCGTAAATACGACGAAATCCGGCCGCTCCGCTTCCAGCACCGATTGGACAGCCGCGATCGTGCGGAGATCTTCCGGTACGCCGCCCTCATAGTGAAGATCAGCGATCTGAACGATCTTAAACGTCCCGTCCGCGCGAAATTGAAGCTTCTTCTTCTCCGCCATTCCGATTGATTCTCCCTTCGTACGATTCGTAATTGTGACGCTCCCGGGGCAGTCGGCTCATCCTGCGGCATTCGGCGCCATCGCCGGTTCGCCGGGCAGATGCTCCGGCTGGCTGTAAACCGCCGACCCGTCCTCCAGCCGCAGCCAGCTTTCGAAGCCGCGCTTGCCCTCGGTCAAGCGGACGATCCGCGCCCCCCGCGAATTTCCCTCCCGTATGTTGCCGTTAAATCCGGTCGTCCGGCCGTAGCACAGCCGGATTCCGGCCAGTTCGCCCCAGTAATCGTTGGAATGGTCGTGACCGACAAACGTTCCCATCACGTCGCCTCTCTCCACCATCGCGGCGAACACGCCCGTATTCAACCTCGGGCAGCGTACCTCCGCAAGCCGGTGCCCGTAGCAAGGGCGGGTGTTCCATACTTCCTCGTATTCCGGCAGCGGAATATGGAAAAAAGCGAGCGCCGGAAGCTTGGCTCCGTGCCGCTTCTCGAGAGCCGCAGATTCGGCTGCGAACCATTCGGCTTTATCGCGGGAGATCCATTCGCTTCGCCCGTCCCGGACGGCCCGCTCCGGCGCGTTGCATTCGCTGTCGAAGAAATACAGATTCGCCGCCGCCCGCCGGACCGCTTCTTCCGAAACGTTAGGAGGCGGGATCGAGTCCGCCGGCGCTGTCGACGCCGTCCGCTCCTCCCCCTCCGCGATTCGTCTCCGGGCGGCGGAGGCGTCCGATTCCAGCACGGTTAGCGTATAGTTGCCCGTCCCGCTGACGTGCTCCGGCCCCGCATCGGCCATACATAACGGCCGGACGGCCTCCATCTCCATCAGTTCCTGGCGGGTAACGCCCCGGCGGGAATCATGATTGCCGAAGACAAACGCGTACGGGATGCCGGCCTTTTCCGCGATCGCAGTCACTTCGCGGAACTGCGCCCGGGGATCGGGTCCGCGGCTTCGAATCTGATCCCCGGTATACACGACAAGGTCCGGCTTCTCCAGCCGCAACACTTCCTCCATCAAAGCGAGCGAGCGCACATCCTCCGGCGCGCCTCCGCCGTTATGCACATCGGCGAACTGCACGATCGTAAACGTTCCGTCGTCGCGATATTTCAAGTTTGGTTTTGTTTTCATTTCCATCGCCTATTCCTCTTGTCAACTTAATCATCATCACGCAAACTGCACCAGCTTGCCCTCGCCGGGCTCGAGAGACACGCTCAGTTTACCCGACTCCGGACGAAGCTCCGTCTGCACCCCTTGCTGCCATACCTGCACCGGCTTCTCCGGACGGGACAGCCACAGGTTTATCGTATGCGCAACCTCGAAGCTCTCGTTGACGACCAGCGCGTAGGCGTGGCCGCCGCCGTCCCGGAAGCAGCCGATAATCGCCGCATCGCCCTCGAGACGACTCAGCGGCCTGAATTGCGTCAGAGCGCCGCCGAACGGCGGCTGTACGTTGCCGTGGGTCATCACGCCGACCGACTCGAGCGTCGACAGCACGCCGCCCAATCCGGCAATTTCCCGGTTGACCGACTGCACTTCGCCGTAATGCCGGGTCCGGTTGCCCGCCCGGTCGATCATCGCGTCGCCGAACGTCTCCCTGCCGTTATCCGGCGTCCAATAAGTGAAATATTGAATGCCTTTCGCACCGAAAGCGAGGCTCGTATATACTTGCCAACGGATCTCCGCCGCGGAAGGATCACGGTTCGAGCGGTTGAACGCCAGCGTCTGAATGAACAGCCAGAAAGGAACGTTATGCCGCAATGCGGCTTGGCGGATCAACTGCAAGTTGGCGAAATAATCCTTCGTAATCGTCAGCACGCGTCCCGGGCGCGGAGTCAGAAACGGGTAATGGTCGTAAGACAGGATGTCCGGCCGAAACTGCTCCATATACAGCTCGACATACCGCTCGTGATCGACGCCTCCCCGCTGCTCGTCGGAAGCGTAGGTCGGAAACAAATTCACATACGCCAATCCGTGCGGCACCGCTTCGGAGTACGCCGCTTTCAAAGCGGTCAGATGCTCATACTGGGCCACAGACGGCTCATCGATGAACAGATTTCCTCCGAAGGCGGGATGGCCTGCGAATTCACCGGCAATTTCCCCGACTTTGCGCAGGTCGCCCCGGGACAAAGCAAACAGTCTCGTGTCATAAACGAGATACCGCAATCCGTTCGCCTGCGCAGCATCCAGCGCCTTGTGAATATATTCGGTCCCTGCGCCGTATTCGGCCAGGCCGATCACGAACGTAAACCCGGCTTCCTTAATCTCTCGATACCGCTCTTCCGATATATGCTGCGGCGGGGGCGACACCCATAGTCCGATCGGGATTCCGGCCCCTTGCGTCCAAGTCGAATGGTGTGACGGATTCGTCGGATTCGTCGATTTCATCGATTGGCACCTCCCTATGCGCCAGAACGGTTGGGTCCTGGTTAGCGTGATGGGGGCGCCGCAGGTGCAGCGCCCGGCAATGAATCGGCTTGAATCGCGCCGGTTGAAGAAGCTCGGCGTTTGAACGTTTCGCATGCAGGCTGGATTGGACAGCCAGCGGGCCCTCCCTTTACCAGGGGTCGAGTCCGACCAGCTTGCGTCCGAGCTCGGTCAACCGGGCGGGGCCGTCGCTGTTTTTCAGCTCCCACTCGCGTTCATCTGCTGGGAACATGGACGGACCTTTGCGATTTTGCCAGCCTTCGACCACTTCCGGACGCGTCACCCCCGGCTTGGCGGGAAACATCGTGATGTATTGGGCGAATCTGGGCTGATCCGTATAATTTTGCCCGTTGCCGTGCGCCAGCAGGAAGTCCCAGATGAGCAGATCGCCGGCCTCGCCGGGAATCGGAACGATCTCATGCCCCTTCACGTCGGGGATCGTCGGATGGCGGTCCTCCGGCTGTGTCTGAAGCCACTGCTCGAAGTCGCGGTAAATGCTCGGCACGCATTGGAATCCGCCCTGATCCGCCGACGTGTCGGCCAAGTACAGCACGCCCTGCACCGGACGCGGCCGGGGAAGCGGGAAAGTCAGATTCGACGTATTCGTATCCCAATGAATAAAGCCGGTATTAAACTGCGTAAAATCGTCGCGGCGCGGCGGCTTCATATTGACCCGGTCGATGCTTACCCACAGCTCCTTCACCTGCATCAGCTCGGCAAACGCCTGATACAGCCGCGGATGCTGACGGTTATCCCACATCGTCTGGTGCTGATACAGCGGAATCATACCCGCGCTCTGGTGTTTCCACAGCGAATCCATCCCGGCGGCAGGCCGGTACCAGCTCTCGGGATCGTCCGGCTGCTGGCCGGTAAATTCCCAGATCGTTTCGATGAGCCGCTCGCAGTTTTCCTTCGGCACTGCATTTTTCACAAGCAAATATCCGTTCGTATGAAAAAAGTCGCGCATCTCCTCAGTTACGACAGCTTCCATCTCTCCACACCCCTTACCGGAATTTGAGAGCCGCGTGTATCGTCCCTTCCTCCGCCGCTCCTTGCCTCGCCATGGGTCAACATGCTTATGCATTTGTCTTGGACATTTGTCTGGGTCGTACGCCTATAGGCTTTAGGTTTTAGGTTTTAG
>NZ_JBYUPU010000013.1:23695-173546 GCF_058135425.1 Paenibacillus sp. MAH-35
GTTTTTGGCTTTTGGTTTTTGGCTTTTGGTTTTTGGCTTTTGGTTTTTGGCTTTTGGTTTTTGGCTTTTGGTTTTTGGCTTTTGGTTTTTGGCTTTTGGTTTTTGGCTTTTGGTTTTTGGCTTTTGGTTTTTGGCTTTTGGCTTTTGGCCCGCCCATGATAATTCCCTTGCCGCCGGTCCGCTTGCGATGTTCCGACCGCTTCATCCGTATAGCCGCCCTGAAGCGGGCTCGGGTTATCTTGCTGCCTCCGTCTCGTGTTCCTGCTGCGAGTGTACGGGAGCCGGCTCGCTTTGCTCAGGCGCCGTTTCGACCGGCTTCGGCGATTCGTCGATAAGCTTGAAATACCGCGCCAACCAGTACGGGTGCAAATAAACGGTTCCGTCCTCCAGCAAATGTCCGTCGCCTGCGTCGCAAATATAAGGCGTTTTGTCCCAGCGGTGCATCGGACGTTCCTCGTACGGCAGCGGCTCGCTCAGCAGCTTGTAGCCGTGGCGCTGCAGCTCCGGATGGAACCGGATATCGGCCCGGTGGCTGTTGACGACCTTCCAGTGGATCATGTCGAGCGGCATCTCCGCCAGCGTCTGCACCGCGTTTTCGATATCGCACGCTTTCCCGGTCAACCCGCCGTACACCGAGTTCCAGAACGGGGACCGTTCCCGCCGCTCGAACTGCCAATGGTGCTCCAGACTCATCATATACAAAGCCCGCAGGTCCGGATCGGTCTCGTACAGGAGCAGCGGAACGTACGCATGGAAGCCGAGATTGTCGTCGATGCTGCTCGCTTCGCCGAGGTAGGTCCGTTTTTGCTCCAGCGTGTTCATGCCGTAATGATAACGGGTAACCAATTCGCGGTAAGTCCGCTCGTACTTTTCGTCGCCCGTTACATGCGAAGCCGTCTTCAAAAACGAAAGCAGTTGCAGCGAGTTGATTCCGCGCTGGTCGAGCCATTTCGCGTCGCGGTTCAATTTCTCCGGCGTCCATACCGCCCAGGTCGTCGGCAAACCGTCCACATCGGTCAGGCAGTAGTCGTGTTCGAGCACGTGATCCATAATCGCCCGGACGCTTTCCCGGATCAGCCGCTTGTCGTCTTCGTCCGCAACCAGATCGTAATAGATCGAATACGCGTAAAAATGTCCGGTAAGCTCGTCGCTCGACGTGTCTCCCTTCCATTCCCATTCACCGTCCGGCGACAGGCGCCATTCGGGATTTTCCCGGTGCTTGCCAAACTGCGCTTCCGTCCGGTGGCAGATCGAGCGGGCAAAAAATCCCGGCCTGCCGGTAACCGCCAGCAGACGCATCACCGCGTGCATGGAGCGCTTCGCCTTCGCCTTCGCGCGCTCGTCGCCGGTTACGGCGTAACGGTAGCTTTGGGCCGCTACGTAATCGGACGTCCACAACCCGTCGTTGTCGGAGATCCGGACGCTGCCGCTTTCGATATTGCCCTCTTCCTTCAAGCCGCGCCGGGTGACATAGTCGTAACGGGTCTCGTACCGCTCGACCATCCGATCGATATGGTCCGCCTTCTCTTCGAGCGTCATCCAGCGCGCTGCGATACGGCCGACGCCGCCGGCCGTGGCAAACCAGGCCGTCCCGTCAGGCTCCAGGGCGATGGCACGGACCTCGTCGTGAGGCAGCCATCGTTTGGAGGCGAAATAGCGCATCTGCCCGTCTAGCAGCCGGATCGCCCCGCGTGACGTGCCGAACCACCGCGCTCCGTCCCCGCCCCGGACGATGACGCGCACGTCTTCGTAGGCGAGACCTTTGGAGCCGTCCAGCTTGTAAAACAAATCCGTATTGTCGTGGATGCATATGCCTTTATCGGAGGCGATCCACAGATGGCCCCACTTGTCGGCGGACAGGCCGCGCAGGTCGTCGGTATCGATGCCGCCGTCTCTGGCCTCCATCTTAAACCAGTGCGGCCGCTTGCCGGAAAGGGCGAACAGCCCCGAATCGGTCGACGCGTAAACGTTGCCCTGACCGAAGACGGCAATGTCCCGCACCTGCGCACGGCCGAACGCCGCTATCCGCTCCCAGCTTTTCGTCCCGGAGCGGTACAGCGCTTCCGGCGTCGCCGCCCAATAGGCGCCGTCGTCGTCCTGCGTCATCGCGACAACCCGGCCATCCGGTCCGTCCTGGCTCCACTTCCCTCGCCGTAAGCGATACAGCGCGTCTCCAGCCGACACCCACAAGCTCCCTTCGCGGTCCGCAAACAGCATCGAGACCGCTTCTCCCGCCGGAGGGCCATCCTCGCGGCCGCCGTCGACCGCCTCCCAACCGTCGCCGCTCAGCCTGGCGAGACCGGCAGACGTCCCGGCCCATACGGTACCGTCTGCCAGCGCTACGGTATTCGCTTCATCCGAAGGCAGCCCTTGCCGGGTCGTATACAACGTTCGCTCCAATTGGGGGTAGCGGCCCAGCAAAAAGGTCGCCCTAGCCTGATTATTCATCTTACGCCTCCTCCGGGAATGAATATGTAAACTAATGATCGCAAACAACAGCTCGATTCCTCTAATGCTGAAGCGTGTCGAGTACATTTCCAGGTAACATTCGGTAATAGTCGTCCCGCTGCGGATTCGGGTTCGGGTTCGGGTTCGGGTTCGGGTTCGGGTTCGGGTTCGGGTTCGGGTTCGGGTTCGGGTTCGGATTCGGATTCGGATTTGGATACGGGTTCGGGTTCGCACGCGAACGATTCTCGCCGTCCTTGGCGCAAACTTGGCGTACTTCCGCATCCCCGCACATCCATAATCCAGCATACTTCCAGCGGCCCATACACCTAAATTAGCGTACTTCCTGCCCCATTCACCCAAAACTTGGCGTACTTCCTGCTCCATTCGGCGTAATAGGGGACGTTTGAGACTCTTATTACTTCCAAATCCGCATTCGAGCCCGAAATAAGATATGCTGGAAGCTCTTATTTCCTCGACTTCTCACGATTCCGACCCAAACCGGCGTTATAAGAGCTGCATAAAGACTCCTATTTCCTCAAAATCCGCGTTCGGGGCCAATTATAAGACGTGCTAGAGACTCTTATCCCCTCAACTAACCAACCAGCTAACTAATCAACTAACCAATCCTGCCCAAACTTGGCATACTTCCAACGGCCCTATATACCCAAAAACCCAAATTGACATACTTCCAGTAGCCCCATACACCCAAAATTGGCGTACTTCCTGCCCCATTCGGCGTAATAGAAGACGTTTGAGACTCTTATTACTCCCAAATCCGCGTTCGAGCCCGAAATAAGATATGCTGGAAGCTCTTATTTCCTCGACTTCCCGCGATTCCCGCCCATACCGGCATAATAAGAGCTGCTAAAAGCTCTTATCCCACCAAAATCTGCGTTTGAGGCCGAAATAAGAGGTGCTAGAAGCTCTTATTCCATGGACGTCCTGCTCAGCCGCGCCCTGCCTTAGCGCTCACTTGGAGAAAAGCGGTTGGAAATCGCCGATGTACCTCAGATCAAGCCCCTGTTCGCCGAAGTGCAGCCAGTACATCGTCCCGTTGCTTTGCAGGAAACGGACGTCGCTGCGATGGTCGAGGCCGAGCGCCGCGCACAACAACCGGCGGTTAAACCCGCTGTGCGAAAACAGCGCCACCCGCTCGTCGCCCGGGAACTCCCGGCGAAGCCGCTCCAGGATGCGCAACGCCCGGTCGTGGCCCATCGCTTCGTCCTCATTGCCCGCGCAATACCATCCCTCGGGCTCCACCTCGTCTTCGAGATCAACTTCCGGGTACATCCGTTTCAGCTCCTGCTCGGAGGGTCCCCGGTACTCCCCTTTGGAACGCACTTCGAACGTCTCAATCCAGACGCGGATTGGCAGCCCGGTCGTCCGTGCCAGCGGCTGCGCCGTCTCAATCGCGCGCATCAGCGGGCTGGAGACGATATGCGTCAGACCGGCTCCTTCCATGCCTGCTCTTACTTTTTCGGCCTGACTGCGGCCGAGCTCGGTCAGTTCTCCGTCAGCCATATCGTAAGAAACGGTATTGCCGATCGACTGCCCGTGGCGAATCAGAAATAAATCCATAACGGCCTCCCCGTCTACTAAACTATTTTCGAATCTATCGTGCCGATCGACACCAAACCAATTAACCCACTTGAAAAAGAAAAAGGATAATCTCCTCGATTATTCAATAGGAAGTGCCCCGTATCGTGGTGGTGTAGGGTCATAATGCGGCTGCCGGGAGGATGATCAATAAAGGTGCATCGATGTGCAATTCATGGTAGCAGATCGCTATTCCAATTTAGTTATTGCAACAGCTGGTGCAGTTCACTTTACATTTCATTTTGCGAAAGCAATTTATTCTGCGATTCATTTTGCGAAAGCAATTCACTCAGCAATTCATTCTGCGAAGGCAGTTCAATCTACAATTAATTTTGCGATTCATTCTTCAATTCGCTGTACAATTCATGCCGCGATTCATCCTGCAATTCATGCTACAAATCATTCTGCAATTTATACTTCAATTCTTCTGAAAATCATGGTACGATTCGATGCTCCAACTCCTATGGCTAACCATGTTGTTACTCGACGATACAACTCAATATGTCCTGCTGGGCAGCCCGGCCTCCCCATTCGACCCTGGCAGTCCGGCCCCCTAGATCCATCACAATCCAGCCCGCAACTCGCCCCGGAATACTCCAACAATCGCAATCCACCAGCCAACAACCCGCTCCGGATCACCCGAAAAACCGCAATCCCGCCTCCAGCTCGCCCGCGCAGAGCCGCGTCGCCTTCGTTGCCGCCAGCAGCGGGGAACGATCGTATTCGACGCTTTTCATCTCGATGCGGCCGTCCGTGATCGTCATATAGTGGGCGTCCTTGGACGGATCGTCCTTCCTCCGGTAAGACACGCTGCCCGGGTTCAGCCACAGCTCCCGGTCGCCAAGATAATGAACGGCTCTCCGGTGCGTATGACCGAAGATCAGCCGCCGGTGCTCCGCTTCCCGTACCTTCTCTTCCGCATGCGACCGCCAGTATTCGTCAAACTGATGCAAGCTTTCGATCGTCTCGTATTTGTAGTACAGATGCTGCATCCGATAACCGAAACCGTCCATCCAAAAGGAGACCGATTCCGGAAGCCGCTCCAAAAACGTGATGTCGTCCTCGCCCAGCTTGCCGGCGTTATCGTGCTTCCATTTCCATTCCCCGTCCGGCGTATCCTTCAGCTGATCCGGCCGGCGATACAGCGCGGCGACTTTGCGGTCGTGATTCCCTTGCACGCATACGGCATTATGTTCGCGCATCCAGGCGATCACTTCTCCCGGAAAAGGTCCGTAATCGACCAAATCACCGGCGCAATAGACGATATCGCTGTCGTTCTCCTTGCTCCATACGGCTTCAAGGGCATAAATATTGGCATGTACGTCAGATAAGACGAGTGCCTTCAATCGTTCTCCCTCTCTTCCCCGCATCGGCCGCTTGCAGGCCGGTGCCGCACGTCCGTCCACATATAACCGGCCGGCCGGCCGGGCGGCAACACCACCCGAGCGGCCGGTTCCCGGCTTCATTCCAGCTATTCCCCGCACGCTTCACACCTTGGTAGCCGCAGGGCCCTCCTGCGTAAATAAAGGCCACGGTCCCCCGACATACCTGACGACGATCTCCGTCTCCTGCAAGCTCAGCCAGTAGATGCTGCCGTTGCTTTCCTCGAAGCGGACGGCGCTTTGGTGATCGAGCCCGAGCGCGGCGCGCAGCAGAAACCGGTTGAACCCGCCGTGGGCGAACAGCGCGACCCGTTCGTCTCCCGGGAACTCGCGGCGCAGACGCCCGAGCACGGCCAGCGCCCGCCGGTGGCCCATCTCCGGCGTCTCGTCGCCGGCATACAGCCAGCCGTCCGGCTCCACCTCGTCCTCGATAACGATCCCCGGGTACGCACGCTCCAGCTCCTGCGCCGTTGGGCCGCGATACAGACCGCGGTCGCGCACCTCGTAAGCGTCGATCCATACCCGGATCTGCAAGCCGCTGGACCGGGCCAGCGGCTGCGCCGTCTGCAGCGCGCGCACGAGCGGACTGGAGACGATATGCGTCAGGTCCGCTCCCTTCATGCACTCCGCCACATACTCGGCCTGCCGCAAGCCCAGCTCCGTCAAGTCGCAGTCGGGCATATCCTCCTTGCACGTATTGCCAACGGATTGACCGTGTCGGATAATAAACAGCTCCATTACACGTTCACCGCTTCCCCCGTCTCCGCCGAACGGTAGAGAGCTTCCAAGATTTGTTGGACGATGACGCCTTGACGAGGGGTCGACAGCATCTCGCCCTTGCCTTCCAGCGCATCGATAAACGCTTCGAGCTGAAGCTGATGCGAATCGGGATCGGGCAGCTTCGGAGCCGTAATATCCACGACGGTGCCGAATTTGTTCTGGAAGACGGCTCCGGTCTTGAAATCGCAGCCCCCTTTCGTCCCGTGCAGCAGAACAGTGTTGTTCGTATGGTTCGGCATATGCACGATAAAGCTTGACTCGATCAGGAGAGTCGCTCCGTTCTCGAAGCGGACCATGCCCATAGCCAAGTCCTCCACCGTGTAGTTCCGGTAATCCCACGGCGTGGGAACCGTCTCGAACGGTTTGGTGCCGAGCTCCTGGTACGTAGCCCCCATGACCTGCACCGGCTTTGGAAAGTTCATGTACCATAAAGCCAGATCGAGCATATGAACGCCGATATCGATCAACGGACCGCCGCCCTGCAGCTCTTTGTTGACGAACACGCCTCCGGGAATCCCGTTGCGGCGCATGGCCGTAACCCGCCCCGCATAGATGTCGCCAATCTCCCCGTTGTCGATAAAACGTTTGATATACTGCGCCCTACCCTTATACCGGTTGTTAAATCCGTAAGCGAGTATTTTGCCGGACGCTTCCGCGGCAAGCTCCATCTCGACCGCCTCCGCGGCGGTCATCGCCGGCGGCTTCTCGCACAGCACATGGCAGCCCGCGCGGAGCGCCGCGATGGCGGCCGGTGCATGGAACTTGTTCGGGGTGCAGACACTGACCGCGTCGAGCTCCACCTGCGCGAACATCTCGTTGTAATCGGTAAACGTATGGGCGAATCCGTGCGCCTCGGCGTTATACCTTAGCGTCTGCTCGTTAACGTCGGCGATCGCTACGAGCTCAACCCGGTCGGCGTGTTTTTTGTAGTTGGCGATATGCGCCGCCTGAGCGATGCCTCCGCCGCCGATAATGCCGATTTTCAATTTCCCCACAGCTGCTCTCTCCTCCTTTATCTGTTACTTGGTGCCGAGCGATTTCTGAATGTCCGCCTTCAGGCCGTTCAGCTGCCGTTCCATCGTTTCCTCGATTTGCGTCAAGATGGCGCGGGAATCCTGGTTTTTCTTAATGCCTTCCTCCAGCATTTCCGCCCAGATCTTGGAGGCGTCCGCATAGGCGGGAGTGCGCGGCGACATTTGCGACTTCTTGATCGCTTCGACTCCGAAAGCGGCCGCATTTTGTCCGCCGAACCCGGCGATCGAATTGTTTTTCACGGCCGGCAGTTCCCAGGACGGCATATACGGGGACAAGCGCAGCGACTTCACATATTCCTCGGTCGCAACCTCGGACATAGCAGCAAACTTCGCGTATTCCCATGCCGCTTCCTTGTTTTTGCCTTGCGACGGAATGACGTAGACGTCGAAGCCCCAGCCTTTTGCCGAGCCGAGCGGCAGCTGCGCCAACCGCCAATTCCCGAAATTGTCCGCTTTGTTGCCGCCTTTTTCATAAAAGCTGCCCAGCGAGCCAAGCAGGTTGAAATACGTGATCAGCTTGCCGCTGTTGAGCGCTTGGTCCGTCTCTTCTTTCGAAGCGGTAAAGGCGAGATCGAGCTGTGCGGCACGCTTGGCGAAATCGATCGCTTTGACGTATGTGTCCCCGTTGCGGAGATATTTCATCGAGCGATCGTAGAAGCTCGTATGCGGAGCGGCGATGTCCGTCACTTCGCTCAGCCGTCTGAACATGTAGTGACCTTTCTGTCTTAACTTCTTCGCCATGTCGAAGAAATTTTCCGGATCGGAGACGAACTTGCTCACCTCGTCAGGCTTGCTCGGGAAGCCGTTCTGCTCGAAAATGTCGTTCCGGTACAGCATGACATAAGGAGAATACGTGTACGGAAGGCCGATCAGCCGTTTCTCGTCCATCGATTTGGACAAGTTCCATGCCGCCGGCAGGAAGTCCTTCTCCAGTTCCTTGGCGTTGTACGGCGGTGCATACAAATCTTCCAGCCCGCTGGCCGTCCCGAACTTCCACAGATGGGCTTCCCACACGCGCGCCACATCGGGCGCTCCGTTGCCTGCGGCCAGCGCGACGACGACGGCGTCGACATGCTCCTTCGGAGCGCTGGATTCGATTTTCACATTCGGGTGCAATTTCATGAACGCTTCAGAGACAGCCGGACTATCGCCCCAGACGACTAGCGTACCGGACAGCTCCTTTTTGGCGACAGCCGCCTTCGCCTCGTCCGCGGGCGTTTTCTCCGAACCGCCCGACCCTCCGCACGCGCTGACCGTTAATGAGATGAACAACAAGCTTGCGATCAGCTTCATTCGCTTAACTCCATGCATCGTTCTCGCTCCCCTTTACGAGTTTGGGATAAAACGATAATCAAGTTTCCGCCGACACTGCGCTTATTTCGCAACAAATTTTTTCATCTCGGCAATTTCCGCCGCCAGCTTTTTCTCGATCGCTTCCTGGGCTTGCTGCATCAGAGCCCGGGAATCCATATTTTTCTTCAGCCCTTCGTCTACGATCTCATCCCAGACGTCCGATGCGCTGTCGTCCGCCTTGACCATCGGTTCGTACTTCATGCCGTCCATAATCGAGGCGCCGAACGCCAGCGTGTTCTGACCGCCGAACGCCGGATCTTTCGTGTCCTTGAACTCGGGCAAATTCCACGACGGACGGTATGGCGAGATTTGCGCCGTTTTCAGGTTTTCCTTCAAAGCTTCTTCGCCCATCGTAATGAACTTGATATATTCCCAAGCCGCTTCCTTGTTTTTGCTTTGAGAAGGGATCGAGTAGGTGCCATACCCTTGCCCGTACACTTGGCCGAATGGAGTCGTCGTCACTTTCCATTTGCCGTAAGCTTCCGACTTCGAGCCGTCCTGGAACGTGGAGACGCGGTAGAGCCCTCCGAAGTAAGCGACGAGACGTCCGTTGTTGACCGCCTGATCCGTTTCCTCTTTCGTTCCGCTGAAGACGAGCTGCAGTTGGTTGGCGCGCTTGAGATAATCGAGCGATTTGACGTAAGACTCGGTATTGCGGATATATTCCATCTTGCTATTGAAGAACGTGTCGCCGACGGTAAACGTGGACATATTACCCAGGCTGCGGAAGAAATAATGTCCTTTGCTTCTCATTTTCATCGCCATGCTGAAAAACTGCTCCGGATCGGAAACATACTTTCCGACTTCCTTCGGATCGGAAGGGAAACCGTTCTGCTCGAATATATCAGCGCGATAAAACATGACGTAAGGCGTATACCGCCACGGAATGCCGAACAGCTTCTTGCCGTCAAGCGTCGTCGACATCTTCCAGGCACCGTCGACGAAATCTTTTCTCAGATCGACGGCATTGTACGGAGCCGCCAGCAAATTCTCAAGGCCGTCGACCGTCCGGAATTTCCAGTAATGGGCCTGCGACAATTCGACGACGTCCGGTGCGCCGCTGCCTGCGGCCAGAGCAACGATGGTGGCATCCTCGTGCTTGCTCGGTGTATCGAGAATAAGCTTGACGTTCGGATATTTTTTCTGAAACAGCTCATTTACGGTATCGCCGGCGGAAGATCCCCACACGAGCAAATCTCCTTTAATATCCTTCGCGGCCTCCGGGTTATCCTTGCCAACGTTCCCGAGCTCCTCGTCCTTGCCTCCGCAGCCGCTTAATCCGATCGCAAGCAGTGCGATCGCCGAGAGCAAAACAAAACGCTTCATTTTTTTCGCTCCTTCACCGTATAGTTCCTAACCCATTCAGTACCCCTGGCTTGCATTACTAGACCCACGTTTGCTTCATGACACAGACCCGCTTATGAATGAACCTCTCAAGCGAATTGCGGCTTGTTCGCCGCCGCGCATCCCCCCTCTCGATACCGGTTATTCGCCGGCTATTCCGGTCCTCTCGACACTTTCCACGAAATACCTCTGCGTGTACAGATACAAGATCAGAATCGGCAGAATCGTCATAAGCGCGCCCGCCATCATCTTCTCATGGTTCGTCGGCAGCTGCCCGATTCCGTCCTTCGCGTCGCCGCTCTCGGAAATCGCCTCTTTCTGCTGACCGAAGTTGGACTCCCGGAAGTTGCCCAGCATCTGATTCAGCGTGAACGTATTCGTCTTCTTCAAGTACAGATCGGGAAAGTACGAATCGTTCCAGTGCCAGACGATCGAGAACAGGAACACGACGAGGATGGCCGGCTTCGCCATCGGCAGCATGATCGACAGGAACGTGCGGAACGCCCCCGCGCCGTCGATGCGCGCCGCTTCTTCCATCTGATGCGGCAAGCCGCGGAAAAACTGCATGAACACCATGACGAACAAGGCGCCGCGCAGCCCGTGCCCGAACAAGTTCGGAATGAGCAGCGGACTGTACGTATTCAGCCAGTTCAGCCGGCTGAACAACAAGTACAGCGGGACGACGATCGCTTGCGGCGGCACGAGAAAGGTGAACAGCAGCAGCACGATCAGCACCGTATAACCCGGGAACCGGTAACGCGCGAACCCGTAACCCGCGATCGAGCAGCCCACCAGATGAAGCAAGGCGCCGCCGACGGACAAGATGATGCTGTTGATGAAATGTTCCATAAACCCCATGCCCCGGAAGGCGAAGGCGAAGTTCTCGAAGCTGATTCCTTTCGGAATCCACTGTACCGTGCCGTCGGCCGCATCCCGCGCCGTCATCAGCGACTGACTGATCATGAACAGCACCGGATACAGGAAGACGAACGATAAGCTGAGGATGATCACGTAATGGAACACCCCGGTCGTGATGTCCGCAGTCCGGCGTGCTCCCGACGTCTTCCAGAGCGGCAAGGCGGATTGCGTCCAACCGGGCGATTTCTTTTTGTAGGCAAGAGTGACCTGCGCTTCCTTCATTGACGCTACCTCCTTTCCTGCGACAGTGCCGTAGTATTGCGGAACAGGAAAAACACGATGCCGATGATGACGAATATGCAGATGGAGTAGATCCAGCCGACGGCCGCGCCGTAAGCGAAGTTGAACTTATTGAAGATCAGCTCGTAAATAAACCGCATCATCTCGTTCGTCACCGAGGTGAACGAGTCGACGATCGAGAACAAGGTGCTGATGAACAGCATCGGCATGAGCATCGGGAACGTAATCTTCCAGAAGCTCTCCCACCCGGTCGCTCCGTCGCACTTCGCCGCTTCGTACAGCGCAGGCGATACGGTCTGCAGCCCGGCGAGCAGGATCAGGATCGGCACGCCCGCGCCCCACATGACGAGGGTGAGCGAATCCATCATCGTCAGCAGCGGGTTCAGCAGCTGCAGTGGGATGTATTCGGCCAGCGTCTCCTTAAGCCCGGCCTGCTGGAAGATCGGCAGCGTCGCCGCCCCCTGCTTCGTCAGCGTCGACAGCGTCTGGCCGGTAGCGATAATGACCGGCAGGAAGAAGACGCCCCGGAAGAAGACCCGCCCCTTCATCGGTCGATTGAGCAGCAGCGCGCTGAACATCGAGAAGATGAGGATCAGCGGCACGTGCACGATCATCTTCACCATCGTCGTCTGCAGCGTCGGCAGCAAGTCGACGTCGACCGTGAAGGCGTGGCGGTAATGCTTGAGGCCTACCGGAGTGGAAGCGAGCTTCCCTCCGGTCAGCTTCAAATCCTGAAACGAATAGATGATCGATTCGATGAGGGGCATCGCCATAAAGACGGCGAACCCGATCACCCATAACGATACGAAGGCGTATCCTTCAAACATCGTCCGCGTACGCAGCGACAGTCGCAGCTTTGTTTTCATCGTCCGCTCCCTCCCTGTACGACGGAAAACCCGCCGGGACTGACCGTAACACCGTTCACGGTCCGGGACAGCTGCCCGTAGTTGACGACGATGGTTACCCCGTTGCTGTAAGTCGTCCGGTATACGTCCTGCATGACGCGCTCATGCCCTGTAATCGTCGCATCCACGACTTTGTTTAACGCTTCCGCCGCCTTGCGGTATTCTTCGGCCGCAGGTTCGAGCCAAGTGTCCGCATCCGAGCTGAACAAGCCGTCCATCGGCGTCCGTTTCAGCTTGGAGGAGTTTTCATGCGTCAGCTGATATTTCGGCACGGCTCCGTATTCGACCATACGCAGAAACGACTTCTTCGGATCTTCGCGCAGGTTTCCGGCTTCCGAGGAATACGGGATCAGGCCGTGCAGCGCAATCTGGTAAAACGGTACAGTGGCGTCCTCGTACGTGTAGTGGCTCGAATCGGCCGGAGCCCCATCAATCCGGTCGGCGAACCCGAACGTATACGCGTTGCCACCGGTTACCGCTACGCTGCCGAGCTGCTTCCGGGTAAGCTCCATCGCCTCCTGCCACAGCCCGATCGTCTGCTTGCGGTACATCGGCGACGATACCCGCAGATCGCTGTACAGCTTCTCGCCCATATAGTTCAGCCGCAGTCCGCTGACGTCCAGCCCGGCATACCGGGCAAGCTCCGGCTTCAAGTAGTCGTTCACGGCTACGCCCGGATTGAGCATATGGTACGAAGTTCCCCGCTTCACCTGAAGGGTGGCCGGATGCGGATCGTAAAACGTCAGCACTTCCCGCTTCATCCCGTAGATCGCGTCCCGCGACGCCCGGTAGTCGCCTTTGGGGGCGAAAGGCAACACATAGTTCGCATCCAGATACACCGGAATTTGTTTGGATTTGGCGTATTCGATCAGACTCGTAAGTCCGTCGTCGCCGCCAAGCTTGCCGGCTACCGGGAAATGCTGCGGCTGCTTGCCGTACACGCCCCCGTCAGACCAGCCTTCCAGCACCAGCTCCAGCCGGTTCACGCCTTGGGCGGCGAAACGGTCGATCGTTTCCTTGGCCTGCGCAAACGTCGTCATCCCGATATAGGTGCTGCCGATAATCTCGTCGCGGACGACGCCGCCGACCAGATGAAGCCGCAGCGGAAGCTGCTCCTGACGGACCGGCTTCACGCCTTTGTCTTTGATCAAGTGGTCGCGGTACGCTTGCGCCATGCCCACGTATCCGCTTTTGTCTCCTTCGAGCAGCACGTACCGGACTTTGCGCTCGCCTTCCAGCATCGTGCCCTGGAAGAACGGAACTTCGCCGGAATCCCCGATGAATATGCTGTCACTGCTCCGGTACGTGAATTCGACCGACGAGCGGTAGATGTCTACGTTCTGGTAGCCGGAAGGAGCGGCGATAATATTCGCGTCGTGTTCGCCTTCCGTAACGATGCCGACGAAGCCCTGGTCGCCGCGCTTGATGCCGAAGACGGGCAGCGCCACCCGTTCCTGCGGATCGGAGTAAATGTCTTCCTTCGGATTTTTCGTGACGACGCTTTTCGTCTGGCTGTCGAACGCCTCGTCGCCGCCGTAAATCGATTGGTAAAACTGATCGTAGTATTCCAGATGCTCTTTCTTGAACTCCATCAGCGCGCCGGCTCCGTCCGGATAAAACACGAAACCGTTCTCGCTCGGATGTCCCGAACCGAAGTAAGGCAGCGGTTCGATACTGACCACTTTACACTTGTTCTCCTCGACGATTGAATCGAACGGGACGTTCACTTCGAAGCCGTCCGGGGTCAGCTTGTATTCCATGGCAAAACTGATGCCAAGCGAGATCAGCTTGTAGTTCACCCGTACCCCGCCGTCGATCAGCGCCGGAGTAAGCGTCCCGGCTTCCTTGAACGGGTAGGTCGGGGAAGCCGATGTTCCTTGCGTATAGCGGAGCGTCACCGGATTTTCCACGATCGGCTTCTGATGGCTCGCGATTCCTTCCTGATTTTCCGGGTATGTGTACCAGCGCTTGCCAGTCGCCGGGGATTCGAGGTAAACCATCCCCTTGCTCTCGTCGTAGTACATCGCCAGGCTCCCGTTGCTCGCCACTTTTTTAATTTCCTTGCTGGAGCGGCCGTCCAGGCCGACCATTTGAATCGGTCCTTCGTCGTTCGTATTCGTACAACTGTTCAAAAACGTCTCTTTTTCCGTTTTCACTCCCGCGTCGCGCGCTGCCTTGGCTCTTTTGGCTTCCTGCGTCAATTTATAGTCGTAGGAGAGAGCGGCTCCGAGCAGTGTGCCAATCAGGATCGTATGAAAGCAGATCCGCGCAATTCGTTTTAACATACCCTCCCCCTCCTCTACATCCTCAGATTCAGCTCTTTTACGATGCCGAACACGAAATTGAACGCCTGATTGACGAGCCCGTAAATCATGATGAAGATGAACCAGATGATCAGCATGCCGACGATGGTCAGAAGCAGAATAAAGATCAGTTTATACAGCGTAAAATCATGGATGATCTTCACCTTCATAATGAGCAGAAAAGCGACCCATACGAACAGGAATCCGCTCAGAAAGACGTAAACGGGCATCTCCTGAAGCGTCATCACGTTCGTCAGCAGCGAGATCGGGATGATCAGCAGGGCGTATGGCGCCAGAGCGTAAGCGCTGCCGACCAGAATCTCCTTGAACCGCCCTTCTCCGTCCTGAATCGTGCTGACCCCCCAGTTGGAGACGGACCATGTCAACCACAGCACAATAATCGAGACGGCTTCGGTCACGAACGAGATCTCGAATGCCTCGCGCTGCTGGTACAAAATGCTCGATAACAGCAGGGAGATCATCCGGAAGGCGATCACGAGGGCGATCATCAGGATGCCGTCGCGGATTCGCGCCCGTCCCGGTTCCTGCAAATCGTTGTAGAAATCGATCGGGTGCGCGAGCACTTGTTTGGTCATATTCAAAAAGCTCATGGCGCGCCTCCTTCCGTCCGCCGGACCGCATAAAACTGTTGATTCATCCGCACCTTCCGGCGGCGGCGCCAGCCGAGGAACATCCGGAAGACGACGGCGAACAGGATCACTCCGGCGACAAACCATACAAAGTGTTCGCGCATATAGTTTTTGCGGTGCTCCAGGTAAGCGAGCGAATATTCCCTGTAGGAGCGCGCGGTTTTGAAGTATTCCATCGCTTCCTTGTACTGTTCCTGCTTGTATAACGCCTTGCCGATCGCCAAGTACGCCAAATTGTAGTTGCTGTTGCGCTTCAGCACATCCATCCACGGTTCCTTCGATTGCTCGTACAGACCGTCCGAGTACAGGACCGACGCCCGGTGAACGAGATCGCCGAATTCGGTCGTGCGGAAACGGTCGATCCGGTTTCGCGTCTCGTCGGCGATATAGATGACGCCCCTGGAGTTAACGGCGATGCTGGAAGGCGTAATCATCAGGCCGTCCTGCGATCCGATCCCGCCGAACACGAAGAGCAGATTGCCTAGGCTGTCGTACTGGAACGCCTTGCCGGTCATCTGGTCGAGCACCGTAATGAATCCCTGGTTATCGACCGTTACGCTGACGAACACATGCTTGCGCTCCTGCTGCTTGCCTTTGCTGTCCGTGATGACGCGGAAGCGGGTGTCGCCGTAGCGGCCTAAGGCCGATTCCTGGGCGTTCAGCGTGTCGACGCCCACGGCGCTCAGCCGTTTCGCCTGCAGCGTGTCGATGCCGAGCGTCGTCGTATAGATGAAGCCGTCCCGGTCTTGAAACAGGTTGGAGAACTCGGGCGGCTTCTCCGTAGCCATTTGCGCTTTTTGCTCTTTCGTCGCAATCAATCTCGTAATGATTCGCGTCACACTGAAGGGCACGTGGTTCGCTCCGAAGAAACCGGCGAACTCCCCGTTCGGGTCGAGCTGCATCAGCCCCTGATACAAACCGTCAACGACGACGAACATATAGCCGCGCTTATCGACGACGAGCTTGGAGGGGACGAACTGGAATTTGTCGCCGAGCAGCGGGTTTTTCGGATCGCGGTAATCCCGCACGAACTTGCCTGCGGGATCGAAGACGGCGATCCGGCTGTTTTTCGTATCCGCTACATAAACGGTTCCGTCATCGGTGACGAATACCCCTTTCGGACTGTTCAGCTTTCCTTCCCCTTCGTCCGTACCGAACACCCGGAGCAGGCGGTTGTCGCCGGACAGATGGACGACACGGTTGTTGCCCGAGTCGACGACGTACAAGGAGTCGTCCGCCGCGACGAATAAATGCTGCGGCGCCTTGAACGGACCGGACTGCCCGTCGTATCCGTCGATGGAATCCAAATATACGTATCCGTTCAAGGATGGGACCGGATTGTCTTTATGGTCGTACACGTACCCGCTGTAAGGAGTCACGGCGTAAGCTGACGGCGCAGCCAGGACGGAGAGCAAAACTGCAGCGAGTATGAGCGCGACGGTTCGGCTCATCTTCAAAGTGATCCCTCCTATGCTTTGATCCCGGAATGAGCCATCGTCTCCATCACTCTTCGTTGGGTGACGATAAACATGACCAGCGTCGGGATGATCATGAGCAAACTTGCGGCCGCCAGCGCGCCTACCCTGGCTACCGATCCCGCCCCTCCGCTGATCGTTCCGATCGCGTAGGGCAAGGTTTTCATCTGATCCGTCGTCGTGTACAGCATCGCCGGACCGGCGTTGTTCCAGGCGCCGATAAAGGTCAGCAGCGTCATCGTCGCCACCGCCGGCATCAGCATCGGCATGACGACATAGATGAACGTCCGCCATTCTCCCGCGCCGTCCATCCGGGCCGCTTCGAGCAGCGCGTCGGGGACGGAATCGAGATACTGCTTCATCAGGAACAGTCCCATCGGCGCGGCCAGCCCGGGCAAGATGAGCGCGAAGTACGTATCCATCGTGCCGCTCCGCGACATGATGATATACTGCGGAATTTGCGTCACCTGCGGGGCGAACATCAGCGCCAGCACGATCAGCTTGAACAGCGGCTCGCGAAAAGGCATCGTCTTATGCTTGCTGAGCGGATAAGCCGCCATCGCGCTGATGAATACGCCGGCAGCCACGATGGCAATCGCGACGAACAAGCTGTTGAAGACGTAACGCGAGAACGGAACGACAGAAGCTTCCGTGGCCGCGAACAAGTCGAAAAAATTGCGCATCGTCGGATTCATAACGAAAAATCGCGGCGGAAACAAAAACAGTTCGGACAGCGGCTTAAACGCCGTTGTAATCAAGTAAATAAGCGGCATCACCATCAGCAGGGCGAACACGGTCATGACGGAGTACAGGATCATCCCGCTCCAATCGAACCTGCCCCCCTTGATCAGCGCAGCGCGGCTGGACATCCGATCAATCCCTTTCCCCGAGTATATTAAAGATGAATCGGTTCAGGCCGACCATCATCAGGAACAGCACGACGGCAATCGCCGAGGCGTATCCCATATCGAACCGTACGAACGCGTAGTCGTCGAGATGGTTCAAAATCATATGCCCCGCGTACAACGTACTCGGAGAGCCGGCTAGCTGTGCGCTGATCTCGGACACCTGCAGCGCGTTAACGACCGTGATGACCGCTCCGAACAGCAGCATCGGCTTCATCGAAGGGAGCGTGATGTACCACAGCTCCTGCCAGCGGTACCGCACCCCGTCGATGACTCCCGCTTCGTACAGATCGCGCGGCACGTTGGCGAGTCCGGCGAGGAATGCGAGGAACCCTGTCCCCATGCTCATCCACAGAGATACTAGGATGATGACCGGCAATATCGTCTGGACGTCCTGCAGCCAGATGAACGGTTCGGTGAGGACCCCGAGCTTGATCAGCCAATAGTTGATCAGCCCGTACCGGTCGCCGGAAAACAAGTACAGCCAGACGACGGACATCGCGATCGAGCTTGTAATCGCCGGCGTATAAAAGCACAGCGTATACAAAAACCGGTATTTCTGCGGAATCTGACTGATCAGCCAAGCCAGAATGAAGGACATGAAGTACCCGATCGGCCCTGTAAATACGGCGAACATCAGCGTATTGGCGATGGCCTTCAGGAAGATGTCGTCGTCAAGGAACAGATTGCGGTAATTGGTCAATCCGATCCAGCGGGGCGGCTCCAGAATGTTATAGTAGGTCATGCTGAGGAACACTGCGGTGAATACCGGTACGACCGTAAAGATGAAGAACAGGATAAAAAACGGCGACAGGAACAGAAAGGAGGTGCGGTGGCGGACGATGCGCGTCCACAGGCCCGGATTTGCGCCCGCTTGGGCCTTCGTCTTTTTCGTCTTCTCTACCGCCTGGCGAGTTATGGCTTCGCTCATCGGCTCCCCACCTCCTTATCGGTTCGCATGCCGACCGTCTCCCGGTCGAGCCCGAATTCTTCGCGTTTTTTCTTCAGCTCGCGATTGACTTCCTTCACGCCGTCCTCCATCGCTTCGCGGACGTTTTTCCCTTTAAGCACGATCTCGTTCCAGATGTTGTTGACATACCGGGTAGTCAAGTAGTCGCCGGGCACGATTTCTCTTTCCCGGAACCATTCCCACTGCTCGAGGATCGCTTCGATATCTTTTTGCGGCCAAGGCAAGTTCATCAGCGCCTCGACGTTGGCTGTATTCCAGCGGGCTTCGACGCCCATCAGCGCTTCCAGTTCGGTTCCGAACCGCTCTTGCACCGGCGCGCTGACCCACCATTTCAGAAACTCCCATGCTTCCTGAGACTTTTTCGTGTTTTTGAAAATGATTCCCGTCTGCGAAGCGCCGCCAACCGACCGGTCGATCTTGCCGTCCGGACGCTGAATCCCCGGCATCGGCAGCATCTCCCACCAGCCCGTCAGTTCCGGAGCCGCGGTCATGAGCTGCACGTATGTGGAGTAGTCGGCTACGCCGATCGGCATCTCCCCGGAGCGGAACCGGTTATAGAAACTTGCTTCCTTGCTGATCTTGTAGTTCGTATATAACCCCGTCCACATCTTCATCGCCGCCAGCGCCTCGGCCGAGTCCAGCGCGGACGACTTCCCGCCTTCGCGGTAGAAGTCCCCTCCCTGCTGGAACAGGAAAGGAGCGAATTCGCTTATCGCGCCGGCCGTGCTGTGGGAGTAGAAGAAGTCCATCCCGTGGCGCTGCAGCGTCGGGATGATGTCCATGACTTCCTGCCACGTTTGCGGAATTTTCGTAATGCCGAGCTCCTGCAGGATGTCTTTGCGGTAAAACATCATCGAGAAGTTCTGGTTTTCCGGCAGAGCGTAGTTGCCGCCCTGGAACCGGTAAGGAATGAGCGCCCCCGGGCGGAAGCGGTTCGCCACTTCCTGATAGTCAGGGTAATCGCTTAAGTTCTTCAAGCCGTCCCGCAGCGCGAAATCGATCGGGATGACCGGCTCGACCCCGAGAGCGACGTCCGGCGCCTTCCCGGAAGTAACAGCGAGCATCAGCAGATTCATCGCGCCGGCCGGGATGACGTTGATATCGACGTTGATGCCGGTAGCGGTCGTAAAATCTTCGTCGGCCATCTGCTTAATAATTTGCGCCCAGTCGCGGCCGCGGGCGACCCATACTTTCAGCGGCTCTCCCTCATCTTCTCCGCCGGTGATCCCGATACTCCGGTAATCTTTGGTGAACGAGGTGAAGAAGTCGTACATGCCGACACCGAGCTTCGTCGCGAGGCCTGCCGTCGCTTTCGGCCAAGGCTGGTCCGGCGATTTCACGATCAGGTAGTCGAGCTGAAGCCTTTGCTTGTTCATCGACGTAATCCAGCCGCTCAGCTGCGACTGTGTGTCGGACAACTTGTCGGACCGGCTCGCGATGCTGTCGGTATTCGCCGCCAGATCGACGAACAGGTCGCGGGCGGTGGCGATCGAGGCGAGCTCCGGACTGCCTTTCTCGGTTCCCATCTCGTACATGCTCTCAATCGCCTTCTGCAGATCAAGCGCCATCAGATGAAGCCGCGGCACCAGGTTCGGAATATTCCGCTCGAGCTCCCATTCCCGGTTCGGATCGGGATTCGTTCCGATGACCATGATGATTTCCCGGCTCAAGTAAGACAGCCGCTGCGAGACGTCCTGAATCCGCTCGAACACTTGACCGAGCTGGCCGACCTGCACTTCCATGCGGAGATTGTGCTTGCCCTTCTCCAAGTAATACAGATAAGGAGTGTCGCCCCCGCCCAATCCGCTCACCTGCCACCGCTGGGAATACGGGAAGTCGACGGCGTTCATTTCCTTGAAGGGTACTACCCCGTCAATCGTTACGGTCCGCTGAACCGGAATTTCATTCAGCCAGGAAGCGAGAAACCGTGAGCCAATCTGATACAGGCCCGATTCCGGCACTTCGATCTCCCATTCGATCCACTGTCCGCCGTCACGCCAGGAGCTTCCCCCGATCGTATTCAGCAGCGTGGCGCTCCGGTTGAACGGCTCGGTCGCCGGCTCGCGGTTATCTTTGCGGCGCAGCGTCGGATCGGACTTCAGCTTGGCGTCTTCCGCCTGCACTTTGATCAGGCTGTTGCTGATTTCCTTGTAGCTCCGCTGTTTGTAAGTTTCCAGCACCTCCGCATAGGTCGGGATAACAACCGGCGAAAATACGCGAAGCTCGCCGATCGCAGCCGACTCGCGGGTATGCTCGATCCGGATTTTGTGCTTGCCCTTGGTCAGGTAATAGCGGAACGGTTCCTCCGCCCGCGCTTCCGGATCGCGGAATTCCCGGTACTGCCAGCCGAATACTTCCTCTTGCTTCGGATTGAACTCGTTGCCCATCTCGTCGAACCGGGTCGGAGCCGCTTCCTTCCACATCCGCTGGAACACGATCCGCTTCGACTGGAAGAACGGATATTCGCCGTCGATCCGGACGCTGCGCTGGATGGACGCTCCTTTTTCCTTCATCGCGTAATACAGAATGCCCATCTGATAAAATCCGGACTCAGGGATATCCACCTCGTACTCCACCCAGCCGCCTTCCGCGGTCAGAGCGGCCACGTCTCCTCTGCGTCCTTCCGGATCGCGCTGCCGGGAAGCCCCGGAGCCGCTGATCGCGGTATAATCGGCCCCCTTCACGACGATCTGGTGGCCTTTCGTATCCTTCGCTCCGTCATCGCCGGTTTTCTGGTAATAAGCCAGATACGAAGGCTCCAGCCTGGAGCCGATATCGCCCTCGGCGAGAATCGAGCGCTGGTCCACATCACCGTATTCCGGCACGCCGGCCATCGCCGTATCGCTAAATCCCCGGGATTGGTACCACCAGACGAACGCTGCGATGAGCAGGGCGGCCGCCAACAGGGTTACCAAGTTTTTGCGAAGCACCTTGAGCATGACACTCCCCCCAACAAGCAAACTCGGGATATTTCTTCCTTCTTGAAAACTTAATTCCTGATCCTAGATGTACCCCGGCCCATTTTCTTACTCGTTAAAGAATGTATACCTTCGTTTAGCGATATCGGCGAAGATCGACATTCTTTATCCGGAGCAAGCCGCTTGCCACAGGCGCATGAGCGCCGCGTGCAAGCTTAGCCCTCAAACTTTCCTTAATGATTAAATTATAGTACGAGAATGGCTGGAATGCATGTTAATCCCTTGTAAATTTTAGCCTCGGTTTACGTTTCCTTCATGATCCGCTCCGCCGCTCTCAGCCATACCGCCATTCCCCGTTTGGCCGATTCGTTGGCGCTTTTCCCTTTCCGTGTAAGCGGCTCCAACGGAACGCCCCGCAAGGAAGCCAAATATTTGGCCGTCGCCGGATACCCTTTGCCGAGCACGCCGTCGAGGAAGACTAGCAGCTCGTGCAGCCGGTCCGCCTCTTCCGTATCCCCGGCCTGTTCCGCCCGCCAGTAAGCGAGCAGCACGTCGGCCGCCGCCGCCGAGGTCGTAGCCATAATTCCCCTTGCACCCCCGCGCACCGCATCCGTCAGATAGGACATATTCGCCTGGAACACGATTCCCCCGGTAGCGCTTTCAATTTTCGCTCGAATGCCTTCGGGTGTGCAGGTCGTATCCTTAATGCCCGCAACTCCGTGCTGCGACACGAGGCGCCCGTACACAGCCGCCTCTACAAACCGCGGGGAAGCTAGCGGACATTCGTACAAAAAGACCGGCAGCGGCGACTGCTCCGCCAACCGGGCGAAATAATACTCGAGCCTGCTCTGGTCTTCTCCCATCGAGCCCGGTGGAATCAGCACGATGCCGGAGACCCCGGTCTCGGCCATGCGCTGCAGTTCCTCCGCATGTTCATCCGGGTCAGCCTGCACGTTGCCGGTCGCTACCACCGGCGTGCGCCCCGCTCTCGCGGCGGCGCGGCGGGCCAGCTCCAGACGTTCCTGCAGCGTCAGGCATTCCATCTCGCTGCTGCCGCAGACGGCGAACAGCGCATGAGGCTCATGGGACAGCTGCCAATCCACGTAGCGGTCGTACAGACTCCAATCGATCTCTTTGCTCGGCGCAAAAGGGGTGAGCAGCAGCGCATGCACGCCTTCGAACCGTTCCTGTTGCTTCCCGTTTGCCGATGCTTGTATGGACATAACTCCATCTCCTTCTGCTATTGAAGCCGGAACCTTTTATTGCGATTGGTACGTTTTGAGGAGCTTGGCGGTTTCGTCGAATCGGTTCAATATTTCTTGCGGCGTTGCCGATCCAGCGCGACCCAGCTTCCGGACGGACACCGCCGCGGCGAGATGCGCGAACGCCGCCGCTTCCGGTCCGGCGCAGCCGGCGCCAAGCGCGGACAGGAACGCAGCCGTAAACGAGTCGCCTGCACCGACGATATCGATCGGCGGCGCAACGGCAGCGGTCGGGATATGCGTCACGTGGCCGTTCTCGAACCAGAGCGCCCCCTTCTCCCCCATCGTCACGCAGCACGGAGCTTCCACACTTCTGGCGAGCCGCATGCCGGCTTTCATAATCTCGTGCTCCGAGGACGGATGGAATTTCAGGCTGCCGTAACACCAGCGCAGCGCTTCCAGCTCATTGGGCTTCACGATCACTCCCCGGTACTTGCCGATATTCTCCCGGCTGTCGATGACGACCGTCTTGCCTTTGCCCGCCCAGTACCGGAGCCGGTCGCGCAGTGCCGTGCCGATCGCTCCGCTCTTGAGCTGATCGGTTGCGCCGATGATATCGACCTTGGCGGCCATCCGGTCCAGCTCCGCCACGAGCCTCCGCTGCATCACCTCGTAAGGGGCGTCCATGTTGATGAAATCGATGCGCGGCGCTTCCTGTTGTGCATCCTGCAGGCCGTGCAGGATCGTCTTGCAGTAAGCCGGGGTGACCCGGTTCGGATCGGCCAGCATATACGAATCGTCGATCCCGCGGTTGCGGAACGCTTCCTTGAGCAGCGCCCCCCGCCAGTCGTCGCCGACGATGGAGCAGAAGCTTACTTCGGCGCAGCCCAGCTCGCGGAAATTAGCCGCCACGTTGCCGGCGGCGCCGGGAGCGAACTGCTCCCGGATCACCGGCAAGTTATGATGCGGCGTCTCGCGCGACAGCTCGCTGACCGTCATGTCGGCATGCCAGTACATATCGAGACATCCGTCTCCCACTACCCCCGCTTTTAACGTAGAGATGCGGTCCAAAATCTCGATAACCCGCCCGCGGGTCAATCCGCTATATTGTGGAACGGAAGATAAACTCAATAATTCCTCTTCCATCGAATGATTGTCTCCCTTCCCACCCTCGTCTTGGACGCATCCGGCGGTCGTTCTTCCAGTGCAATTTCAGAGCTTAGCCTATGGGATGAAAAGATGTTGGCCAGTGGCCGGCTCTCCTTTTCAACCCTCATCTTTCGCTCTGAATTTGAACTAGTCTGCGCTCAGCGCCAGCCGGAACGTCTTCAGCTCGAACGGTTTGAAATAAGCGTTAAAGTGATGCTCGCCATGCTCTACCGCAACCGGCTCCAGCTCCGACAGATTGACTTCCTCGGCTTTGCTCAAGCTATAGTGAACCTGGAACGTGACTTCTCCCCGCTTGCCTCCGTACTCGTAACAGCGCACGATCCATTCGTCGGAATCCTCCGCCTTCTTCACCGTGTCGATCATCACGTGATCGCCGCTGACGCTGATCAGGCTGAGTGCCGCAGGAAGCGCCGCTGACGCGGCTTCCGTACCGCCTACCGGCAGGGCGGCGGCCAGGACCGGCACGTTGAGCCGGTGAGCCTGCTCCACAGTCCCCGCCGCGAACCAGTCTCCGTCGTGCGGAAGCAGCGCGTAGGTGAAGACGTGCTCGCCCTTGTCGCATTCGGGATCGGGTTTGTTCGACGATTTGAGCAGCGTGATTCTCATCACGTTGTCGCGGATGTCGTGGCCGTACTTGCAATCGTTCATCATGCTGACGCCGAAGCCCCGCTCGGACAAATCGACCCACTTGTGCGCGCACGACTCGAACCGCGCGAAGTCCCAGCTCGTATTCCAGTGTGTAGGCCGCTGTACGTGACCGAACTGAATCTCGTAGGTGGCTGCGGTCGCCCTCACGTTCACCGGGAACGCAACCTTCAGCAAGGTTTCCCGCTCCTGCCAGTCTACCCAGGTGGAGAAATCGATGCGCGGATCGTGCGCATACAACAACACGTCCTGACGGATCGTCGTCTTGCCGTATTGCCAGACGAAGCGGATGACCGCCCGCATCGGCCCGTTCTCCAGCACCTCGAACGTGCGGATATCGGTGACGCGGCGCACTTTCTCGGTATAGAAGATGTCGATCTCCCAGTTGTCGTGTTTGACCGGCTTATCCTCGTGCACGTCGAACCGGTTGCCCGTCTCGCCTGCGGCGAGCACTTCCCGGCCGGTCCGTTTATCGTACAGTCTGGCGATCTGTCCCGCTTCGTTCCATTCGATCTCGTAAAACGGCGTCGATACCGAGCGTCCTTCGAACGTGAAGGCCGGGGCTTCCGCCGCAGCCGGAGCAGCGGCATCCTCCATCCGGATCGTCGTATACCCCATCGCCGGTATGGCGTTCACCCGCAGCTGCAGGCAGTCCCCGTCATCCAGGCCGCTGACCCGCTCGGCGCTTACGAGATTGCCCTCGGCATCGCGCCAGCACTTGCCTGCGAACCGCGCTTCCCACGGAAGCTGGACCAGTTCGCTGCGGCTCCAGGGCAGCGAGTTGATCACGATCCAGCCCGGACGTTCGTCCCCGCCTACGAAGGAAGCGATCCGGGCGACACCGCCCGTCAATGCCTCTTGTGCCAGCTGATCGGCCTCGGCATATTCCACCCGGCAATCCTCGTACACCGCCGTAATCGACGACCCCGGCAAAATATCGTGGAACTGGTTGCGCAGCACGATTTTCCAGCTGTCATAAAGCTGCTCCTGCGGATATGACGCATACCCTGCCAGCGGGCTGCCGAAGCTGGCGACGATCTCCGCATCACGGAGCTTGAACTCCATCCGCCGGTTCATCCGCTTCACGTACCCTTGCGATGTGTAAGTCCCGCGGTGCAGCTCCAGGTACAGCTCTCCGTCCCACCGGTGCACATAGCGGTCCGTCGACGAGACCGTGCTCTCCAGCTTGTTGAAAAACTCGTCGGCCCGCCCTGTCGTCGCCTTCGGCAAGCCCGGCATGTTCTCCAGCCGTCTGCGCAGCTCGAGCATCGTCCGCGTAGGCCCGCCTCCGCCGTCCCCCCAGCCGTATGAGAGCAGCAGCTCGGAGTCGTTGATTTCCTTGTCGCGGTAATTGTTCCAGATTCCGATGAGCGTCGCGGGAAGCACTTGGCCGTTGTACGTGTAAAACCGGGTGAACGGGCTGTCGGCCAAGTCCGGGTCCGGCGTCGTAATGTAATGCGTCAAGATCTCGGTGCCGTCGATCCCCCGCCAGTAAAACGTATCGTGCGGAAACCGGTTATAGACGTTCCAGCTGATTTTCGTCGTCATGAAATGTTTCAGACCGCTTTTCTGCAAAATTTGCGGCAGCGCCCAGCTGTAGCCGAATACGTCAGGCAGCCATAAATACTCGCATTTGGCGCCGAATTTCTCCTCGAAATAACGCATCCCGTACAGCAGCTGGCGGACAAGCGATTCGCCGGATGGAATGTTACAGTCCGACTCGAGCCACATCGCGCCGCCCGCTTCCCAGCGGCCTTCGCTGACCCGTTCCTTGATCTTCGCGAACAGCTCCGGATAATCGTGCTCGATATATTCGTACAGCTGAGGCTGCGTCTGCAGAAACACATAATCCGGGAACTGCTCCATCAGACGGAGCACGGTCGAGAATGAGCGCGCCGCCTTCTCCCTCGTATGTTTCAGCTGCCACAGCCAGGCTACGTCGATATGCGTGTGGCCGATACAGCGGACCGTAACGGGATGGAACTTCGGCAGAGCGTCCAGCTCGGCCTTCAGCTTCGCGTTCGCTTCCCGGACGCTGGCGTAAAACGCCTCGTCGCCCGGCACCCGCCAATCGAGCAGCAGCAGCGAGCGGTCAAGCGCTTTCAACAGCGCCTGCTTCTCCCAGCTGTTCTCCGGCAGCACCTTGACCGTATGCCATACCGCGAACGCCGTATAGTACAGATCGTCCGTTTCCGTGTCCAGCAAGGCGAGAGCCGACATCGTGAAGCGGTGCTCCAGATCGGTCTTCAGTCCCGACTCCCCGTTTAATCCGCTCCATATTTTAAATAGAAGCTCGACCTTCTGCCCGACGAACGATTCGGAGAAAAATACTTCTTTATGATTGCTGCCGACTCCCTGATAAGGCGAGCCGTTCACATACAGGAGCGATTCGAACCCCGAGTTGTAGCCGGCCCCGGTTTTCCCGAAGTCGAACAAGCCGACCACAGTCCGGCCCGACCATTCCGGAGGAACGAAAACGTCGGCCTTCAGCCACGCCGTCAGGTCGTAGCCGCTCCACCGCTCGCCTACCGTTATGCCCCCCCACTCCGCATGATCCGGCGGCATGGCGCCGACCTCGGCTTGCCGGTCGATCCACATCCGGTAAGACGGTATTTCACGATGATCGAGATAGCGGTACTGGTCCAGTTGCGCGATTCGTTTCTTCAGCTTTTCGAACGTTAGAAGCATAGGCCCCTCCTATAAAATCGATCCTGAATTTAATTAATTTAATCATAAAGATAACTCTCGATTTTGTAAAGTGTTTTTTCCGGTTTTTTCCCTGAAATCTGGCCGGACTTGTCCGCGGGCTCCTTGAATTTAGCCGCCTGTGGCGCCGTTTTCCGCCATATTTCGTATTTTTTTATTCACAAAGATAATTTCATTTTTACGAAAACTACACATTACGGACCGAGCAAACATCCGTTTTCGGCACCCGCGGGCTATATTTGCAAAATAGTAAGGAATTCGATGAAATGATGGGATAAAGCATCGTTTGTTCACGAAGCTGACGTAATAAAGCGTCTCCCCCCCTTCAACCGTTCTTAACAATTACCCCGTATGGTTATAAAATGTGGGGGAAAATGTGGCAAATCGCACACACGTTCGTATTTGCCGGTAATCACCTAAAAAAAGACGGATGGATGGACCAAGGGGAGGAAGAGCCATGAGCACTGGCGGCGATTCAGGAACGGGTAAGGGTACGCGAACGGGAACGGGGACAGGGACGGGGACGAGTACAAGCACGGAGACATCCAAGAAGAAGCTGATCCGGAGGTATTTGCAATTCGTCAAGCCTTATTGGCACTACTTGGCGGCGATCGTCGCACTGGGCATGCTCCAGTATGTCGTGCCGCTGTCAAGTCCGTGGCTGACCAAAATTTTGATCGACGATGTGCTGGGTCAGTCGGATTCCGGTTGGACGCTGAAAAAAGTCGTCGTTATTTTCGCCTCGATTTATGCGATGAGCGTCGTCGTTTCGTTTTTCAAAAGCCTGCTCACGGCGCGGCTGGGAAGCCAGATGGTTGCTTTTGTAAGAAGGCAAGTGTATGAGCACATCCAGAAAATGTCGCAGCGGTTTTATGATAACCAGCAGGTTGGCGGGTTGTTGTCCCGGGTCATTCACGATGTCAACGGAGCGCAAAATTTGGTAGGAAATACTGTGATCAATGTGCTGTTCGATCTGGTCATGGTTATTTTTGCTGCCTTCTTCCTGTTCTCCTTGAACTGGCATCTCGCCCTGCTGTCGCTCTGGCTGCTGCCGATCTACTACTTGTCGTTCACGAACCTGAACATCCGGATCCGGTACGCGTCGCGGGCGGTGAACCGTCAGATGGAGCGCATATCCGGCGTGCTCGTCGAGAGAATCTCGGGGATGAAGGTCGTCCAGTCGTTTAACGGGGAACATACGGAGCTTGAGCGGTTCGACAAGCAGACCGGCCGTCATATCAACCATTCGCTGGCCGCTCAGCTGCTGTCCAACCTGCTGGGGCGGATCAGCGAAATCGTCGGGCATTCCGGCACGCTCATCACTTGGGCGGTCGGCGGGGCGTTCGTACTGAACGGCGAGATGAGCATCGGTTCCCTGATTGCGTTCCAGGCTTTCCTCGGTCAAATGTACGGGCCGATCCAGCGTTTCGCCGACGTGAACGTCACGGTTCAAAATGCGATGACCAATATCGAGCGAATCTTCGAGCTGCTCGACGTCGAGCCGGACGTGCGCAACAAGGATAATGCGCTGCCGCTCAAATCGTGCCAAGGCGATATCCGGTTCAAAAACGTTTCGTTTACGTACGAGACGGAGCTTCCGGCCCCGAGAACCGATACGGTCCATAACGATCCCGATCTGGTCGAGCTGCAAAAGCCGGATCGATCGTTCTACTGGTATCCGCCCAAGACGAATCCGACCGTACTGCCGACAACGGTCGAATCACGGACCGCGCTCGAATCGATCAGCTTTCACGCGAAGCCCGGTCAGGTCGTCGCTCTGGTCGGCCCGAGCGGTGCGGGCAAATCAACGCTGATCAATTTCATCCCGCGGTTTTACGATGCCGATCAGGGGACGTTGTATCTCGACGGACGGGACATTAAGGAATACGATTTGCACGACTTGAGGAAGCAGATTGCGGTCGTGCTTCAGGATAATATCTTATTCTCCGGAACCGTCTATGACAATATCGTCTACGGACGGCCGGAAGCCTCGATGGACGAAGTAATGGAAGCGGCCAAGGCAGCCAACGCCCATGACTTTATTATGAAATGGGAGAAAGGCTACAGCACCGTGCTCGGGGAACGCGGACTGCGGCTGTCGGGCGGCCAGAAGCAGCGGCTGGCGATCGCGCGGGCGCTGCTCAAAGATCCGAAAATATTAATTCTCGACGAAGCGACGTCCGCCCTGGATGCGGAATCGGAAGCGGTCGTCACCGAGGCGCTCGACAATCTGATGAAAAACCGCACCACCTTCATTATTGCGCACCGGCTCGCCACCGTCGTCAGAGCCGACATCATTCTCGTCATGGACAACGGCCATATTGCCGAACACGGTACGCACGAGCAATTGCTCCAGAAAGGCGGCTTGTACCGCGAGCTGTACGAGAAGCAGTTAAAGGCGATGCGGCCCGAAGGGCTGGAAATCGCCGAGGTGGCGGCAGCTTCGGCGACGGCTTCGGCAGCGGCGGCCCAGGCTCAACAGCCTGCTCCGGTCACCGTTTGATTCGACAAAGCAGCGGCGCGATCCGACATTTTTCATACACTTATACACAAATTTATGCACACTATCTACAGGGTAAAAATCCTTTATCCCGTTAATATTCCGAGTTTCATCCACATATCCACAGAAGCGCTTGTCCACAACTTGGCGGATGCGGCTTTATGCACAGGCGGGACATGAAACGGTTCAGAGCGGTACGCTATAATCCGACAGGAACGCATCAGATTACGATAAGATGCAACCGAATTGCCTACTTTCCCCGGACGGATTCCGCCTATAATGAGCCTATCCAAGGGAAAGGGGTAACCGAATGTCGACACCATCTGCATTTGTTCCACATACCGCAAAGGGAGCCCGGCCGCATAAGTTTATCCAGTTTCAGGTGAGCGGCGGCGGGTATATGCGAATCGAACCCGTCGCTCCGCACACGTTCCGGGTCCGGCTAAGCGAGTCAGACGCGTTTCCGGAGCCGCCGCTCGTCCGTTACGGCGTTATTACCCATCCGGACGGCGAGACGGATTATGAGGCGGATTACGAGACGGACCGGGACGGACAACGGCTGACGATCCGGACGGCCGGCGCCATGCTCAACATCGATACTGGCAGCGGCACCGTATGCTTAAGGAAGCCGGACGGGACGATGCTGACCGCCAGTTCCGTCCCTCCTTGGTCGACCCGCAGCGGATTTGGAGCGGAATTCGTCCTGTCCGAGGATGAGCGTTTCTACGGGCTGGGCGATGTCACCCGAGACCGGATCGAGCAGCGGGGACACCGCTTCGACATGTGGGTGCTCAACGTGAAGTCGTATGCGCCGATACCGTATTTGATGAGCAGCAAAGGCTGGGGATTGTTCGTCAACACGACCTCCCGCCATTCGGTCGATATCGGCAAGACGGTGGCAGATAAATTGAGGTTCTGGGGACGCAGCGGCGAGCTGGACTTTTATCTGATCGCAGCGGACAGCTACGCGGGTCTGCTCGATCATTATACGAACTTGACCGGCAAGCCTCAGCTGCTGCCGATCTGGGCTTACGGACTGACTTTCGTCTGCAACCAGCAGGCAACCGCCCGGGAGATGCTCGACGATGCGGTTCAATTCCGCAGGGAAGGGATTCCGTGCGACCTGATCGGGCTGGAGCCGGGATGGATGGAGCACCGTTACGACTACTCGCTGAACAAGAGTTGGCATCCCGAGCGCTTTTATCTCCCTGATTGGGCGAATCAAGGACCCGGCACCTTTATCGGGGCGCTGGAGAGGCAAGGGTTCAAGCTGAGCTTATGGCTGTGCTGCGACTACGATTTGACGCACCATGAGGAACGTCTGGCTGGAGGAACAGATGAAGCCGGACCGGCGGACACCGGCCCCGCCGACTTGCACCCGGACGATTACGAGCAGGATACGCGGCTGCAGGAGCCAACCTACATGGATAAAATCACGAAGCCGGAAGAGCCGTGGTTCGCCCACCTGCAGAAATTCGTCGACCAGGGAGTCGCCGCGTTTAAGATGGACGCCGCCAACCAGACGCTGGAGCACCCCGACCGGAAATGGGGCAACGGGCTGGACGACAACGCCATGCACAATCTGTACCCGCTGCTGCTCGGCAAGCAAATGCATACCGGCTTCAAGGAGCAGACCGGGCGGCGGTCGATGATCTACTCGGCCGGCGGATATGCGGGCATCCAGCGCTATGCGGCCACCTGGGCGGGAGATACCGGCGGCGGTCCGAGGCCGCTCGTATCCGTTCTGAATCACGGATTGTCGGGACATACGAATACGAGCTGCGACATGGAGGTTTTCACTCCGGCTGGCATTCACTTCGGATTTTTGCAGCCATGGTCGCAGGTGAACAGCTGGGCTTACTGGCGCCACCCTTGGCTGCTCGACAAGAAACAGCTGCAGATGTTCAAGCTGTACGCCAAGCTTCGCTACCGGCTGCTGCCTTACATTTATTCCGCAGCCCATACCGCCGCCCGGACCGGACTGCCGATCGTTCGCGCGATGCCGCTTGCTTACCCGGACGATCCGAATTGCGCCAATTTGCTGCAGCAGTACCTGTTCGGCGATTCGCTGCTGGTTGGCGCCTTTACGGAGACAATCTATTTGCCTGCCGGCGAATGGATCGACTATTGGACCGGCGCCCGGCATACCGGCGGACAAGAGCTGCAAGTGAGCGTTCCCGGCCATGCCGGCGGACCGCTCTTCATCCGCGCCGGCGCCATTTTGCCCGAATGGCCGGAGATGGACTATGTCGGCGAAGTTTCGCTGGAGCGGATCGGACTGCGCGTCTACCCGTACGGAGACAGCGAGTTTACGCTTTACGAGGACGACGGGGCGACGTACCGGTATTTGGAGGAGCAGGTGGCGGTCACCCGCATCCGGAGCCAGCACGCCGGCGGGCGCACCGTTATCGGGATCGGCCCCCGGGAAGGCCGCTATGAGGGGATGCCGGACACCCGCACATTCGAGCTGTTCGTGCATGTGAGCACAAAGCCTGCACAGGTCACGGTCAACGACCAGCCGTGGCAGGAGGAGCCGAAGCGGACATCCGGCGAGGAACAATCGGCGGAAAGCCCGGCGACCGCATGGACGTATGACGATGAAGCAGCGGTCGTCCGCTTGCTCGTAACCGAGGACCCGGCGAGGCTGGCGGGCGTGACCGTCGAGCTTCTGCAGAAGTGAGCCGACGCCCCCGGCAGAGCCGCTTTATGACGACATCAACCACCAGATTTCACCCTACCGGGGAATCTGGTGGTTTTGTTCGGGCAAGGGCATCGGCGGAATCAAGCCGGGGGTTCGGGTAGCTTAGTTAGCTCAGGTAGCTCGGATAGCTCAGTTAGCTCAGGTAGCTCAGGTAGCTCTGGTAGCTCTGGTAGCTCTGGTAGCTCTGGTAGCTCAGTCTGCTCAGTCTGCTCGTTGACTCAGGTAGCTCTGGTCGCTCTAGTAGAGTAAACAACGGTTTTCTGCGTACAGCCAATCCCTGCAAGACTTAGGTGTATCACCATGACTTTGATCTACTCGTCCATTCGACTCTTCAACAAACAATAAGAGGTTTTAGCAGCTCTTATTTTTGGAAAATTACCCTTTTAGATCTAATAAGAGATGTTTGCACCTCCTATTTTTATCAAAATCAACGATTGGGAGAGTTTACCCTCAAATAAGAGCTCCTATCGAGGCTGTCGATTCATTGTGTAGAAGTGTTAGAAAGGCCGTTCCAAGTGAAAAGTTACCTTCTTCTGCTCAGACAGGTTGTCCGGAATCCCTTGATTGAATAAGGATTGTAAGGTAGGGGATTCCAGACAAAACTCGCCAGAAGGTAATCTTTTCCCTTTCCACTTGGTTGTCCACAATGAATCGACAGCCTCGCTAGAGACCGTTAATTCCAAAAAAGGTCCGTAACGAACGCCATGAGGGCCTTAGCGGCCCTAAACTGATACCAGTTCCAATCCTTTCCCGGATCTTAAGGGGCACTCTTGGCGTGAGCGAAGGCGCAATTGGGTCTATTATCCATTTTTTACTAGATTTATTCGGGGCTGATATGCGGCAAGGCTGCGGCTCTGGCTGCAGCCGGTCCATACCTTAATCTTGCGGCTCGGTTCCCTGCTCCGGTCCGCCTTCCCTCCCGGACTCGCTGCACTCGCGATTCCGCACAAATCAAAAGCCTGCGGACATCCGCAGGCCTCCAATTTCAATTTCAATTACCAGCCGCCGCATTCGGGTAAAGGCAAGGGTAAGCGCTGCCCCGCCTTACTTCTTGGCCGCTTTCGCTTCGGAGATCCCTTTGTTGATCAGCTCCTCGGCCGTCCGTAAAGCCGTGTTGGCATCAACCTCGCTGCCTTCGACGATCATTTTCATCACTTCGCCGATTAAGATGGATTGCGATTTGGTGAAAGGCGTCAGGCCCGCCGCTCGGATCGGAGGCTCCGGAGCCGGCTTGTTGTAGAAAAACGAGGTGACGTGTTTTCCTTGGTAAAGCGGATTGTCCTGGTTGAACGCTTTCTTCATCTCTTCCGGCATTTGGGCCAGCGGCGGAGCGATTCCCACCTTGGACAGCTTTAGCAGCACCTCGTCCGAAGTCAGATGCGACATGACGTTAAAAGCCGCCTCCTTCTCCTTGCTCGTGTTCGTGATGAAGAAATAGCGCGCGCTTCCGGCAAGTCCAATGTTCGGTTTATCCTTATAGGTCGGGACGGATACGATATCCCACTCGAACGTTTTGTAATTGTCCGGCCGGGCAAATACGGTCATGGCGGAGACGCCGGTCTCAAATACTTTCAAATCCTCCTCGGTGTAACCGGTTTTGGAGTCGAATTTCAAGCCGGGCAGCTTGTAGAACCGAACGATCCCGTCGACGATCTTTTTCCATTGGTCGGTATTGACGGCCGCCTTGTCTTCCTTCGGATCGAGATACGGCAAGGAGTACTGGTTGAATTCCATGAAGATTTGATGCCACCGCTCGCTGTAGCCGCGATACTGGACGCCGTCCTCGAAACGCGTCATCTTTTTGGCAATCTCATACACGTCGTCCCACGTCATGCCGTCCTTCGGATACGCGACGCCGAACTTATCGAATAACGTCTTGTTGTAATGCAGCGCATTGGCCGGGGCGTTGACGGGAAGTCCGATCACTTTGCCGCCGGCGTAACCTTTCATCGCATCGATGAAGACCGGCTCGATCCGGGTCAAATCGTACTTCCGGGTTTTGATCAGCTCCGAGATATCCTCCGACAGCCCGTATTCTTCCATTACAAAAGAGATCGTTCCTTTGGTACCGATGACGATGTCGGGCACGGAGCCGGCTGCGACGAGATTTTGGATCTCCTGTCCTTTGACCGCCGGTTCGGCTGTTTTTAAAACATAATTCGGATATTTAGCCTTGATGATCGGCGCATAAATTTCATCGAATTCTTTCTTGGTCATCGAATTAAGGTAAAATGTAAGCTCGGCCGCTTTCTGATCGTCCGTAACGGACGGAGCCGCCTTCCCGTCCTTCTCTCCGGCGGCCGGGGTGCCGCCTCCTGAGCTGCAGGCCGAGAGGATAAGCGCAAGAATAGCGGGAACAAGAACGGTGCGCGGACGAATAACGCGAGACTTTTTCATCATGAATGGTTACCCCCTGTGATGTATGATTAATTCGGACATTAGAGCCATTATACGATGTATTCGCTTACATCACATAGGGAGTCTGATTGCAGAGCATCGTAATTTCATGAGGGAATGCGCATTCTATGCTATAATATTCGGTAAATTACAGTTGTCCTAAGGGGGGATCTCATGCTCGGAGAACAACGCGAACATTCTGATGTTCAATTTCGGACCGCCGCTGGGGCTTATGTTCGTCTGCAAGCCATTACCCCCCGCACGTTTCGCATCCGCGTGAGTGAAACGGAGCACTTTCCGGAGCCGCCGCTGGTCCGTTACGGAATCGTACGTCTGCCCCCCGATCCGGCAGCGATTGAAGTAGAAGAAGATGGAGACCGGATCACGATAAAGACCGGAGCCGCCGCTCTCCAGGCAGACCGCCGCGAGGGTACCTATACGCTGTACGGGGCGGACGACGAAGTTCTCACCCGCCAGATCGCAGCTCCCCATAGCGGGGCGGAGTCCTGCTGCGGAGCCAGCTTCCGGCTGTACCCGGACGAGCTCCTGTACGGACTCGGCGACGAAACCCGCGACAAGCTGATGAAGCGCGGGCATCTCGCTCACATGCGGCTCCAGAAACGGGAAGCGCACGCACCGGCCCCGTTCCTGATGAGCAGCCGGGGCTGGGGATTATTTATCCATACGACACTTCATCACGAGATCGATATCGCGCATACGGATTCCGACCTGATCCGCTTTTGCATCCCCGGAGACCAGCTGGACTATATGCTGTTCACAGGAAGCAGCTATGCAGATCTGCTTGACGAGTATACGGGGCTTGCCGGACGACCGCAGCTTCTTCCGATCTGGGCGTACGGTTTATCCTTCATAAGCAACGAGCAGGCCAATGCCCGCGAACTGATCGAGGATGCTCTGAAATTCCGCCGGGAAGGAATCCCCTGCGATCTGATCGGCCTGGAGCCGACCTGGATGGAGAAGCGCTACGATTACTCGACCTCCAAGAGATGGCATCCGGAACGATTTTATATCCCCGGCTGGAGCCCGAAGGGGCAGCATACGTTTATCGGGACGCTGAAAGGGATGGGCTTTAAGCTTAGTTTATGGTTATGCTGCAACTACGATCTGAGCCGGTACGAGGAGAAGGCTCTAGCGCAGCGTCATCTTGCTCCGGTCGGCGGCGGAATCGCGCCTGGTCAGGAGGAACTGCCGGATGAGCTGGACGAAGGCTGGTATGCCCATCTGAAACCCTTTGTAGATCAGGGTGTAAGCGCATTTAAACTAAGCGAAATGAGCCAGCTGCTCGGGCTGCCGGACCAGATGTGGAGCAACGGGATGAGCAACAGCGAGATGAACAATCTGTATCCGCTGCTGCTTGCGAAGCAGATGTACGACGGCTTCAGGAGCCAGACGTCGACACGCCCTATGATCTTTACCGTTGCCGGATATGCCGGCATCCAACGCTTTGCTTCGATGTGGACGGGCGGGCTCGGCGAAGGAGTCGGCGGGGACTACTCCTTGATCACCCTCTTAAATGACAGTTTATCCGGCATCTCCAGCGTGACGTACGAAATGGACATCCACACTCCGGAAGGCATTCATTTCGGCTTTTTGCAGCCATGTTCCAAAGTAAACAGCTGGGCGTACTGGAGACATCCGGCGCTGCTGGACACCGGTCTCCGGGATCTATTCAAAAAGTATGCGAAGCTTCGCTACCGGCTGCTTCCTTACATTTACTCAGCCGCGCATACGGCTTCCCGGACGGGTTTGCCGATCGTCAGAGCGATGCCGCTGATGTATCCAGGCGATCCGAGGGCGCGCAGCCTGACGATGCAATATATGTTCGGCGATGCTTTTCTGGTTGCGGCGTTTACGAACCGGGTTTATTTGCCGGAAGGGACATGGATCGATTATTGGACAGGCGAACGTTACATCGGACCGCTTGATCTGGAATACGACGCGCCGCAGGATACTGGCGGACCGCTGTTCGTCAAAGCCGGCACCATTCTTCCCATGTGGCCGGAGATGGATCATATCGGGCAGAAACCGGTCGAACCGATGAGTCTGCATCTGTACCCGCATGGAGAGAGCGGGTTTACGCTGTATGAGGACGACGGCGTTACTTTCGGCTATGAGAACGGAGAATTCGCCCTCACGGAGTTTGCTTGCGCAAGCAGCGACCGCCGGACGTCCGTATCGATCGGCTGCCGCAACGGGCGTTACAACGGCATGCCGGCCCGCCGAAGCTACGAAGTATTGCTGCATCTCGGCAGCGCAGGCAAGCCGTTGAAAGTTAAAGTAAACGGAACCGAGTACAAGGAAACGTCCCGATCCAAAAAAGGCTCCGCAGCCGCCGGCTGGCTGTTCGACCGGTTATCCGGAGTGGTGGCGGTGCATGTCCAAGAAAAAGAGAACGATTCGGAGCCGGTCCGCATCGAGCTGATCCACGCCGCTCCCGCCTCGCGAAAATCCGGTGCCGGTTCGCCCTCTAAGCGTGCGGCTTCGCCGGCGGAACCGCCCGTTCCGGAGAAAATGCTGGAGATCGGCCTCGAGACGGGAGACCCCCGGAAGACGAGGGCCGCCATGGAGAAACTGCTGGAGGAGCGGCTCGGCCCGGCGCCGGCCCCCGGGGAGATCCGCGGACATTTTCTGTATCTCAGCGGTCTGCTCGCCCGGTTTATGGAACGCAAAGGCTGGACGATGAACGAGGCGGTCGGGGAAGAGTACGATTCGTTTCTGGACCTCCACTCCGTCTCGCTGAAAGAGGAAGGCTGCGACAGGCTGATCCGGGCAGCCGTACGGGTAGCGGAATACTCGGGCAGGATGCGGAAATCGTCCGTCCATCCGCTCGTCCAGCGGTTGAAAGATATGGTCGAGCAGGAGATGGACCAACAGTTCTTCACGCTGAGCGTAGCAGCCGAGAGGCTGCATGTGAACGCCTCCCACTTAAGCCGGCTGTTCAAGCAGGAAACGTCGCAATCGTTCTCGGACTATGTGATGGAGAAAAAGATGAACTACGCGAAACGGCTGATGGAGCAAGGTTGCAAGGTCAGCGACGCTTCCGCCATGGTCGGCTTTAAGGATACCGGTTATTTTATCCGCGTCTTCCGCAAATATTGGGGAGTCACGCCCGGCGAGCTGAAGCTGTAAGCGGAATCCAACGGACATCCGGGCGATACAGCCCAGCGATACAGCCCAGCGTTATTGCCTGGCAATAGAGCCCAACAATAAAACGCAAGGCGGCACGCACCGTCCTCCTTAGGTCCGGGGGTTACGGCATGCCTCCTTGCGTTTTTCGGATGTATCAAGCCATTTCCTGGACCAACCGTCTGTATGCCTCCGCAGTCTCGCGGTCCGGTTCGATTCCGAGGTCCGTGTGCAGCACCCGTACAAACGATTCGTAATGGCTTATTAGCGAACCGTAATCTTTCAAGGACGCATACGCCTTCATGAAGAGCAGACAGCATTCCTCCGAATAAGGCTCTTTCTCCTGGACCGTCCCGAGCCGGCGGATCGCCAGCCGCTCCCTGCCGGTAGCGAGCTCGTACGCGGCCGTATGCAGACTGAGCTGGACGAAGCGGCGGGAAAGCTCTCCTCTTACCGCTTTCGCCCAATCGTAATCGTGCTCCTCGAGATAATCGCCGCGATAGAGGGCCAACAGCCGGTCATTGCGCTGCCAGCCGCTCTCCGTCGTCACCGGTTCGCCCGCCTCCCCCTGCTCGAATTGCTCTACGTCCGTCGCAATCCCGTCCAGGATAATGCGGTAGCTGTCCTGGGAATATTCCACTCCCGCCGAGACCGCCCCCCATTCCTTCAGCATCCTCCGGATCTGGTATACCGACGTGTGCAAGTGCGTAATGGCCTTGTCCTGCTTATACTCCGGCCACAGCTGGTCCATAATCGCATCCTTCGTCACCCATTGCCCCCGCATATGGATCAGATACGCGAGCAGTTCCTGCGCTTTTTGCGTCCTCCACTTCAGCCTGTCGCCGGCACCGGCGGCATCCTGCAGCGTAAGCCGCTTCAAGCAAAGCACCGCCGGCTCCTGCACGACTGCTGCCGGACGCAGGCTCCGGCGTCCGACGTCTTCTTCGATCCGGGCGATCGTTTTGGCGAAGCGAAGCGGATCGACCGGCTTCAATACGTAATCGAGCGCGTTCAGCTCGAAAGCATCCAGCGCATAATCCGCATACGCCGTCACGTATACGATCCGGATGTCGGGATCGATCTGCTGGATGTACTCCCCCGCCTGAAGTCCGTTCATCTCCGGCATCCCGATATCGAGAAAAACGATGTCGGTTTTGTCTTTGGCGAGGTGGGCGAAGCCTTCGCGGGGGTTCATATAGGCCCCCGTGACGTTGACCCGGCCGTCTGTCTGGATCATCCGCTCCAACTGCAAAAGCGCCGGCTTTTCATCGTCGATCAAAATGGCTTTCATCTGCATTCTCCCCTCTGTTCCGTTTGCGCCAGGCGGCCGGCAAACTTTTGGGCACCTCGAAGCTTACCCGTGTCCCGCGCTTCCACTCGGTCTCAATCCGCAGTCCCTGCCCGTACAGCGTCAGCAGCCTTCCGTGGATGTTGCGGATGCCGACACCTCCTTCGGAAAGCTCGCCTGCCAACACGGAAGCGAGCCGTTCCTCCGTCATGCCTACCCCGTCGTCCTCAACCGTTACGCTGATCGCAGATCCGGTGTTCTTCACCTTGACGAGCACCGTCCCTCCGGACGCTTTCTGCATGACGCCGTGCCGGATCGCATTTTCGACGATCGGCTGGATCGTAAGCGGAGGGATCATGGCGAGCGAATCGTTGTCGATCTCGTATTCGACCTTCAGCCGTTTATCGAACCTCGCCTTCTCTAACGAAACGTACGACTGAATCAGCGCGACCTCTTTATGCAGCGGAGTCAGCTGCTCCCTGTTGCGGAAATCGAAGCTGGCCCGCAAATAGTTGCTCAGCTCGACGAGCAGTCTCGTCGCCAGCTCCGGATCGGACGGGCAGAAGGCGATAATCGTATTCAAAGCGTTGTACAAAAAGTGCGGCTTGATCTGCGCCTGCAAAAAAGCAAGCTCCGACAATACCGCGGAACGTACCGAATTTCGCATCGCAAGCAGCGTATGTACACGGGCGCGCAGCTCGTCGGCGTCCACCGGCTTGCCGAGAAAATCGTTCACCCCCGCCTGAAAGCCGACTCGGACATCTTCGGGCAGGCGTCTGGCCGTCAGCATCAGCACCGGAAGCTCGGATAGCGAATACCGGCTGCGGATCGCGCGGCTCAGCTCGAGTCCCGACATCTCCGGCATCATCCAATCGGCCAGAACGAGATCGACCGGCCGGCCCGAGGTGACGATGTCCAGCGCTTCCCGTCCGTTATCGACGGCGATGACTTCGTAGTTTTCCAGAGCGAGCAGGTTGATCAGCACTTGCAGATTGACCGGATCGTCATCTACGAGCAGCACCGTGGAGACAGTCTCCCTCCCTTCCTGGCGAGTCCCCCGCTCCGCCGCCGAAGCGGCTGTTTGCCTGAAAACTTCGGCAGGGCTCTCCCCGCCGGGAACCGGCTTTCTGGATTCGGGCGTCACCGGAGGTCCGTCCGATGCAGCCGGAAGCGTAAAGTGAAAGACCGAGCCGCGTCCCGGCTCCGATTCGGCCCAGATTCGTCCTCCGCCCAGCTCCACCAGCTTCTTGGAGATGCTCAGCCCAAGTCCGGTTCCCCGGCTGGCCGTATCGCTTTCCACGGGATCGGTCTGGTCGAACGCTTTGAAAATATCGGCCATCCGCTCCGGCTCGATCCCGACGCCCGTATCGGCAACGGAAATACGCACGTGACCGTCTTCCGCTGCGGCGCTGATCCGGATCTCGCCCTGCCGCGTAAACTTGATGGCATTGCCGAACAAGTTGTACAAAATCTGGCGGAGCCGGTCCTCATCCGTATGCAGACCAGGCAGCTCCTCCGGCCATTGCTGGACGAAGCGGATTTTTTTCGGGGTGGCGAGATGTCCGACTACTTCCAGTACCGATTGCGATACCGCCTTGAGATCGACGTATTGACGGCGGAGCGTAATTTGCCCGTTCCGCAGCTTGGCGAAATCGAGAATATCGTTAACCAGCAGCGACAATCGTTTCCCGGTCGAGACGACCAGAGCCAGATCGGAGGACATCTTCTCGTTCAGCTTGCCTGCCGCACCCTCCAGCAGCGACTGGGAAATATTGATCATTCCGTGCAGCGGCGTGCGCAGCTCGTGGGATGTGTTCGCCATAAACTCATCCTTCAGCCCGTCCAGCGTAAGCAGTCTCTGCGACAGCTGCTCTACCTGCACGAAGGAATTCGCAAACCGCTTCGCAAGCAGCAGCGCCTGTGTCGTGACGAACAAAAGCATCTCGAACGGAATCAGAATCTGATCCTCGAACACGACCAACAGGTCCACCAGATAAACGACAATCATGACGACGATGCTGAGCATGCTTAACAGCATAAGGAGCGAATCCTCCGAACGGCTTCGCATTCCTTTCCACATGGCGGCAACCACGTAGCCGATCGTGACGACCGAGATCGCCACATACGGAACGAACTTGGAAATCCAAATGACCGGAAAACCTACGGCAATGATAATCGTGCCTGCAGCCATGATCCGCGATAACGCAAGAGCGATTCCGGAATAGGACAACGGAACGATGACCATGACGTACCGGAGCAGAAAATAATACACGTACACAGAGGAAATCGTCTGGATTCGGGTGAACGTCTCGTAGTTCATTCCCGGGATCAGTCCCGCCATCAGCTTCTCCCCGTGAGTCAGCACGTACACGAGAGCGGCGCAGCAGAACAGTCCCAAATAAAGCAGCGCCGTTTCCTTGCGCCGCAGACGGTGCAGGACCAGGAAATAGATGCAGGGAATCAGAAAGCCGGCGGCAGTGACCCAATCCCCGAACAACGCTTCTTCCCGGCTGTCCATAATCGACTTCTGGTCGCCGAATAACATCGGATAAAAAAAACCGCCCGGCGAATAGATATAGTTCGCCACCTGGACAATAATCTCGACCTGACCGCCCGGGATCGAAGCGAAGGCCACGTACGGAACGTTGCCCGACTTGCCCTGCCCGGCCGATATGCCGGGATCTCCGCTGGCGCCCGCTTCCTTGCCGTTCATAAACACGCGGTTGGCGGAGCGAATATTGGTAGTCCGGATTCCGTAGATCGCATCCTCGCCTTCCCCCAGCATAATCCGTAACCGGTAGGTCGCATAGCCGGCCGAGGAAGGCTGCCCTTCTTCGGCGATGTAATCGTCCCACTTGCCGGGAAGGTGCATGATGCCGGTCAATTCCGGCTTCTGACCGCCAGTCCCTGCCGCAGCTGCGAAATCGTCCGGCGTCAACAGCTGGTTCCGGTAAAATTCCCACTCGCCTGTCAGTCGGACTTCCCCGTCCTTGCGGAAATTCCACTCGCGCAGATCGAGCCATCCCTGCACGGAGCGCGGATTCCGGTCGACCGAGACGGCAAACTGAATCAGGCTGTAGATTGGCAGAGCCAATACCAGGGCAATCCCCGCGATAACTAGAATCCACTGCTTCTTCATCGAAGTCTCCTTGCCTGCCAGCTGTTCATCCCTCTTTTTTTCGAGAGAGACCGGCTGTATTCCTTCCTGCCTGGCGGCGCAATCGCAGAAAAACCGGAGGCAGGGCCTCCGGTTTCCAGATCGTCGATATAGGTGGGGTGTACTCGAAGCCGGACCCGTCATCCGTTCTTCGTTCGCCGGCCCGCTTTACGGCGCGATCGCGGACAGCAGCCGCTCGAGCCGGGCGCAAAACGTCTCTTCGCTTTCCAGCCCGGCCCAATACAGGCGCACTTCCTTCTCGATCATCCGCATCTCGATCTCGCCGATGTTCATCTCCGTAAAGAACCGGTACGATGGAACGATTTCCCGGAACAGCGAAAACCGGGACGGCCGGTAACCGGCCTCCTCCCCGACCCATTCCGCTGCGGGCTTCAGGGCCGGCAAGCTGTACGTATGCCGGCGGATCTCCAGCTGTGCGGTGTAGGAGGTCAGGTAGCGAAGCAGCGTCATAGCCGCTTCCTTGTTCGGCGATTTCCGGTTGACGGCGAGGCCGATGCTCATCAGCAGCGTAGCCGGGTCCCCGAAGTGAGGCACGGGGGCGATATCGAACGGAATCGGGCTATCCTTCAGAAAATTAAGGTGGAAATAACTCGTCATCATGACCGATACTTTGCCTTGCATGAACAGCTGCTCCGAATCGCCGTTGGCGATGTTCTCCGACAAGATCGGGAAATGCTCCTGCACTTCGCGGCAAAAGCGAAACGCCTCCATCATCGGAGTACCGTTCAGCTTCAGTTCGCCGCCGTCATCCCGCGCGAACGACCGGCCGCGCTGCAGCAGAAATACCGACCAGCGGTTGGCAGACAGAAAGTGGTAGTAAAACCCGAGTCTCTCGCCCGGTATCGCCAGCTTGGCAGCGTTGTCGAACAACCGCTCCCACTTCCAGCCCCCGTCTGGCTCATGCACGCCTTTTTCCAGAAAATGCTCCCGGTTGTAGCAAAGAATAACCGGCGAGAAAATAAAGGGCATGACGTGCTGCTCGCCGCCCGACGTATACGCCTCTGTCAGGAACGGGTAAATGTCCGGGTCCGATTGCACCGGCTCCCAGATGTTCGCCCATCCCTTCTCCAGAAAGTAGCGGTAGTGATTGTAATTCAGCGTGATGACGTCAAGGATGCCGTTATCCATAAACTGCTTGATCACATCCGGGTGCTCGTTCGTAATCGGAATCGCCTCGACGCGAATGTCCGGGTGCAGCTCGTGGAACTGCTCCAGCAGCGAACCGATCCCGGCTTCGCGGGGAATCGAGGTGTTATAGCCGATCCGGATCAGGGCAGGCCCGCTTTCGCGGGCCGAAGGTCCGGTCACCTTATTGCCGACTCTCGGAATTTTATCGATCAGCCCTTCGGCAACAAGCTGTTCCAGTCCTTTGCGGACGGTCAGATTGCTGAGATTATATTGCTTGGAAAACTCCCTCTCGGACGGAAGAAACTCGCCGGGCACTCGTTGCCCGGAAGTAATCTCGTCACGAATCGTGTTGACGAGGTCGTCCAATCGGGAGCGGAACATTTTGCGGCTGGAACGGCTTTCCATGCTTTTGACCTCCAGAAAGTTCAAAACCGGATGCTGGACAAGAACGGATATTTCTCCAAATCATATCATGCGTAACATTTCTGGACAACATGACAGGCGATCCGGCCCGGGAGGAACTGCTTCCGATTTTACTCCATTCCGCGGTACGTTTGCGTTCCTACCGGCAAGCTTTTTTGATGGCAGATTCCGTAATCAGGCGACAGCAGCAACCGGCATTAGTTGGATTCCGCTATTTTTTTGTTAAGCGCTTCGTCCGCTTCGCGCAAAGCCGAGTTAATATCCGTTCCGTTCATCACTTTCTTGAACGCTTCCTGCGAGATCGCCTGCCCTGCCGCTCCATCCTTGCTAGGCGGCACCGGTGCGGCCGGCTGCGTCAGGAAGATCGCCTTTAAGTTTTTGCCCTGCAGGTACGGAATGTTTTTGCCGAATTCGTCCTGGATCGCCTTGTTTTGCAGGATCGGGAAGCGGCCGTTGCGCGACATGTCCATCTGCACGTCCTCAGACAGAATCGAGGCGAGCACCTGGAACGCCTGGTCTTTGTACTTGCTTTGCTTCGTAATGTGCAAGATCCACTCGTCCACCTGCATGCCGGTGTTCGGCTTGTCTTTAAATTGCGGATACTGGACGATATCCCAGTTCATATTTTCGACGCCTTTAAAGTTGGGGAAATGGTTCAGGCCCGGATACATGGCCAGCGTCCGGCTTTTGATAAATTGGTCGAAGGCGCTCGGCACCCAGGCGTATTTCTCGTTGCCCGGAATTTCGTAGACCGACTTCATGTACTCGAACGTCCGCTTCCAGCCTTCCGTATCGAGCGTCGCCTTTCTCGTCTTCGGATCGACGAATCCGGCCGACAGCACGGAAGCCATCCGGCTCGGCACATCGGGCTCCAGCCCGCGGAACTGGATCTCGCCTTCTTTTCTCGTCACCTTTCTCGCGAGCTCTCTCATCTCTTCCCACGTCATGCCGTCCTTCGGATAGGCGACGCCGAATTTATCGAAAATGTCTTTATTGTAATAGGTCGCGTTAAAGGCGATCGTCCAAGGCAAGCCGGTCAAATAGTCTTTGCCGCTGGAGATTTTGACGGCGTCCAGTCCGACCTTGTTGATTTTGGACGTGTCGAACCCGTGCGTTTTAATAAGCGGCTCGATATTATCCTCAAGACCGAGGTCCGAGAACGTATACATAATCGGGTTGGCCGATTGAACGATATCCGGTACGGTGCCGCTGGCGATGACTTTATCGAGCGCCATCTCCGTCAGGTTGATGAATTCGATTGTAATGTGCGGATATTTCCTTTTAACCGGGTCCACGATGTACATTTTCCGCTCATCTTCGCCCAGCCAGGAAAAGTTGATGGCGAACTTTAGCGTTACCGGATCCGTGCTCACCTTGGGCGCGGCTGCGGGCGGCGTCTCGGCACCCGGATCTTTCCCGCCGCCGGGCTGGGCGGCCTTCTCGCCGCTGCAGGCGGACATCAGCATGACGGCGCTCATCATGGACAGCCATAAGGTCGACTTTCTTTTCATTTCGAACTCCTCCTTCTTAATTAACCCCTGGTATGTTGTATTAGAAAAGCTTCGGATGAAGCTGTTTCCACAATGAATGGCCCGGTGCAAACGGCAGCCTTTCTCTTTTGCCAGCCGATCGTGCAAGCAGCAGCGGCGCTGATTCTCCGATAGAAACAAGAATCGTAAAACCCATTTCGTGATTTCTTTGGTTGACATGTTCACAGATCAAATTTTAATTTCGGAAGCGCTTTCTTGTTGGGCGATTGATGAATCCGCTTCCATTCCGGCTCGACAAAGAACACCAGCAACTATTCTCGCTGATTTCGCACTCTTCTTTGGACCGGTTTGGGGAACTGATGAAATGAAAATGGAACTTGAAGCATGGTTGCCGGGGGTCGTCATGAGAGGTCTAAGAGGTAAGTTTGAGGACAAGAATCATTTGTGATTCTCTATTGATTTACTTTATATCGTGATTATAGGTTCATTCCGTTATGAAGTCAATGCTGATTTATTTATTTCTGCTCTTATTTTTACGATTTCTTTAAATCGCCCGCTTGTGATTTACTTATGATTTCCACTTAGACTTATGTTTGCGAAAACTGATTTTCGAAACCGAAAACGCCCTCCCAATCTTACTTGCGAACCTCCCCCTTCTTGAATGGGGACAAAAAGTGAAACTTTTTAAAGAACAGGACGTATGGTTTAAGGAATTTAAGAAATTTTCCAACTATCTTTTACAAGGAGAGGAGTAACCGTAATGAAAAAAATTTGGATTGCCTCGATTGTCGGAGCATCGCTGCTCGTCGGAGCGAGCGCAGGCGTCTACGCCGGTGCCAATCTGGAGGAAATTAAGGCGTACTTGAACCATGATCTGAAAGTAAAAGTCAACGGCGTACAAGCCCAATTGAAAGATGAGCAGGGCAATGCCGTATTGCCGATCACCTATGAAGGCAATACCTACTTGCCGGTCCGCGCTGTCGCAGGCGCATTGAAAGTGGCTGTCGACTACGATGCCCCTACCGCCACCGTGCTGCTCGGCGAGAAGGTCGAAGGAGTTTCCATCGCAGGGGAGGACTATGATGCGGGCAATTATTTGACCAGCGATCCGAGCCGGACTACGTACCGGGACAAAGACTACAAGGAAGTGCTGTACAACAAGGCCAAAACCGATACGGAGGATGGAGCCGGCTCCTTCATGCTGGTCCCTGATAAAAAATATCAGAAGCTGTACCTGCAGGTCGCAGCCTTGGATCAGGACGCCGAGGTCAGCATCTATGAGAGCGGCTCGCTCAAGCTGCTCAAAGAGACAAAGGTCCTTGCCCAGGACGGGATGGCAACGATAGAAGCGGATATCGGAGGGATCTCTGAGATTTACGTCGAGGTTCATTCCAAGGGTGGCGGATTTGTTATTCCGCTCAGCACATCCTACTATAAATAATTCGGTTTCCTATCACCGGCATCATAATGATCAACGCCCTCCCAGACGGCCTTCTTAGCCAAGGGGAGGGCGCTTTTTTTAGAGTACAGCGAATCAGTTCGACGGAGTCCAACCCTAGTTACGGGGTATCGGTCAGATCGGCCGGCACGGTTGTGCGGAACCCGTTCTCCATTCACTTGAATGCGATCATACAGGCACAAGCTTCAAGGAATTGCGCGCGTAAACCTTGTCCAGCACGTCTTGCGGCAAACCGAGCGTATTCAGAAACTGCTGCAAGTTATTGTCCCAGTCGTCGCGTCCGTATAAGACGCGGTCCTGGAATTCGATCAGAAATTCCCGCGTATAGTCGGAATCCCGCTTCAGCGCGTTCAGCCCGGAGCCGGCCGACAGGTCGCAGTACAAATTGTCGTGCTTCCGCATCATCTCGTATACTTTGCCCCCTGGGACGACCGGGCCCGACGGGTAGCTGTGCTCCTTGTACAGCTCGTCGTTCGAGATATGCGCCCAGAATCCGGGACCGTGCCCGAGAAAGGCGGTATCCGGACACTGGGCCACAGCCCGCTCGAAAGCGTCGATGCCGCCCCCGTACCAGTAGCCTTTCGCTGCATACGGGCCGCCCTCCCCGATGCCGTAGTTCACTTCCACGATGACGGGAAGCCCCCGTTTGCCGCAATACTTGAAGACGCTCACCGCATCGGGATTGTCATACATCATGCGCAGCATAATTTCCCCGTATACGCGGACGCCGTACGACTCGATCGCGGCGTGAAGCTTGTCCAGCGCATACGGTTTGCGCGGATCGGGGGCGTAGCCGAGCACGAACTTATCCGGCTCCTTTTCCACGCAAGCGAGGCAGTTTTTGAACGGAATCGGGCCCGATTCGTCGCCCCATGTGAGCCGGTGATAGGCTGGAGCGTATTCGTACTCCGGCGTCTCGAGCGTCAGCAGCCACGTCCGGTCGATGCCGCATTGCTTCATGTTCTCCACAATTTTCTCGCAAGTCATGTTCAAATAGTTCGGATGATTATGCGAATCGATGATCATGCCGATCGCTCTCCCTTTGCCGGTTCATGGCCGGCTGGTTTCATTTTCCGGTTGGCCGTCAGCTTCATCATACCCGATACCCGGAGGGCTGTAAACGATTTCAACGCTGCACAATTTCAGCCTCGGCATTTCGATAAGCGGACGCCGCCAGCAAAATAAAGAAGCCGCGATTCAGGTTATCGTCGCCGTACTGACGGAGGACGGACGGCTCGTCTGCCAGGCCGGCAAGCCGCCCCACGTGCAGCCGAAGTACCGCGAACGGCAGGAGCGGTGGCAGCCTCCGGCGCGGAGGCCCGGTTAGCGGAGCGGCCCGCCGGGGCACGGTCTGTTCGATGCGCCGGGCGCTTATGGAAGTCTGACTTCCGCTATTTATCACTGGATGACGGATTGGGCAGCATAGCGGAACAAAAAGTTCCGTTATTCCGGCATGATTGGGGAGAAAGGGCCCGAAAACGGAAAATAGCGGAAAGAAATCTTCCGCTATGCGTGTCAAAACCGGATATTTGCCGGAATAACGGAAATGATTCTTCCGCTATTCCGGCAAATGCATGAAACGTATGGCCGCCAACCGGACCAACGGCCAGATACAAACCATGCACGGTCGGGCACTATATGTAACCAGCCCTCATGCAAGGCCGCCCAACTTCGTATGCGTCGGCACCGCCCGGGTACCTGCTGCGCCAAGTCGCCTGGGTCCTTTCCCCTTAAAGTTCCCGCTTGCACCGGCTCCCAGCCTGCCCCTAATCGTGCCGCACGGAAGGAACAGACCGGATGCGCTCCGCTTACACGGTCACGGCTCTGCGCTCCAGCAGGACGATCCGGTCGCAGATCGCATCCGCGTCTTCTTTGTCGTGGGTGACGAGAATCGAGGTCATGTTGGCCGCTCGCAGCAGCTGCTTCAATTCGTCACGGATTTTGCCCTTCAGATCCGCATCGAGATTGCTGAACGGCTCATCCATCAGCAGGATGGACGGCCTCGGCGCGAGCGCCCGGGCGAATGCGACGCGCTGCTGCTGTCCCCCGCTCAGCTCATGAGGGTAACGCTTGGCATATTCGCGAAGCTGCACGAGGCCGAGCATCTCGTCCAGTCTAGCCGCCCGCTCTTTTTTCGTCAGCCGGTGCAGACCGAACAGGATGTTGTTCTCGACGGTCAGATGCGGGAATAACGCATAATCCTGAAAGACCATCCCGACGCCGCGCGACTCGGGACTGACGAATACATTCGAATCGACCATCGTCGTCCCGCCTATCGAGATCCGGCCCGAACGCGGCGCCTCCAGCCCGGCTATTAACCGCAGCAGCGTACTTTTCCCGCAGCCGCTCTGTCCGAGCACGCCTACGACCTCGCCTTGCTCCAGCTGGATCGAGAACCCGCTCAGCACGTGTTCGTTTCCTTTGTCGTATTGAAAAGTAAGGTTGGATATCTCAAAAAAGGTCATGGGGATCGCTTCTCTCCTAACCAGTGATAAAAAAAGACGGACAGCATGCCGACGGCAACAATGAGCAGCGAGGGCGCCGAAGCTTGATGGATCTGCTCGTCGCTTGCGTACTGGTACGCTTTCGTGGCCAGCGTATCGAAGTTAAACGGCCGCAGCAGCAGCGTCAGCGGCAGTTCCTTGACAATTTCCATAAACGTCAGAATACATCCGGTAAAAACGGCTCCCTTGATCATCGGCAGATCGACCTTGAAAAACGTCCGGGTCATCCCCATGCCGAGCAGGCGCGACGCTTCCGAATACCGGTTGCCGATCTTCTCGAATCCGGCTTCTACCGAGTTAAACCCGACCGCCAGAAATCGGATGATATAAGCAAACACGAGCATCGCCAGCGACATGCTGAGTACAAGCTTGCCTTCTCCCCAGCCGAGACCGGCGTATAGGCCGCTGAGCTTGTTGTCGAGCGAGATGAACACGGCCAGCACCCCGATGGAGAGCACGGCTCCGGGGATCGAATACCCCATGGAAATCAGTTTGGACAATGCCAGCGTATACCCGGTCCGGTGCAGACGGCAGACGTTCGCGACGATAACGGCGACCAGCATAAGCAGCGCGATCGATACGACGGAGATGAACAGAGTGTTCCACAGCAGTCCGGCGAATTTGGCGTTCAGCACGTCCCGGTACGTCCAGGTCGCCCACACGATCAGCTGTACGACCGGGATGACGAAGGAGAACGAGACAATAACTCCGCTGAGCATAACCGCCGCAACGGCCGGAATCCCTCTCAGCCTTCTTCTCGCCAGCGGCCTCATTTTGCTGGTAGAGGAGTTGTACCTCCTGCGCCTGCGCAGTAGCCGCTCGATCAGGAACACGCCGACGATGAAGCACATGAGCAGGGCGGCGAGCCGGAGCGCCGAGTCGACGTCGGACATGCCGAACCACGTCTTGAATATCGCGGTCGTAAACGACTGAATGCCGAAATGCTTCGTAACCCCGTAGTCGTTCAGTACTTCGAAGGCGACCAGGCTGGCGCCTCCGACGATCGCCCCTTGCGACAACGGCAGCACGATCCGGAAAAAAATATGAACCGGATTTTTGCCGAGCAGCCTCGCATTTTCGATAAAAGCGGCGCTTTGCTTCTCCAGAAACGTCTTCGTAATCAAGTATACGTACGGAAATAAAAACAAAGTAAAAATGAAGACGGCGCCCTTAACGGACATGATGTCGAAATATTTCTGATCCGGCGTCCAGCCGAGCACATTGCGGAAAAAGATCTGAACGCTCCCGGTATAGCTGAGCATATCCCCGTACGTGTAAGCGGCGATATAAGGCGGGATCGCCAAAGGCAGCACGAAAGCCCAGGCAAAAAAACGCCTGAGCGGAAATTCGTATGCGGCGACGAGCCAAGCGAGCGTAACGCCGATCAGCACGGTGAAAAAGGCCGTTCCGAGCACGAGCCGAAACGATTCGAGCGCGTAATCGAGCAGCAAATACTCCTGGATATGCTGCCAGTTTTCGCTCGGCTTCCGGAAGAGGCCAATCAGAATATATAGAGACGGAAGAAGGGCCGCGAGGGCCCCGGCTACGCTAAGGAAGACCCAGGCGTTGCTGTTCCGTTTTACCGTACGCCATAACGTGTTGACTTTCATAGTAAGTTCCAGCCTACTTCCAGCCTACCTTGTTCAACAGTTCGGTAGCTTTTTTGTTATGATCGCCGAGCTTGCCGAAGTCGATCTGTTGGGTTTTGAACGTTCCCCACGATTTCAGCAGCTCTGGCTTGTCAGCCGTCTCGTTTACCGGGAACTCGAAGCTGCCGTTGGTCAGCATCGTTTGCCCTTCCTTGCCGGTAACGAACTCGACCAGCTTGATCGCATTCTCTTTGTTTTTGGCGTGTTTGGTCAAGCCGACGCCGCTGATGTTCAGATGAGTGCCGGTCGTGCCCTGGTTCGGGAAAAACACCCCGATGTTTTGCGCGACTTTCACTTCCTCAGCATCCTTCGAATTCAGCATTTGGCCGACGTAATACGTGTTCATAATCGCAACGTCGCCGACTTTGGCCGCAATCGCCTTCGCCTGGTCGCGGTCTCCGCCCTCCGGCTTGCGGGCCAGGTTCGTCACGATGCCCTTCGCCCATTCTTCCGCCTTCGCTTCGCCGTTTAATTCGATAAAGGAAGCGAGCAGCGACTGGTTGTACAAGCTCGACGAGGAGCGGACGAGCACTTTGCCCTTCCATCTGTCGCTGGCCAAATCTTCATAGGTGGACAGCTGCTCCGGCTTGATGCGGTCTTTCGCGTATACGATGACGCGGGCGCGCGTAGCGACTCCGACCCACTGATTGTCCTTGTCGCGGAATTGCTTCGGAACGTTTTTGTCGATCGCTTGCGAGATCATCGGCTGCAGGACGCCGTTTTGCTTCGCGTAGTTGAGCACGCCGCCGTCCACAGTGACGAACAGGTCCGCCTCCGTGCTGGCGCCTTCCCGCTTCAGCCGTTCGACAAGCTCCTCCGCCGTCCCTTTTACTTCATTAACTTTAATGCCGGTTTGCTTCGTAAAAGCATCATAAAGAGTGCTGTCCACATCATAGTGGCGGGCGGTAAAGATGTTGACGACCTGTTCCTTGCCTTTGGCGGCGTTGTCCGCAGCCGGCTTGCCTGCATTCGGGTCGGCCGCACTGCCGCCTGTCTGGGCACCGCCGCAGCCGGCTATCACAATCATCGCCATCGTAGTCAGCAGCGCAAGGCCCCCGGTAAGTTTGTTTTTTCTCATCGCTATTACCCCTATTCTTCTATTGTTGGATAAATGGTTTTTATCGCTTTGCAGATCCTAGCAAAGTTCCATTTAGAAACAATCAATTAGTTAGCATGTTCGTTGATGATAATATTCATTCTCAGTGGAGGGCCAAAAAAAATGGCGGCCGGCCTGCAAGTTTCGTACCCGAGTACTTCTTCCGGGTTTTCGTTCAAACAGCTGCTTTCTTCTCCTTGATCGGAGCGGCCTTCGCCTGTCAGCATTGTATGTACCATGGCTTCCCTCCAGCCGTTTTTCATTCTCATTGATAATGAATATCATTACCATTGGAACGAACAATTTACATTGTAACCGATGAAAATGAGAAAACGATGTGAAAACGAAAAAAAGTAGATAAGCTTCTATAGAAACTTACCTACCCGCGTTTATTGAAGCTTTCGATTCATTGTGTAGAAGTGACAGCAGGGCGTTCCAAGTGAAAAGTTACCTTCTTCTGCTCAAACAGGTTGTCCGGAATCCCTTGATTGAATAAGGAATGTAAGGTAGGGGATTCCTGACAAAACTCGCCAGAAGCTAATCTTTTCCCTTTCCACTTGGTCGTCCACATTGAATCGACAGCCTCTTTACTTGCCGTTAGTTGGTGGTACTGCCGGTAATACAACGGTCACTGTCGTGCCTTCGTGCTCCACGCTTTCGATCTTAATAATGCCGTCGTACCGTTCGACCAGCCGTTTGGCGATCGCGAGCCCGAGGCCGTGGCCGCCCTGCTCCCCGCTCCTGGCCTTGTCCACCCTGTAGAACCGATCGAGGACGCGAGGCAGCTCGCTTGCGGGGATACCCGCACCCTGGTCGGACACTTGAATGCACACTTGCCCGTCACGGACCGTCCCCGTCACCCGGACCGATTTCCGGTCTGGCGAATATTTGACCGAGTTGTCGATCAGAATATGCAAAATCTGCTCCAGCTGCTGCTCCGGAATACCTACCGCCACGCCGGTTACCTTGTCCGTCACAGCTTCGAACCGGAACGCGGGGAAAACGACGGCGCTGTTCCGTACGATCTGCCGGATCGTCTCGGCCGGATCGGCAGCGGGCCGTTCCCCTTCGGGAAGCGCCGCTTCCGCGCGCGACAAAGCGAGCAGCTCCTGAACGAGCCCCTTGAGCCGGGCCAGCTCGTGAATGGAAGCGTCCAGCGATTCTTCCAGGATGGCCGGGTCGTTTTTCCCCCAACGTCGCAGCATCGCCAGATGGCCTTCGATAATCGCGACCGGCGTCCGCAGCTCGTGCGAGGCGTCTTCAACGAACTGCTTTTGCTGGAGAAACGATCTCTCCACCTGATCCATCATGTTGTTGAACATACTCATCAGCGTATAAATCTCGTCCTGATTGCCGCCGAGCGGCACCCGCTCGTGCAGCCCTTTCCGCTTGATCTTGCGGATCGTATCGGACATCGATTGCAGCGGCTTCAGCACTTGGCGGGCCAGCATCCAGCCTCCGAACCCGCTCAAAAAAACGGCTCCAAGCCCGCACAGCAGCATGACGCGGGAGAAAGCCGCGATTAATTCGGCGAAGTCCTCCGTATTGCGGACAATCTCGATCGTGCCGGTAAACTCAAAAATGGTGAGCGGGCTTCTCATGATCAGCCGATTATCGCTCCGCTGCCACGTCCCCGCGATCTCGCCGCCCGCTGCCGATCCCGGCGTCTCGCCCCAGCCGCCGCTTAACCCGTTCGAGACGGACACGATGACGCTGCCGTTCGCGTCGAGCACGCGAATCCCTTGATTTTGCCCGTTTATCCGTTCGAGAAAACCACGAATCGGGGCCAGATCGGCCCCCTTGAAGGCGAATTCATTTTCCAGGAAATAGTTAAGCGCCGCTCGCATCGTCTGCTGGACGCCGGTCTTCTCCCGCTTGATCATCCATTGCTCCACATACACGTACTGAACGGCGTTATACGCCGCGAACAGCAAAAACAACAGCAAGGACGACCATAAAGTCAGCTTCCACTTGATCGGGAGATGCAGCCAGGTACGAGTTAATTTTCTCATCTTCGCATCACGTAGCCGGTACCCCGGAGCGTCTGAATATAGCTCGTTTCCCCCGGTGCATCGATCTTGTTACGCAAATAACGGACATACACATCCACGACATTCGTATCGACCGCCGCTTCATATCCCCATACCATGTCGAGCAGCGTTTCGCGCGTCAGCACCCGGCCCGCGTTTCTGAGAAACGCAACGAGCAGATCGTATTCCCGCTTCGTCAGCTCGATCTTCCCGGCTCCCTTGCGCACCTCGCGGGAATCCAGATTGACGCTCAGGTCCTGGAACGACAGCAGCGCTTTGTTGTTCTCGTCTCTGTCCTCCTGTCTGCGGAAGACGACCCGAATCCGCGCCAGCAGCTCCTCGATCGCGAACGGCTTCGGAATATAGTCGTCCGCTCCGCTGTCGAGGCCCGATACCCGGTCCGTGACACTGTCTCTGGCTGTTAATATAAGGATCGGCGTTTTCTTGACGGCACGGATTCGCCGGCATACTTCCATCCCGTCCAGACCGGGCAGCATCAGATCGAGCAGGATGACGTCCCAGTCCTCTCTCAAGGCGAGGTCCAGTCCCGACGACCCGTCGTAAGCCGTCGTCACCGCGAACGAAGCGTGGCGCAGCTCCAGCTCGATAAATCTCGATAAACGCCTCTCGTCCTCGATCAGCAAAATGGTCTTCATTCCGCAGCTCCGCCTTTGGTTCGTCTCAATAAGTGAGAATAGTTATCATCATTCTGCTGTTATTGTATAAGAAAACGGCGGGCGCATCAACCTTTGGCGGAGGTGCGGTGAGGGCCGCGTCCTTAAAGCCCGGGCGGCCCGGCGACCGGACGAAGCAGACCGGACGACGCGAATCGGGGTGCTGCGCTTTGTTTTCAAAACGGGTTATCTCCCCTCCAGCTCCTGAACTCGTTTTGTCAGCTCCTGCACGGCCTTAATCAATGGCGCGATAAACTCGGTATAACGCAAGCCGTAAACCGGTTCGCCTGTTGAACCTCCATCATTGTCCTGAGGGAAGGAACGGGTCAAGGCGGCAAACTCGGTATCCGTCATCCCGAGCCGGCTGATCACCCTCTCCACATCCTGCGCAACTAATCCGTAATGGACGCGCCCGCTTTGCCCGTCCGCCCTCTTGTACTTGGCGGGAGTAAGCAGGTTAACGAAATCCAGTCCCAGGTCGGAAGCTTCAATGTCGTATTTCAGCCGCTCGTCCGACGTTTGGATGACCGCATTGGCCGCGTATATATCGTTAAACCGGCTGGCCGGCTGCCCCAGATTTTGAACGCCGTCCGACGTCGGGTGCAGGTCGCCGTTTGCTTTATACAGAAACCTCGGTGTCCCGTTCAAAGAAACCGATACGTCGCCGCCTCCCGTTATCGCCTGGTCCGCCGTCGAAGTCCCGCTGCGAAGCGTCAGACGTGATACACCGTCAATCGTACCGGCGGTATAGGACGCACCGTCCTGAATAATGGACAGCTGCTTCGCCAGCCGGTCCGCCGTCCCATTGCCGGACGTAGCCGCACCGGTGACAACCGCGGTCGAACCTCCGTCGCACATTACGCCATACCGCGTATTCTGGCTGGCATTGACCTTTGTCGCCCTTGCCACAGCTCCGAACGCAAGCGAAAGTCCGTCCCGGCCGTTATAGGAAGCCGTCGCATTCGTACACGATATTCTCCCTCCGTACTCGCCGTGAATTCCGTTTAAACTGTTGTACACAGCCGTCGCGCTATCCGCGCTGAGCTGGGCTCCCGCCCTGGCCTCGAATCCGTTCGCCGCATTGCCTGCCGAAATCGTATTCGGAGCCACCAGCGATCCGCCGTTAAACGCAAAGCCTCCAACGAGCCGATTGCCGATAAAAAAGGCCGCGCTCGTGTTAAAACAGCCGCCGTAGTCCGCGATCACGCCGTCCAAATAATTTCCGGCGGCTATGCAGAACTTGATCTCGATCGCGGCGGAGGTGCCGACGTAATACCCTCTTCTGCCGTTTCCCGTCGATACGGCACCTTTCCCGTACACGCCCGAGCCTCCGGCAACGCATAGGCCTTGCTGGTCGAACTGGCTCACGCATACGAACTCTCCGAGCGAAATCGAACCGCCGGAAATACCTAGCGGATTTTCTCCTCCCGGTGCTGCCGAGCCGCTCACGATCGTGTTGGACCCGACATAGATGCCGTGCGTGCCTTTCTCCGTCCCGGTCACATTGACTTCATTCCAGTAGTCGTACATGTTGCCGACGATTCCCACATCCTCCAGGAGCCCGACACTGGAGCCTCTGACAACAATCCCGTCGGTATCGTTGTATTTAAGAATCGTGCCCATCTTGTAAAGATCGGCGGAAACCAGCGTATGCGCCGGAAATGCCGACTGGCGGTAGCGGTTGCGGACCGTGATCTGATTGGCGCCTGCCGACACGACTTCCCAAAATCCCGCATGGGCGTAATGATTGCCGTCTCCGGACGTCTTGCGAATCATCACCCAGTCTCCTGCCGCAAAGCTTGCCGAATTCGTCACAGCGAGCGTAACGAGATAATGCCCCGCCGTCCCCGTCACGCTCGTCTGGCCGACCGCTTTGGCGGTTAAGGTTACATCCGCCCCTTTTATCTGAATCTGCTCGGCGTTCGGATGCGTAATCCGGGTAGCGCCCGGCATCACATAGGAACCTGCGGCCAAACGGATGCGGACTACCGAGCTGGACGGGATCATCCAGCGCTCGATCCCATGCAGCGCCGCATTCAGATCGGGATACTGCGAGGGTACGTCCACCGTGATATCGGCTCCTGGAGGGACGAAATAGACTTGTCCGCCGGCTGCGTCTGCGGCCAGCTGGGCGTCGCCGTTCCAATCCGCAGCGCTCGCCAGCTCGTTTAGCTTATCCGCCACGGTGCGGCCTTTGTAGCCGACCATCGCTGCTCCCTTCGCAGGGTCCGCGTTATTCGCCAGCTCCTCCCTCAAGCCGTTATCCCAAGGCTTGCCTTTATGTCCGTAAACCGCCTCCCCGACCGTGCCCGCTTCCGCTTCTGCGAACTCCAGCTTCAGCAGCTCCGAGGACAGTAAGGCAGCGCCGCCGAGCCCTGCGGCGGCAAGCAGCTTTCTGCGGCTGATCGATGGGGCGGAGCCGCCGCTTGGCGGCAGCTCCTGACGTTGATCTTCATCCTGACGAGGCATTCCGAATCACTCCTTTGTCGGGTGGGTGTTGCCTAAACCGGTTTACTTGCGGCCTTCCGCGTACTTCTTCGTCTGCTCCTCGTCAAACTGGCGCAGCGCCGTGTTCAAGTCGACTTGATCTTTAATGATTTTGCCCATCAGATTGGTGATGTCGTTTAAAGCTCTGCCTGCAAATTCCGTCGGCGGGAACGGCTTGGCCGGCTTGGTTTTAAATACGGCTTGCACGTTTTTCCCTTTCAGGATGTCAAGATTTTTGCCGAACTCGTCTTCGAACTTTTTATCCTTCAGCACCGATATTTTGCCGTCGCGCACAAGCTCCAGCTGCACTTCGTCGGAGACGACCGTACTCATGACCTGTAAAGCGGCTTCTTTGTTTTTGCTTGTTTTGGCAAGCAGCATCAAGTGAATGTCAATTTGCGTGCCGATCCCCGGCTTCTCCGGGAATACCGGGTAGGAAGCCATATCCCAATTCGTGAAGCTCGACTTGATTTTGTCGTCGTTCATAAAGCTGAGCCAGTTCAGGCCGGCGATCATGGCGATCGTCTGGGTTTGGTTAAAATCTTTTATGCCGTTGCCGAGCGATTTGATATCCGAGTTGCCCGGAATCTCGTAGATGTCTCTGACCATCTGGAACACGCGTTTCCACGCATCCGTATTGGCAATCGATTTGTAAGTGGCCGGATCGATGAGAGGCAGCTCCAGCTGGGAGCCGGGACGGAATACCGAGTCGGGCTCCAATCCCCGATACTGCACGTTGTCCGCCACCCGCGTCAACTTTTTGGCAAGCTCCGTCACCTCTCCCCAAGTCATGCCGTCCTTCGGGTACTCGACTCCGAATTTGTTGAATATATCCTTGTTGTAGTACAACGCGTTAAACTGCAGTGTATACGGCAATCCGACCAGATAGGGGGTCTGATTCGTGATTTTGATCGATTCGAGCGCATCCGCCTTAAACCCGCTAAGATCGGTTTTTTGGCTTTGCACCAGCTCCGTCATATCGAATTGCAGATCCCACTGCTTGAAATCCTGCAGGGTGAGCGAATTCGTCGTAATGATATCCGGCACTTCTTTCGCAGCGATCAAGTTCGGCAGCGTCACCGTTTTGTTATCGATCAGCAGCGGCTTGACCGTGATATGCGGATATTTCTTTTTCACCGGCTCGATCACGTACCGCTCCATCTCTTTTTCTGTAAAATAACCGGGCCGATAACCGAAAGTGATCGTTACCGGCTCCTGCTTCGCAGGCTGCACGGCAGCCGGCTGTGTGCCGGACGCGGCATCGGCCCCTTGACCCGAACCTCCCTCTGAAGCTTCTTTCCCTCCGCATCCGGCCAGCAATGACGCCGTCATCGCCGCAATGGCGGATAAAGCGACCGTTCTTTTTTTCCCCAGCATATGAATACCGACTCCCCTCATATTTTCATCAGCTACAACGGACTTCCTTACTTGCTCTTGCTGTCCTCGATGTGACGGTTGATTTTTTGATCCGCATCGCGCAGTGCGCTGTTCAAATCCTGGCCGTTGAAATAGTCCTCGAAGCTTTTCAGCACGATTTGATTGACTGCGCTGTCTTCATAGCGCGAATAGGCCGGTGCCGGGACGGGAGAGCTTTTGAAGATCGACTCCAGCCGTTTGCCTTTCAGGAAAGGCATGTCGGCGCCCAGCTGTTTTTTCATCTCCGGGTTTCGCAGCGGAGACAGCCTGGCTGTCGTTCGCGCGCTCAGCAGTTGAACCTCGTCGGAGGTAACGACCTGAAGCACCTGCATCGCTTGATCCTTATGCTTGCTTGTCTTCGTAATCGCAAGCACGTGCGCATCGACATGGCCGTACACATTCGGCTTCTCCTTATAGCTCGGATACTGGGCCACGTCCCAATTCAAGCCGCCGGTGGTCGCTTCCTCCAATGCCAGATTCAGCAGGTTGATCGTCGTAATCATCGCCAGATTCTGGTCCTTCAGGAAAGCGGGTTTGGCATTGGCGTTCAGGAAATTCCCCGGCTTATTGCCCGGTATCGAATAGATGGAGCGGGCAAGCTCGAACACCCTCCTCCATTCGTCCGTGTCGATCGCGGACCTTTCATTCCCGCTGTTGACGTACGTGATCCCGAGCGGCTTGGACAACCGGGATACCGCCTCCGGATCGAGACCCCGGTACGAGACCCCTCCCTCGCTGCGGGTAACTCTTTTTGCCAGCTCGATCGTCTCTTCCCACGTCATGCCGTCTGACGGGTACGGGACGCCGAACCGGTCGAAAAGATCTTTGTTATAGTAAATCGCATTAAACTGGACGGTAAACGGAAGGGCGTACAGCTCCCGCTGCCCCGACAATACGCGGATGGAATCCAGGACGACCGGCTCGAACCGGGACAGATCTGCGCCGTGCCGGGCGGCAAGCGGCGTCATGTCGTACAATAAATCGTAAGCCTGAAAAGTAGACAACCCGCCATTCCACGTATACAGCAAATCCGGAGGCTGGCCGGCGGCCACCAAATCTTGAATCATCGTACCTTTGCCGGGCTTTAGCAACTCGATGTCGATATGCGGGTATTTCTTCTTGACCGGCTCGATAAACAACCGGCTGACGTCCTTCTCCTCAATGCCTACCGCCGGAAACAAGCTCAGCTTGACCGGCGACGCATCGAATGCCTCCGCCTTCTCCGCGGCCTCCTTAGCAGGTCCGCAGCCCGCCAAGGCGGGAAGTATGCAGACACCGGCCAAGAACGACTTCATTATTGCAGCTTTCCCTGCCTTCACTTGTATAGCCCCCTTAGAAACTGTCGATTAAATGTGTAGAAGTGTTAGCTGGCCGTTCCAAGTGAAAAGTTGCCTTCTTCTGCTCAGACAGGTTGTCCGGAATCCCTTGATTTTAAAGGATTTTAAGGTTTGGGATTCCAGACAAAACTCGCCAGAAGGCAATCTTTTCACTTTCCACTCGGTTGTTCATAATGAATCGACAGTCTCCCTTAACCCCTTAACGCGCGCCCAATGATAGCCCGGATGTCCGCCCGAGCAGAGCGCACCTTTATTGCAGCGTCAAGCGCCAATAAACGATTTTTACCCGGTTCCACGTATATGTGATATATAGGTGGTCGCCCTGCGTTACGATAGCCGGATACGAAAATTCCCCCGGCTCGTCTTCCAGCACAAACTCGTCCCCCCACGTATTCCCGTTGTCGTGCGAGAGACGGACGACGAGCGGCGTTCTCGCCCCCCGGTCCTCCCCGACCGGATTGTATACGAGGGCCAGCGTTCCGCTCTGCATCCGGGCGAGATCGATGCCGCTGTTGTTGTTGGGCAGCGGCGTCGCATAAGCGGGTGACCAGGTTTCCCCTTGGTCCGTGCTGTCGCTTCGGTATATCGCCCCTGCGGTGCTGCGCAGCAGCATATGAACGCCCTCGTCCGATTCCCATAGCGTCGGCTGAATGATTCCTTTCCCTGGGAACGTTGCATGATCGATCGGGACGAGACTACTGGCCTTCCACGAACCGCCGTTATCGCAGGAGATATCGACAAAAGCATCCCACTGCTGCAGCGTTTCGAGCGAAGCCGGAGCCAGCAGCATCCCGTTGCGCAAAGAAATCGGCTTATTCCGTACCGGCCCGCGTCCCCCCGTATCGTTCTGAACAAGCGGGACCGGCTCCGACCAGCTTGCGCCGTCGTCCGTAGATATGCACGTCAGCGTATGCCAATGAGGAATCGTATGGCCGACCTTATAATACAGGCGGAGCTTCCCCTCGTTCGTACGGAACAGAACCGGATTCCAGTGCGGCATCCCCTCACGGTCCGCAATCTTTTGCGGTTCCGACCATTTCCCCTTCGCCCGTTTCGAGCTCCAGATCGCTACATCGCCCATTCCTTCCTTCGTGCCTCCGAACCAGGCGGCCCGAATACTCCCGTCCGGCAATACGTCCAAGGTGGAAGCATGACAGCTGGCAAACGGCCGGCGGTCACCAAAAATATATTCTTTTTCCGTTAAGCTGTACCTCAACACGACTCACTCCCATCCCGCAACACTTGATCGTTTCCGACTGCGGCCGCAATCTGGTATCACTATATCCCCGTACGAACCCGTTTCCAAGAAGCAAAACGGGCGCCCCGTGCATCAATTTTCGCACTTCGGCGACCGATGATGCATTTATCTACCTGGCTGCATTTTTCCTACTCGAAGAAACGCACAACAACCAAGCCCGAAACCTCTCGGCTTCGGGCTTGGCTGTTTCGTAATGCGTTCAATCCGGTATTCCAGCCGCCTCTCTGTTCGCGTCGGCTGCGATCGATTTGCGAAAATCGTTCGGGGACAAACCCTCCACCTTTTTAAACGTGCGCAGAAACGTCGTCCGGTTATGAATTCCTACCTTCTCTGCAATCGCGCCGATCGGCAGATCGGAATGGAGGAGCAGCTCTTTCGCTTTGGAGATTCGCACTTGGCTGATGTAATCGGTAATATTCATTCCGGTTTTCTCTTTGAATACGCGGGAGACGTACTTGACGGAAACGTTCATTTTATCCGCGATCTTGTCCAGATATAAATCTTCGTTGTAATGCTCGTCGATGTAGCTCATGATGGCGGATAGAAGCGCTCCCGACCTGTAAGCATGCTGCTGACGAACCATCGTCTCCGCGATCCCGCTATACAACCTGTGCAGCAGCTGCCGCCTCTCCTCCGGGTCGGCGGCGCTAGCCTGGAAGTGGAATAGCTGTTCCTCTTCTCGCTCCGTTAATACCGCAGCGACGCCAATGCCCTTCTCGGACACAAATCTCAGCCCGGTATAGGCCATATCCGAGATGAGCGAGTGAAGCTGTTCGGCGGAACCGCCCTTGAGCTCGCATGACCTCAAAAGGTGATCGACCGCCTCCGACAAGCCCCCTTCGTCCCCCAGCTTCAGCAGATTCAGCAGCTTGTTTTCGTCAGAGAACAAATAGGAAGCGTCTACCCTCCTATCAGGCTTGTCCTCCCTCAGAATGACAAAATCCGGAGAGGACGTTTTCCTTCGCAACTGGTCCATTGCCTCCCGGTAAGAACGCGGGATGCCGTCCAGCCCCGGGTATAAACGGCCGGTCTCGATATGGACGCTGCAATAGATCGCATCATACCGGAACGTTTCCGCCAACTGCTCCAGCCCTGAACGGATGCCGGCGAACTCCTCCTCGTCGTCCAAATTAACGACGCAAATATATTGATGCTGCCTGCACTCAAGAACGTACAGGTCGGCATAATCCTGAAGCGTTCCCCAGATCAGTTTCTTGAGCTTGCTATGAATGAGCATCCGGTCGACATCCTGCACCCCGGAATAAAATGTCATCTTAAACTCGAACAGGATCGTACAGCACGCAAAGCCGCTTTTCGAATATCCCATCTGATCGAGCAGCAGGCTTTGCTGTTCCCGGGACAGCTTGCCGCCCTGCAGCAATTGAAGCAAGGCAACGTCCAAATATTCCGTAGACACGTTGCGCAGCTTCTCCTCGAACTGCCGGTTGTACCGAAGCAGTTGGTCGATGCCTTGACCGATCCTTTCAAACTCGTCTGATGGCGTTACACGGCCGGGCGCCGGCTCTGCCCCGTTTTCTCCTTGATTGAGGATGTCCGAGATGCGCCGGATCGGATTGTAGATCCGAAAAGTAAATACGAATGAAAACGCAATGCTGATTACGCCCAATACGGCACAAATAAGGAGCAGCATGTTGACGATGCCCCCAGCCTGCTTATTGAATTCGGTGGCAGGGGTGAGCGCGTAGTACTTCCATCCGTATATGTCGGATTGGACGATGGCCGCCAAATACTTTTTCCCCTCAATGGATATCGGCTCGGACAAGGCGGCCGGCTTGCCGGCTATCCGGTCGATCTCTCCGGCGGTTTCGCTATTGGGAAACGCCTGATCCGAAGCTAGAATAAAACGACCGTCACCGCTAGTTACGATGAAGCGGGTGTTCGGGTATGCGACGTTTCCCGCCAACGTTTTTCGGATCGCGTCAAGCGATACGGAGGCCACGATGACGGCTTTGTTTCCCTGAATGACGCCCGAGGTCAGGAGCGGAACAACCTCCCTTTCGTAAAACGGAGTTTGGACCATGGAGCGGTCCAATATTTCTACCTGCGGCGCGTCGGTTCGTTTCCGTTCCCAGAAGCTCCGGTCATACTCAGCGAACCGATAAAACCCGTTAAAAAAGGAACCGAAATCTTCCACTCCTCCGCTGGTGTAAACTTTATCGTTATCGACATACACGAAAATTTCGTCCGTCGTCGTGTTTGCGATCGAACGGATTCGCCTCAAGCCGTTCAGCAGCTGATGAACCTCCGTCCGTTCTTCCAGCGAATAAGCGGCGAAAGGCTTCATGAGCCGGATGACGGACGTGTCGCCGAACAGGCCGACAATCGATTCCTGGACCATCCGCAGATCGTTATCTATCGCTAGGGCTGAAGACCGCATGTTCATCGTTATTTTCTCTGTAAACTCCCGCTTGAATTGATCGACGAAGCGGTCGTAGGTGAACGTACCGATCAGTGCGATCGGAAGCAGCAGCGATAAGAAATATAGCAAAATTTGAATGAAAAGGCGGTTGACCCGAAAATACTTCCTCCATAAGTTCATTGCAAACTTCCCCCATACCGCTTTATGGCCGTACACGCGCCAATGCGTCGTTATAGATCGTCTCCATCTCGGGTACGCCGGCCCCAGTCAATTGCTCGGCATAAGCCTCGTATTCGCTTAACGGCCTTGTACCTATTATAAACTTGAGCAGCTCCTGCTCGAGTGGGGCCAGCCTGGAACGGATATGGGTCAACCGGTCCCGCTCCTCCTTCGTAAAGCTTGGAGCCAAGTTGTCGATGACAATCGCCCCCGGATCGCGCTTCAGCTGCTCGCTCCAGCGCAACAAGTCGGGACTTGACAGCTCCATGGCCGGTCTTTCATCGACAAGCGGAGAAATGGCCAGCAGACCAGCCCCGACTTCCGACTGCATCATGCGAATCGGATCGGCCGTTTGTTTGTAGGTTTCGGCGAGACGGGCGCTTACTCGGGGCTCTCCGTCCAGGATCTCGTACGTTTCCCCACGGATGCCGAAATTCGATACCATCGCCCCTTCGGGACTGTACAGCCAGTCGAAGAGTTTGATAACCCGGAGAGGGTCCTCCACATTGGAACTGATCGCATAAATATCGGATAGCCAACCTTTCGGATACAGAAATCCTCTTGTGCTGCCTTTAGCATTTGCAAGGTAAGGAATCAGCTCCAGACGATAGTCCGGATGATCCCGCTTTAACGCCTCGTTGAAATTAAGCGCAAACGTATAATTGTCGTAATAAAAAAAGGATTTCCCCGTGCCGAGGTTATCGCTCCAGCGCTGCTGACTGTTGACATCGAAGTCGGAATCGATCAGCTCCTCGCGGTACAGCCTGTTCAGGTACATCAGCACTTCTTTGAATTCCCGCTTGTTCGTCCCGTACAAGTACCGCCCGCCTCCCAGATCCGGATCGAAGTACATCCCCGCTCCCGAGCCGAGTCCGAAGGCGACCGCATTCAGAAACGATCCGATTCCTCGCGCCGTCCATGGAATCGAATCCGGATACAGCTCCTTCAGCTTTTGCAGCACGGTATACAACTCGTCAAACGTACGGGGGACCTCGAGCTGATGCTTCATCAAGATGTCGGTGCGAATCATCGGCGCTTTCGCATTTTGTATGTAATGCTCAGCCGTTACAGGAAATCCGTACAGTTTGCCGTCTACGTACAATCGCTGCATCAGCGGATTTTCCTTGAGGATGCTCCGGAAATGGGGCATCTGTTCCAAATAGTCGGATACGGGCAAAAAAATCCCCGTTCTTGCAAACTCAGTCATCTCATTCGGATTGATCAGCAAAATATCCGGCATATGGCCGGTCGTCATCAGCGATCTCTTCTTGTCCGAATAGCTGCTGAGCGGAACCGGGACCAGGTTTAACGTAATGCCGGTTATGCGCCGAATCTCCTTTAGAACAGGCGTGTCCGTCCTGAGAACCTGTGCCGGATGGTCGCTCCTTATTAACTCAAGCGTAAAAGGCTCCGATGTTTGCGCTTTCATATAACTGCAGCCGGAGACCGCCGGGAGCAGGGCAAGAAGCGCACCAAGTGCAATTCGATTGAAAGCCGATTGCCTGTAACCGATCACGAAAGATCCCCCCTCCCTGTAAACAAGGACGTTTGGCGATAGCCAATACAGGTTCAATTGTAGGTACTAAATGGAAAAAAGACAAGAACTTTTTGTTCATCAATAAGGAACGAGGTTCTATTTTTATTAAAATATCATGTAATAGACATCCTTTCAAGCGGCCGCGGTCTTCATCAGCAACCTGCTTCGGCTGCGGCTGCAACTCCGTTTTCGCATTCGAAGCTTACAACATTGAAAGTTTTCCGTAAGTTAGATCCATGGCGCTCCGGGCGGCCGGATGCGATGATATCCATAGAGAATTCGCCGAAGCTGATGGTTTCGAAGCCAATATTGCTTCGCAAAACGTTGAAGGAGTGTACCGTACATGCTGGAAGTCAGAAACGTATCCAAAGTATATGAAGGCAAAGTAGCCTATCAAGCGTTGTCAGGTTTAAACTTTACGATTCAAAAGGGAGAATTCGTCGGCGTCATGGGACCGTCCGGCAGCGGCAAAACGACGCTGCTGAATGTCGTCTCGACGATCGACAAGCCTTCGTCGGGCGAGGTGCTTATCGACGGCGTCGACACCCACCGGTTAAACAAGCGCCAGTTGGCGCTGTTCCGCCGTCAGGAGCTCGGCTTCGTCTTTCAGGATTTTAATCTGCTGCAAACGTTGACTGTAAAAGAGAACATTATCTTTCCGCTGACGCTGGAAAACGTCCCGATCGCCGAACAGGACAAGCGGGTGCAGCAAATCGCGGACAAGCTCGGCATCGCGGGCATCCTGAACAAGCGCACATATGAAATTTCGGGCGGCCAGTGCCAGCGCACCGCCATCGCGCGGGCGATCATCCACGATCCGAAGCTGATTCTCGCGGACGAGCCTACGGGCAACCTCGATTCGAAGTCGGCCAAAGACGTGCTCGAGACGCTTCAGAGGCTGAATCGCGACGAAGGCGCCACGATGATGATGGTGAGCCACGATCCGCAGGCGGCCAGTTACTGCGACCGCGTCATCTTCATCAAGGACGGAACACTGTACCGGGAGCTGCACCGTACGGACGGACGCGAAGCTTTTTTCCAAAACATCATGAACGTATTGTCTTCCATAGGAGGATCGTCGGATGAATTTTCGTCAGTTCGCGTTTAAGAACGTTTTCCGCAACAAGCGTCTGTATGCCGGCTACTTTTTCAGCTGCGCCTTCTCGGTCATGATCTTTTTCGCCTATTCGATGTTCGTCTTCCACCCGGAGCTGAATTTCTCGACCCACGGCAGCTACGGCAAGGGCGCTCAGACAAGTATGGACGTGTCGCAGTATATCATTTACGTATTTACGTTTCTTTTTATTTTGTACTCGATGAGCGTCTTTCTGAAGTCGCGCAAAAAGGAATTCGGCATCTGCATCATGCAGGGCATGTCCGATCTGCAGCTCCGGAAGCTCGTCTTTCTCGAAAATGTGATCATCGGGCTGACTGCTACCGCTTCCGGCATCGCGGCCGGACTGCTCTTGTCGAAAGGGATGCTGATGCTGGGAACGTCCGTGCTGGCGCTGGAGAAGCCGCTTTCCTTTTATTGGCCCGTCACGGCGGGATGGTTAACGCTGGCCGCTTTCACGCTGCTCTTCGTAGTGATTTCGCTCTTTACGGCCATCATCCTGCGAAGCAGCTCGCTGATCGATTTGCTGAAAGGAACCGCGAAGCCGAAGCCGGAGCCGAAGGCGTCCACCTGGCTGGCTATACTCGCCGCCGTACTGCTCGCCGTCGGTTACGCCGTCGCATTTATCGTGAAAGGAATGCTCGTCCTGCTGGCGCTGCTTCCCGTCGTGGTAATCGTTAGCGTGGGTACGTACTTCCTGTTCACCCAGTTGAGCGTGTATATCATCAACAAGCTGAAACGCAAGCAAAAGCTGTACCGCAGCAATACGAATATGATTACATTGTCCGATCTGGCTTACCGGATGAAAGATAACGCACGGATGTTTTTCCTGGTGTCGATCATCTCGACGGTCGCATTCTGCTCGATCGGGACGCTGGTCGGGATGAAATCGATGTTCGTAAGCATGATGTCGGAATCGACTCCGGCTTTCAAATACGAATCGTTTGCCGGCAACGCCCGCGCAGACGAGCATACGTCCCTGATCGAGCAGCGGCTGCAGCAGGAAGGTGTCGAGTATGAGAAATTCGTCGTGAATATTAAAAGGCTGCAAGTGGCCGAATCGGGCAGACAACACCTCTTCATCCCGGCCGGCGACTACAACCGTCTGATGAACGGGCAGGTCCAGCTCGGCGATCGCGAAGCTTATCTGTATTTCCCGGACGATATGGGCTTCGGGAAACGGGAGGAAGGCGATCAAGCCAAGCAACTGAATGTGAAGGAAGGGAATTCTTCGTTTACGGTGACGAAAAACGAAGCGATCCCGGCCCCGCTGAAGCAGTTCGACTACGGGAGCATCGTCATCGTCTCCGACGCGGCTTACCGGTTGCTTCCCGAATCGGAGCGGGGCTCGGTCACTTACGTGTACGAGGTGAAGAAGTGGGAGCAGACGCTGGGTACGGCCAAAAAGCTCAACGGTGAGCTTCAGGGCGAGCAGAAGCAGTTCAGCTTTACGTCCCGGGCTTACGAGATCAACGAGATGAACCAAAGCTTCGGGCAAATATTGCTGACCGGACTGTTCATCGGCGCCGTCTTTTTCGTCGCGGCGGGCAGCTTCCTGTACTTCCGCTTATACGCCGACCTGGACAACGACCGGGTGCAGTACCGGGCGATCTCCAAGCTGGGTCTGACGGAAGCCGAGCTGTCGAAGATCGTCTCGACGCAAATCGCGCTGCTGTTTTTCGTGCCGATAGTCGTCGCGCTTGTCCACGGGGCGGTCGCGCTCAATACGCTGCAAAATACGTTTAACGCCAATCTGGTAAAGCCTTCGGCGCTTGTGCTGGGCACGTTCCTGGCGATCCAGATCGTCTACTTCCTTTTCATCAAGACGAGTTATGTGAGAAAATTGAAAAATGTGATGTAATGTGATCATACTTGCACAACTACAAAAGGAGCGGCCGGCGACGGTCAGCTCCTTTTCTTCGTTCTAGCGTTCGATCTAATTCGGAAGAGGAAAGCCCGAATACCGTCAAGGTACTCAGGCTTCTCCCGTACAACTATTCTAACATTAAAAAACGATTAAAGGCCGCGCCCCCGTCTTCTGTACAGAAGACCGGCAATACCTGCGGCAACCAGTGTCAAACCGGCCACTTGAAGCGGCAAATCACTGTCTTCTCCGGTTTTGGGAAGTTCTTTTACCCCCGCGCCGTTCGACTTGTTGTCGTCCGAGTTGGCCAGAGCTGAATGATTTCCGCTCGTATCGGAGTTGTCCCGGTTAGGCTCTGTCGGTTCTTCGCTGTTCTCCTGATTGCGGCCTGCCCCTGCGTTATCCGAATCCCCTGGCGTTACGGCACCAGGGTCCGTCGGTTTCTCCGTATCTGTCGGGTCCGTCGGTTTGCCCGGATCTATTGGATCGGTCGGCTTTCCTGGATCTACCGGGTTCGTCGGTTTACCCGGATCGACAGGGTTCGTCGGCTTGCCCGGATCAGTAGGGGCCGTTGGTTTGCCTGGATCTACCGGATCGGTCGGCTCCTCAGGATCGACTGGATCGACCGGATTTACCGGATCGACAGGCTTGCCTTGCTTCTTATTTTTGACCTCGATAACCCCGATCGTGCCCGCACTTGCTGCGTCCAAAATAATGGTCAATTCCTTCGAATCAAGCACATAACCGTCCGGTGCTGTAATCTCGGTCAACATATAAGTGCCGAATGGCATGTCGATAAACGGGAGCAATCCGTCCGGGCCAGTCGTATACGTCCCCATGATCACTTTGCCATAGGTCGAGCCTGTGACTGTAATCCCGGTCCCGTAAGTCGAACCCGTTACCGTGATTCCCGCTCCATAAGTCGAACCCGTTACCGTAGTTCCTGCACCGTATGTCGAGCCCGTTACCGTAGTTAACTGCTCCAACTTGAAGATGGCTCCCTGCAGCGGCATTCCCGTGAGGTCGTCCACTTTCTTGATGAAGAAATTTCCTGTTTTCGGCAATATGACTTGCAGCTTATTTTTGACTTCGATCTCATGGTAACCCGTAGCTTCGGTATTGGCTACCGTCAGAACGATCTCCCGTTCCGCCGGATCAAGCTCATAACCGGACGGCGCCGCGATCTCCGTCAAAATGTAAGTGCCAAACGCCAAATTTTCGTATTTCAGCAATCCATGGATGTCTGTCGTATACGTTGCATGGGTGACCGTAGTCCGGGTGCCGCTGGACGCCTTATGCTCCAGCTTGAATTGTGCCCCTTGCAGAACTTTGGCCGGCGTATCGGCATCCACTTTTTTGATGATCAGATCACTTGTCGTTCTGATCTTATTAGTAACTATATACTCGTAGTAACCCAAAGTTTCGGTATTGGCCACGCTCAGCATGATTCTATGTTCTGTCGTATCCAGCACATACCCGTAGGGTGCTTGGGTCTCCGTCAAGATATAAGTTCCCAGTTCCAAATCCTCGTACTTGAGCAATCCATCGATGTCTGTGGCATTCGTTGCACTTGCGACCGTGGTCCGTGTGCCGTTAGACGCCTCTCGCTCCAGCTTGAAATGCGCCCCGGGCAGCACCGTATTCGTGCCGTCTATTAGTTTCTTAATGTGCAGACTGCCTATCGTTCTGGCCTTATTTTTGACTTCGAATTCGAAAGCTTTCGTCTCGGTATTGGCTGCGTCCAAACTAAATGTATGTTCAGTCGTATCCAGTACATACCCGGACGGCGCCGCGATCTCCGTCAACATGTAAGTGCCGAACGGCAAATCTTCGTATTTCAACAATCCTTGAATGTCTGTCGTATACGTTGCACCTGTGACCGTCGTCCGAGTGCCGTTAGACGCCTCTCGCTCCAGCTTGAATTGTGCTCCAGGCAGAACTTTAGTCGGCGTGTCGGAATCTACTTTCTTGATGATCAGATTGCCTGTCGTTCTCGCCTTATTTTTGACTTCGAACTCATGGTAACCCGTAGTTTCGGTATTGGCTACAGTCAGAACGATCTCCCGTTCCGCCGAATCCGGCTCGTACCCGGCCGGTGGTTGGGTCTCTGTCAAAATGTAAGTGCCGAACGCCAAATCTTCGTATTTCAGCAACCCATGGATGTCTGTCGTATTCGTTGCATGGGCGACCGTAGTCCGGGTGCCGTTAGACGCCTGATGCTCCAGCTTGAATTGTGCCCCTTCCAGGACCGTATTCGTGCCGTCTTTGACTTTCTTGATAACCAGACCGCCTGTTGTTCTTACTTTATTTTCGACTTTGAACTCATAGCCTGTCGTACCGACATGGTGTGGGGTCAGTTCGATGGAATGTTCCTTCGGATCAAGAGCGTACCCGTACGGCGCTATAATCTCCGTCAAAATGTAATTCCCCAACGGCAAATCCGCATACTTCAATAATCCGTTGCTGCCGGTCACATAGGTTGAATTGGAGACCGTGGTCCGTGTGCTGTCCGAATTGACCCGCTCCAGCTTGAATGTTGCGCCTTGCAGAACGGTATTCGTGCCTTCTTTGACTTTTTTGACGATCAGATCGCCTATGGCTCGCTTATTTTTGACTTCGAACTCATAAGGTGCACTACCGGCCGTAGCGGCGTCCAAAATGATCGTTTTTTCTGTCGAATCCAGCTCGTACGAGCGCGGGGCCGCAGTCTCGGTCAATATATATGTGCCGAACAACAAATCTTCGTATTTCAGCAGGCCATCTGCATCGGTCTTGTTAATCGCTTGGCTGATCGGAATCCGCTTCCCGTTCGACTCCCGCTCGAGCTTGAACTGCGCGTCTTTCAGAACGGCCCCCGTATCCAGATCAGTTTTTTTAATGATCAACGTGCCGGTAACGCCGCTTCCGGTACCAGAGCCGGCAGTCTTCATAACCGTCTTGCTTTCGTTCGTAGTCTTTTCGCCTTTTGTAATCTGATCTCCGGTAAAGGTAACCGAATTGCTTACCGATACTTGGCCGGACGCGTTAATGAATGTCTGATACTCCAAAATGTAGGCATCCTTGATCGCATGATTCGGATTTGAATTTTTGAACTTCAGCACAAACGACTGCTTGCCGTTGTCATCCGTTGCAAAGTCCAAGGTGTAGTCTACATCTTTTACCAGTAAAGGTTTCGTCAAGTCTTTCGTTACCGTTCCACCCGAACTAACCTTTGTAGGATACAGCTTGAAAGAACTTTCCACCAAGATTTGATTTGCGCTGGGCTCGTCTTTCACTACTGCGTTCTCTACCAACGACTGTCCTCTATTAATCGGCAGCGTCCAATCCATAAGGACCTTGTTGGCTGAGTGAAGCGCACCGGTTTTGGAGACGAATTCGCCGCCATGCTTAATCGGTACGGTTGTTCCGAAACTAGTAAGCGGAGTGCTGATGTTTTCGTACAAATCAGCTGTATTCGAGATCGTCTTTTCATCAATTTTCACACCGTCAAGACTAGTCTTAAACGTGATGTAATAGGGGGTGTTAATCACTGTGCCCGGCGGTTTGTCGAATGCTACGCTCAGCGTGTTGTTGTTCGCCGCATTCGGTTCCGTGAATGTATACTCGCTGCTATTCACCCCGGCTCCAACGACTATTCCGTTCTCCGTTCCCGATAAAGTCATATGGTGTACGTTCAAAGAACCGGACACATACTTCTGACCTTGTCCGAGAATATCCTTCACAACCGCATCCGTAATCGGTCTGTTGTTGTAGTTGATACCGATTTTCCAGGTCAGTTCCTTCGTTACCGCATCGTAGGAACCTTCTTTAAATCCGTTGGCTTTGGTGAACGTATCCGGGATAAACGGGGCTGTGATCGTTTTCGATTTGTCCACCGTAACGCTGTTTTCAACTGCTTTCCAGTCCAGCTTGCCCCGGTTGTAAAAATTATCCTTGTGCTCCCCTTGAGAAATACCGAATGAATTATCGTGCGGCGGCTTCCATTCATTATCGAACTTAGTCGTGTACGTGATTCGATGTTCGGTCGTTACCGGTTTTAAAAATGTGATCGTAAAGCCAGTAGTCGGATCTTGAGTAATCGTATAGTCCGTGCCCTGGGTCAACGTCGTCGAGCCTCTTTGAACTCTAATCGGCCCATGCAACTGCAATCCGCCAAACGGGAATGTATCTGTAAAGACGAGATTTTGAACATCCGTATACCCGATCTCGTTGATCCGTACAGTCCAATCTATCGTTTTGTCGTTATAGTTTGGATTGCTCGACCCTTTATCGAGAAATTTCTGGCTGATGCTCTGTGTAGCCGACTTCGTGGTAGTACCCGTCGTTACGTTGTTACTCAGGGTATGGTCTTCATACACATTCCCTGCTGCCTTGGTTTTGTACTTGATTTTGTAGGCTTGGCTGGCTCCGCTAGTAAATTTCAATTCAAAGCCGTTTTTCCCTGTGGCCGTAGCTGGAGTTACTGTATACCCGCTTGTCAGCTTGTCTCCAACAACTGCGTTGCCATTCGAATCAAAGCTTACCTCATAGACCTCAACTGGTCCGTCCAATACATGCGTATTGTCAAACATGTCTACAAGCACCGCTTGTGCAGCAGGAATCTGGTTCAACGAATAGTTGTAGTCGATCTCCCAGCTTACCGATTGAGTACTCGAGTCATAACCGCTGGTCTTCTTCTCTAGCAGCGTCCCGCGGTCGACCGTTACGGTCGGTGATGTTGCAAGAGGCTCCGTCGTGCCGCCTGTCAGAGTAGCCTTATTCACAAATGACTTTTTGTCATCCGTAAATCCGGTTGTAAACACAATCTGGTAGGCTGAATCGATATTGCCCAAATTTACGGCAAATTTGTTCGCTGCTGCATTGGGATCATATGTATAATCCGCAGCATTCAATTTGTTTCCACGCACGGTAGTACCGTTGTTTTTAACAATCAGCTCATAAACTTCCACATTAGCGGGCTTGGCAAGCCCCGGCGGAAGCTCGTCAATTACGGCCGCATTGCTTATTCGCTCGAGCTTCTTGTTCACATCGATCGTCCAGTTGATCCACTGCGTTTGTTTGTTCCGATTGGGAGAACCCGATTTTTTGATCGTTTCCGTCACGTTCGGTTGAAACAAAACCGTAAGATCCTGCGTCTGGTTATCCTTGATCGGGATCGAAATGGTGACTTCCGATTCGGATGTTTTGGTGCTCTCGCTGAACCACGTGTCGAACGTAAGCGTGCCCTTCACACCGGATCGTTTTTGGATCTCATCGTTAAAGGTCATGGTTACTTCGCGCTTGCTTTCCAGCAGCTTGAACGTACCGACTTTCACATTTCCAGCGATCATTAAATCGCCGGTCACATCGTTGTAAACTTCAAACAAGTTGTGAATTTGGAATGTGAACGTATCGCCGGACTTGTACCCGTGTCCGTTCTCGAGCTCCCACTCGTAGTTTAGCTTGACGGCTGAAGCCGGCGTGACCCGATAATCGGGGTTTAGAGCCGCATCAATGATCTTTCCCTGGCCATCCTTCAAGATTACCTTCGAAAGAATACTGTCCGTAATCGCTGCGGCATGTGCCGTATTAAACAGACCCGTAAAGGTTTGGGCAAATAGCAGAAGCGCGATAGCGAGAACCGATACTTTCCTTCGCATGTTTCTTATGGGCCTCCATCTCTGTTGAATTAACGTTATGAACTTCACTTGCTCTTGCCTGCTTCGCTATTTTCATATCTCCCCTCCTCTCTATAGGTGCTTGTTTATTTTCAATGATCACCGTATAACAAATTTCTCTACAAATTCTCAACAGCTTCTAAACGCTCTACTCCCGAGGAAGGGCGACGGAACGGCTTCGACGAGAGATTCGTGACTTTATTTTATCTTTTTGCGGCAAAGAAGCTTGAACGTAACCTTACAGGCAGCCCGCCCCCTCTCCTCGCCCAACCCGCAACAAAAAGACCGCCCCTCGTGTCTGGGACGGCCTTCTCACGCCTATTATTTATTAATCTCGCTGCTTCCACTGCTCAAACCAATTCAGGGTCGTTTCCGACAGCCCGATCCCGAGTTCACCCTCCAGCATCTCCCGAACGATCCGGAATTGCCCTTCCACAGCGGAACGTTCCCCCATTTTGTCGTACACCTGCATCATTCCCAGATGACCCTCTTCAGAGTAGGGCTGCAGCTGCACGATCCTCTGATAGAGCGATAATGCCGCCGGAAGCATCCCCGTCTCGGTATAACACTCGGCGACCTGTACCGTGTGGTGCAGCCACATCATCCGAAGGCGCTGCCGCTCGCTTTCCGCCCAAGCGTACCCTTTATCCCCGAAATAATCGCCCGAGTACTCCTGCACCCATCTCCGGTGTTCCTCCAGGTGATCCGGCTGAACGGGTCCTAGATTACGGATGCCGTTCTCCCACTCCTCCACATCAAGCGCCACCTGATGCAAGTCCAGCCGGTAGCCGACCCGGCCGCTGATCCGGCTGATCTGTACATCGACATGCGATTCCTTCAACGTTTTGCGGATATGGTAAATGATCGTATACAGGTGGGCCAGAGCCTTCTCAGGGTCCGTATCGGGCCAGAACAGATCGATCAGCGTTTCTTTGTATACCACGCTGCCGCGATGGTGGAGCAGATAACAGAATAACTCCTCCGTCTTCGTAGTTCTCCACCGGAACGGCTGGGCAGCATGCCCCTCCTGCTCGAACTGGAGCATACCGAAGCAGCGGATATAGCCAGCCTTGTTCTCACGCATTGCCGTCTGCTCGGCCAGTTGGGACCATTTTTTCTCCAGTCTCCTTACCGTCTTCATCAGCCTCCGGCTTTGAACCGGCTTGACGATGTAATCCATCGCATGAAGCTCGAACGCTTCCAGCGCAAACTGATTATAAGCCGTCACGAATACGATATTCGTATCCGGACAGCTGTCCGTTATAATTTCCGCAGCCGTTAATCCGTCCATTTCCGGCATGTCGATATCCATAAAAATGACGTCCGGCTTCAGCTCCGGAGCAGCTTGAACCGCCTCCACGGGGTCCGTTAAGGCAGCGATTATTTCGATGTCCATCAATTCTTTCAGCAACTGCTCCAAATAGACGAGAGCCAGTCTCTCGTCGTCTACAAGCATACCCCGGATCATAACATTCACCGCTCTGTCGAAGTGTAAGCAGGTCTATTATATCATAGTTCGGGGACACTTCCCGTAGCGTGATGCGCTGCCATTCGACAAAATATTGAAAAGAAACGCCAGGACCGCTAAGTCCCGATCCATAACCGAAGCCCGTACAGGACCGCCAAATGGCCGGGGTAAAATCCGCGATAGATCCATTTGTTCAGCTGTACCCGGCTATTCAGCTCCTGGGCGCACACGATCAGGAAAGTGCCGAATACGCTGAACAACTGGATCGCATAACCGAATCCGTATACGAGTACATGGGCGGCGTCCAGCAAGAAATGATAATGCACCAGCTGCCATTGCCTGAAATAACGGAACAGCAAGGCAATCATCACTCCGTAAAGTCCGTAGCTCATCGGAACCCATAGAGCGATGCCGACAGCTCCGCCAACCAGAAGCAGCTTGAAGATGCCTTTTGCCCCGGAGTCGAGCGTGTACAGCACCCCCAGAGCCAACAATAGCGTAAAAATAACGTTAAGCTGCCACAGCTGCAGCGAGAGCGTGAACGGAAGCTGTGACAAAACGGCGAGTCCGAGCAATCTGAACGCGTACCTTTTTAAATTTCCCGTGTGCAAATACCCTTGAACTAAAAACCAGCCATACAGCGGAAACGCGATCCTTCCGATGACCCGAAACGCCGCAATATCCGGATAAAACACGATGCCGACATGATCCACAAGCATGGTTATCATAGCGATGAACTGCAGCAGACTGGATCACCCGACTTTCGAAAGGACGGTAGGGAAGCTGCGGCGCTGCCTGTTAGGACTTCAGCTTCGTCCAGGCTAATCCGCCGTTGAAGCTTCCCCGTTTCCATTACAATAACATCCCCCGCCGGCAATGTTAAGACCTGATTACGATCTTCCGGACGATACCCGGGTCCATCCATATAGCCGACGCCACATTAGTCGGAGCCCCGATCACCGCAACGTACAGAGGCTCGCCGTCCGGCATCCGGTTCGCCCGCTCGATCAGATCGGCAGCGGCGTCTTTCAGCCGCCGGATCGGCTTGTAGTTGATATGCATCAAAATGAAGATTGCAAGACCCCCGATCAGGATCGTCGCCGCAAGCCCCGCCAAGGCGAATAGCTTGATCCTCGCCACACTCGCCATAACGCGAGTTTTTTCCACTTTCGTTACGTATACCCTTAGCCCTCCCGCATACAAGCTGCGGATATATTTGACGGCTTCCTTATATTCTGGCTGTACGGGCTCGAACCGGACCTGTCCGCCGATGACAGCCATCCGGTTGCCGTCCGGATTAAGCACGCCGAACGAGTTGAACAGCGCCCTGTAATTGTTGCTCACCAATGCTGCGGGGCGTGTAAATGATGATCATTTAGCCTCATATGCGGAATTTTACATGCCCCGGCGGAATGCCGACTCCAGCTTACTGCGCACCGTTGGCAGCTAGCTCGCGTCGCTCCCGACAAAAAGGACCGCGCTAACCGAAGCCGGGTAACGGGGTCCTTTTTGTTACGTTTTGGCTACACACTACGCTACCGTGCGTGCTGCATCTGCATTTCCCGCTTCTGGTCTTTGTACTGCAGCTCGAACAGTTTGTAATAGTACCCTTTCAGGGCGAGCAGCTGATAATGGTTTCCGGTCTCGCGCACTTTGCCTTTGTGCATAACGATGATCTGATCGGCATGCTGAATCGTAGACAGCCGGTGCGCTACGATCAGCGTCGTGCGGTTTTTGGAGATCGTCTTGAGCGCGTCCTGCACGACCAGCTCGGTCTCGGTATCGATATTCGAGGTCGCCTCGTCGAGAATGAGAATTTGCGGCCGGAATACGATGGCGCGGGCAAAGGACAGCAGCTGGCGCTGGCCAAGCGACAGGTTGACGCCCCGCTCGCCCAGAGGGGTCGCGTAGCCGAGCGGCTGTTTGCGGATGAAGTCATCCATATGCACCATCCGTGCGGCTTCCTTTACCTCTTCGTCGGTAATTCCCGCCTCGTTCAACCGGATGTTCGAGGCGATATCGCCGTTGAACAGGAAGACGTCCTGCTGAACGACGCTGATCGCCCGGCGCAGCTGGTCAAGCGGGAGGTCGCGAATATCGACGCCGTCCAGCCGGATCGTTCCTTTCTGAATGTCGTAGAAACGGTTGATCAGCTGAATGATCGAGCTTTTGCCGGCCCCGGTCGCCCCGACGAACGCCACCGTCTGCCCCGGCCCGATCTTAAACGATACGTCCCGCAGCACCCATTCGCCCTCGTTGTAGGCAAACCAGACATGATCGAACTCGATCTCGCCGCGCACCTGCTTCGGCAAAGGCTTCGGCTCCTCTTTGTCCACGATCGACGGCTTCTCTCCGAGCAGCTCGAATATACGCTCCGCTCCGACCATCGCCGTCTGAATCTGATTGTATTTCTCCGCGAGGCTCATCAGCGGGTTGAAAAATTGCCGGACATAGTGAGTAAAGGCATAAACGATCCCGAACGTAATCGCCCCGTCCAGCACCGAGCCGCCCCCGTACCAGATCAGCAAAGCGATCGCGAGGTTGCCGACAAAGCCGACCGCCGGCTGGAAGACGGAGTTGATGACGGTATTGCGCATGCCCGCCTTGTAATGCTCCCCGTTCAGCTCGCGGAACTGCTCGAGCTGCCGCTCCTCCCGGACGAACAGCTGCGTAATCCGGATTCCGGACAAATTTTCGGCAAGGAAGGAGTTCAGCCGGGCGAGCAGAATGCGCATTTTCCGCTGCGCCTCGCGAACGACGATGCGGTACCAGACGGTCAGGGCGGCCAGGAGCGGGATGACGACAAGCATAAGACCCGTCAGCTTTACGCTCATCTGCAGCATAATAATTAATATCCCGATCAGTACGATAAAATCTTTCACCAGATTGACGATCACCTGCGAATACAGCTGGTTGAGCGATTCCGTATCCTGCGTGACGCGGACGACGAGCCGCCCTACCGGGTTTCGGTCAAAAAACGAAGCCGACATTTTGCCCAAATGCTCGAACAGCTCGCCGCGGATGCGGTAAATGATATGCTGTCCGGTATATTGAAGCAGGTTCGTCTGCACGTAGCTGAGCACGGCTCCCCCGATCACGGCGATCAGAAACAAAGCGCCCAGCATCAGGAAGCCGGTAAAGTCGCGGTCGCGGAACCCGGAGATCGTCGCGTCGTCCAGTAACACGGCTGGCAGCTGCACCCCTTCGCCAGTGAGACGTACCTCGCTTCCGCCGCCCTCGGCCGTCAGCTTCGCATTCGGAGCCACCCAGCCTTCGGCCAAGTACGACCCTTCTCCGACCTCCACGATCTGGACCTTCCGGAGCGCCTCACCGCCGGCGGATGACGCCCCGGCCTCGGCTGCAGCTGCATCGAGGCGGACGTAGGCCGTCCCGCCGATGACGATCGGCTTGCCGTAGCTTTTCAACCGGTCCGCCCGTTCCGCTTCTACAGCGTACATCGGCTTATGAAGCCCGTTAATATGGTCGTCGATCGCCACTTTAATAATGTAAGGACGGGCCAGGTCGGTAACGACGATCAGAAAAGCAAGTGTTATGCACAGCGTAATCATCTTCCAGTGCGGAATCGCATAAGCGAGCATTTTCTTAAGAAGCTGCCCGTCCTTAATATCGACTGACGTTTTCTCCGCATGAATGCTCATCCGGCTTTCCCTCCTGAAGTAGCGCTCCGGACTTCGCCCTGCTCCGGCTGCTCCGATTCCCATTCATGCTTATGCAGTTCGACTGCCTCGTCCAGCAGCTGCTTATGATAGAGATCGGCATACAAGCCGTTGCGTTCCAGCAGCGATTCGTGCGTCCCGCGCTCGACGATGGCGCCTTCATCCAGTACGACGATCTGGTCGGCCGCCTGAACCGACGAGATGCGGTGTCCGATAATAATCGTCGTCCGCTCCTCCATAACTCCGTTCAGTCCCGACAAAATGCGGTCTTCCGTCTCCGTGTCGACTGCGGACAAGCTGTCGTCGAAGATGAGAATCGACGGCTTCTTGATGATCGCCCTCGCGATGCTGACACGCTGCCGCTGCCCCCCGGACAGCGAGATGCCGCGCTCGCCGAGCGCCGTCTGGAACTGATTCGGAAATTCGATAATATTGTCGTACACTTGCGCCACCTTGGCCGCCTGCTCAATCTCTTCGTCGCGGTAAGGCTTCGGGTCGAAACCGATGTTGTCCTTGATCGTGGTCGAGAACAAAAACTGGTCCTGCGGCACGATTCCGACATTGGCCCGGAGCACCTGAAGCGGGATTTCGTGAATATCCCGGCCGTCGATGAATACCGTTCCTTTCGGCGGATTGTACAGCCGGACGAGCAGATGGACGAGCGTACTTTTGCCGCTCCCGACCCGGCCTACGATCGCAAGGCTGCTTCCTTTCGGCACGTTGAGCGAGATGTCGCGCAGCGTAGCTTCATGGGCTTCCGGGTACCGGAACGACAAGTTGCGGATTTCGATATCGCCTGCGATCGCGGTGATCGAACGATCGGCAGCGGAATCGTCCGCTACGTCCGGCCGGGTGTTCAGAATCGCAAGCAGCCGGTTCTCAGACGCTTTGCCCCGCTGCATCGTATTGACGACTTTGCCCAAATTCTCGATCGGTCCCATCAGCAGGGACAAATACGAGTTAAACGCAACAAAATCCCCCAGCGTAATCCGGCCGCGCAGCACCATGATGCCGCCCAGTACAACGGATACGAGGAAGCTGATTCCGACTACGGCCGCGCTGAGCGCGCCGAACATCGAATTCGAGCGGACCAGCTTGCGGTTCATGGTGACGGCGTTCTCATTGTCTTTGCGGAACAACCGGTTCTGCTCCCGCTCCTGGACGAACGCCTTCACCACGCGGATGCCGGCTACGAACTCCTGCACCCGGCTCGTCAGATCGCCGATAGCTTCCTGAACGTTAGCCGATTCCTTCTGAATCCGCTGTCTGAAGCGGTAAGCGAGGACGCTCAGCAGCGGCAGAGGCAGCAACGTGAACAGCGTCAGCAGCGGATCGATCGACGTGGCCATCGTAACGACCGTGATGGAGATCAGGACGCCCGCCTCCATCGTCTGAAAGACGCCGGATTGGGTGACCTCGCGGATGACGCTGACGTCGCTGATCGCGTGCGACATCAGGTCTCCGACCCGGCGGTTTTTGAAATATTGGGTAGACAGCGTCTCCCAATGCTTGAATAAGTCGTTGCGGATGCGCATATCCAGCAGGCGCGACAGCCGGAACAAATAAATACGCGAGGAAGAGCGGAGAATAGCAACTCCCAGACCCGCCAGCGCCATCCACATGGCGATCGTCAGCGCATGCTCGTAGGTTAGTTCCGACCGCTCCAGCTGGTCTGTGAACGTACCCAGCAGCATCGGGATGACGAGCTGCATCGCGCAAGAAATGGACAATAATGCAAAGCCGAATACATACGGAAAACGGTGCTCGCTGATGTGCTTCCAAATAATATGCTTCCTGCCCATCCTTGGTCCCCCTTGTTTTTCCTCTACTCCAGCGGTTCATGCGGATCTTTATAGTAAGCTTAACAAAATCTTCAAGAAGGAGACCATGGATATCCATGCTTTAAATAATGGACTATCCGATCATAACGAAGATAACGGGCAAATCAAGTATGGAGCGCTCACGTCAAACCGGATTGTGCGAAGCGAACTTTCGTGATAAGAGCAGATTTGAATTTGGCCCTCATATTGAAGCAACCTTCGCTAGGATGAAGTAAGAAGGGCGGGTTTGGCTACTTGCAGGGCCAATCATCGTTAAACGGGGCGGGCACATTTATTTATGAGGGGATACGACCGATAATTTCCCCATTTTATGGGTTATCAACTCTTAGCAGCCGGGCAAAATAGGACTAGTTTGCAAATTTGTGATTCATCTGGACCGATGCTGCCCAAATAGTGAGTAGATAAAAGTGGGGAGTTGCAACTCATATTGCCGACGTGACCTAAATAGCGGGTAGACAAGAGCGATTTGCTACCTCTTGTTCGCCGAAACCGCCCAATACCGAGCGGATAAGAGCGGTTTGCAACTCTTATTTGCTGACGTTACCCCAATAGCGGGTAGATAAGAGCGGTTTGTTTGCACCCCTTATTTCAGCTTCTATGCTTATAATCCGGCGTTTGGGGGAAATTAGGAGCTACAAACCGCTCTTATATTTGCTTTAAACCCGTTTTGCGACTAAATAAGGGGGATAAATCGCTCTTAACGGGGCGCTATCTTGTGCCGATGGGGAAGTGACCGTGGAGAAGAACCAAAAGTGGCATTGGGTGGGGACATTTGGAGAAGGGATTTAGGGAGAGCTTTTGGTGGGGCTTTTGGTGGGGCTCTTGGTGGGGCTCTTGATGAGAGCTATGGCGGGTGCTTTGGCAGGGTGCTTTGGGCGGGGTGCTATTGGCGGCTGCTTTTGACGAGTACTTTGGTGAAGAGCTTTTGACGGTGAGCTTTGGGCGGGCTGCTTGTGGCGGGGAGCTTTGGGCGGGAGCTTTGGGCAGCAGCTTTGGCGGGGACATTTCGAGGGGCATTTCGAGAGAGGGCATTGGGAGGGGGAATACAAACTGAGGCGTTCGAGCCTGCCGGTCCATTCGCCGTGTCGCCTTCCCGGCACCCGCCATACAATACGAGCGGACATCCAAACCTCCCGCAAACGTCCGTTTCAACTTGGTTGCCTCTATATCAGATCGTCCGTCGAAAATGCCAAATATGCACCTTGGCCAAACCTCCGGGCACGAAGTCGGCCAAACCGGACCATGACGGATCGCCCGTCTCCAGCCGCCTGATCTTGAACGACCGGTACCCGTCCTCATCGAAACCGCGCCACTGCTCGACGAACAGTCCGGGCTGATCCGACCCTTCATAAAGCTCGAACCGGACGTCTCCGTCTGCAGCCGACTTGATCCAGCTCATGTATGCGTCCCGCTTATCCGGGAACACTTTATATTCAATAAAAATAATATCCATAAAATCCCGCCCAATTCGTTTTATATTTTTTATTTTAACGCCAGTCGTGTTATGATAACAAGGAAGACCGATGAGGAGGAGACATCTTTTGGATACTGGAACGCATCTGGTAGTCGGACTCGGTTTGGCCGGATTGGCCTATGTGGATCCCGCAGTCGCATCTGACTCCGCTTTGGCTACCGCCGTATTGATCGGAACCGTGCTTGGCTCTCAGGCACCCGACCTGGACGGGCTGCTGCGCTTCCGCAGCAACGCGTCGTACATTCGCAACCATCGCGGAAAATCACACAGTCTGCCCGCCGTCGCCATCTGGACCGCCTTGATTACGCTTATGCTAGCCGTCTTGTTTAGGGGCGTTTCCGTACCGCACCTCGCTCTTTGGGTGTTTATCGCCGTAGCGTTTCATGTGTTCAGCGATTTGTTCAACACTTACGGTACACAAGCATTCCGGCCCATTACGGAAAAGTGGATTTCATGGAACATTATTCACATTTTCGATCCGGTCATCTTCTCGTCCCATTTGATCGCGATATTTATGTGGTCGGTTCATATGGCCCCGCCCGCTCAAATTTTTACGGTACTTTACGGACTGCTGGCTCTGTATTATGTATGGAGGACGATCGTACATTTCGGCGTGGCCAGGCGGCTTAAGCTGCAGGACCCTCAGTACGCTCCGACGCACCGGTACATTTTAATACCGACGATCCATCTGTACGCATGGAACGTGGTGAAAGAGACGGAGCCGAATCATTACACGATCGGCGAATTCCGCAACAACAAGCTTCGCTGGGTCGACAAAGTCCGCTGTCACGATCATGCAGCGATCGACGCAACCAAGAGCCATCCGGACGTAGCCGCGTTTCTGTACTTCACCTCTACGGCATGCGCCGAAGTGAAGGAACATTCCTGGGGTTATGAGGTCCGCTGGACCGACGTCCGCTACCGTCACCGCAAGCAGTACCCGTTCGTAGCCGTCGTATTAATGGATAAAGAGCTTCGCGCGATCGACTCGTATGTAGGGTGGCGCAGCGAAGGACGTGTCGAGAAGAAGCTGAAGATCAGCACGTATAACCCTTAAGCACACACCGGCCCGGAATATCGGGCATGTCGGCCCCCTATCCTATGCTGGAAAAAGAAGTTCCGGCCCGGGCTCCAGAAGAACTGCGAAGTTGTATCGTTTCAGGAAAAAAAGCGCGCGCAGCGCTTCTTTTTCTTGATTGGCGATATTTTCGGGCATACACGCGTGCGACGTCGTGTCCGGCATCAATTCCCTAAAATAGGAAAGCTCAAGGGACCCGGTCCCTTGAGCTTGTTCAACGCTTATGCGAGGCTGATCCGGCGATTAGCGTGCGCCGCCGGACAGTTGTTGCTCGGCGATTTGCACCAGACGGCGGGTAATATGTCCTCCGATCGCACCTGCGTCGCGAGTAGCCATGTAACCCATGTAACCGTCTTGCGGAATTTGAATGCCGAGCTCTTGAGCCACTTCATACTTCATTTGGTCCAGAGCTGCGTTTGCTTGAGGGACTACCAGAGAGTTGCTGCTGCGAGATTGACCTTTTGCCATAATAATGATGCGCTCCTTTCAATCTGCGTTCATGTTTGTAAAGGTGGTTTGCAAGCTTGCAAACTTATTATGTTACGTAGAACGAAATATATGCGCGAGGTTTATAAAAAACTTTCGAAGTTTTTCCGGTGCGGAATCCCCCCGTAATCCGATCGCTTGTCCGGCTTCGGATTCGTAGGTTTATATGTACCGCTGTACGGTTTCGCAGTTCGAAAGCTTATAAGCTTCCGCCCGGGCCGCCGGTAAAGCGTCCCTTTACTTTAATCCTTTGCCGCTGTAATCCATACTCCTTTTCGTTGGAGCGCAAAGGCTGTACACTTAAAGTTCGAGTTCAAAAAGTCCGGTTTTCAGCACCGAGAAGATGGGATGAAGCTAGGAAATGAGGAGCGGAGCGTAGTGAAAGCTACGTGAGCACCGGAAGTTCCGGTTGAATTCCATATTCGATGTCGAGTAGGCTTCCTGTATCTACTTCGTGATCAAAAGTGGACTTTTTGAACAACCTCTTAAAGAAGAAACGGGGTGAAAGCATGAGTCGCACACTCGCTTTGCTGTTCGCTTTTGTCGGTACGCTCCTGCTGGTCGGCATAGGCGCCGCTCTCAGCTATCGCAGCCTGCTCGGCGCGCTGCTCCTGGCTGTTGTCTCCGTCGCCTTTATCGGCTGGGGCTTCGTCCTCAAAGCCAAACTTCGCCGCAAAAACGAAGCCCGGGCGGATTCAAGCGCGGAACCTAAAAAACCGTAACCGATGAAAGATCGGCTACGGTTTTTTTTAAGTCCAGTATACATGTCGGGCCAAGCTCAACCTTTTCCGTCCCCAAGCAAAACTACCGTTTATGCAAGGACATTCGTTATGGAAAAGGTTTCGTTTAGCCGCCCAGAACCTATTTAGTTGAATCCAGCATCGCTTACCGTTTACGGCTTCACGAAGCCCATCTTCTCTTTAACGCCTCTTAACGTCTCGTTCGCGATAACCGATGCCTGCTCGGCGCCTTGACGCAAAATCGTTCGCAGCTCGCCGGAGCTGCGGATGTCGCGATAACGCTGCTGCAGCGGCTCGAGTGCGCCTACGACCGCCTCGGCCAAATCTTTTTTGAACGGTCCGTATCCGAGTCCGTCGTATTTCGCTTCAATCTCGGCGATACTCAGATCGGCACAATGCGAATAGATGCTCATCAAGTTGCTCACTTCCGGCTTATTCGCCGGATTGTACTTGATTTCCCGCCCGGAGTCGGTTACGGCCCGGCTGATTTTTTTGCGGATCACGTCCGGTTCGTCGAGCAGGGCGATTGAGCTTCCCGGATTCGGGTTGCTCTTGCTCATCTTCTTGGACGCATCGTCCAGCGACATGATGCGGGCGCCCACCTGCGGAATGTACGGCTCCGGTACGATGAACTGCTCGCCGAAACGGTTGTTGAACCGGTGGGCCAGGTCCCGCGTAATCTCGAGATGCTGCTTCTGGTCGTCTCCTACCGGTACGAGATCCGCGTTGTACAGCAAGATGTCGGCGGCCATCAGCGCAGGATAGGTGAACAGGCCGGCCCCTACCGATTCTTTGCCTTCCGACTTGTCCTTGAACTGGGTCATCCGCTCAAGCTCGCCCATATACACAAGCGTCGTCATCAGCCAGCCAAGCTCGGCATGGGCGGAGACATGGGATTGCAAGAACACGCTCGCCTTCGCGGGATCGATCCCTGCTGCCAGGAACAGAGCCGCTACCGTTTCGGTTTGCTCGTGCAGAGCGGCCGGTTCCTGAGGAACCGTGATCGCATGCAGATCTACGACCATAAAATAACATTGATGATCATGCTGCAGCTTTACAAAGTTTTTCATCGCGCCAATATAATTGCCAAGCGTCAAATTACCGCTCGGCTGAATGCCGGACAATACGCGTTTCATTTCGAGCTCCTCCTTTTCGTCTGAAAAAACAAAAAACCCCCGCCGCAAGGGACGAGAGGTCGTGGTACCACCCTAATTCGTTTTACGTCCGGGCACAAGTCGCCTTCATACGTAAAACCTTAGACGTTCCGGTAACGGGGAACTGCCGTTCCGCCTACTCCAAGCGCCGCCTTAAAGGCAGCGTCTGTTTCGGCTTCATGCTCCAGGACCCATTCGGACGACGCTCCGCACCGGTTTTGCAGCACCAACCGGCTCTCTGCAGCGGGAAATCGTCATCCTACTTGCTCCTGTCATCGCTTGCTTCTTGCTTATTGCCTGCGGATTAGCGGGTTTCGCGGTGAAGAGTGTACTTCTTCAGGCGAGGGCAATATTTTTTCATCTCGATCCGTTGCGGATGAGTCTTCTTGTTCTTCGAAGTCGTGTAATTGCGATCACCGGATTCGGTGCACGCCAAAGTAACGATAACGCGCATCTTACGCACCTCCTTTTCTATCGAACGCCAAATAGCCCGCAAATCATGCGGAAAGGTCCGCTAATTTTCAACTATGACAGCATAACATCTATAATACCAGCAAAGCCACTCCCAGTCAATTACGGAAAAGCCCGGAACGCTGCGCCCGCTCGCCTTCTTTCCCCTTGTCCGGCAGCTCAAAAAAACGTATAGTCGAAGCATGATTGAAAAGAAAGGCAGGCATGTTGCCATGCACAACGAAACCCGCTCTGTCGAAGAGCACCGCAAGGAAGCGCCGTCCATCGTCCGCTGTTTGATCGTCACCGTATCGGATACGCGCACCGCGGACACGGACACAAGCGGACAACTGATGCGTTCGCTGCTGGAAGAAGGAGGATACGAGGTCGTCGGCTATCGGATCGTTAAGGACGAATACGAACCGATCCGCGAGCTTGTGCGCCAAGCTGCGGAAGACGTTAACGTCGAGGCGGTTCTACTTAACGGCGGCACCGGAATCGCAATGCGGGACACGACCTACGAGGCGGTCCGGGATACGCTGGATAAGGAGATGCCGGGCTTCGGCGAAATATTCCGGTATTTGAGCTATGCGGAGGATATCGGACCTGCCGCGATTTTAAGCCGGGCCGTGGCCGGCGTTTGCGGCAACACTGCCGTCTTCTCGATGCCGGGCTCTTCCGGCGCGGTACGGCTCGCGATGACCCGAATCGTCGTTCCCGAGCTGGGACATGTGATGCGGGAAATTTACAAGGACCGCAAGTAAACCCGGCTTCAGCTGTTCAGACCGCAGACGGGCCGGCAGGCGATCGCAGTTGACCACCGTCATGCGCGCAGGGAGCTGCGCCCATCGCAGTTGCCGGGCAAGCTCTGCAACGTGCCAGAACTGCGTGCCGCTGCATCTAGTGCAACGCTACGTAAAAATCCCAACACTTGTACGAGCAGATTGTACCGAAGCGGCGAGTTTGCGCAGACGGGGCGGTTGGATGTGCTAGTCGGCACTTGGTTGTCCACATTGAATCGACAGCCTCATATAACAGGCGAGCAATGGTCGTTTGGCATAGAATACGGTTCAACCTTGTTTTGCTCTCCCTGCAAATGAAGATAGAGGAAACTTTACTTCCGCTAATTCGTCGATCAAACTCTTTTATGGTCGTTAGCGGAAGTTTTATTTCCTCTAAACAGAGGTTTCCTCTGTATTTCAAGCAAATTTTCATAAATAACGGAAGTAATCGTTCCGCTATCCACCTTTCTGGACGGTTTCAGGGCATTAGCGGAAGTTTTTCTTCCGCTAATCGCTTCACCCTGCACAACCCCTTGCTATCCTTTTTCAGCGTGTAGGCGTAAATTCATTCGCCGCCGGATCCGGACACCGATCTCCGCTGCCCATACGCTGGCAGATTTATCTGTTGGTCTAATTTCGAGGTCTGGCACTAGGTCCAGCCGGTTAACCGCCAGTACAACTCACGCCCTTGTACCCATAGCCGCAAGTGCCTTGAACCTCCTGACCGCTTTTGCGGTTTCGGGGTTCTTTGCTATTCGGACCAAGCTGACCCGTCTCGCCTCCCTCATTAGGAAACGAAAAGTTTTTCCGCTTAGCGGTTTACCCGATTTCATTTATTTAAACAGTAACATTTACGAATAAATCATGCTATACTGGAAAAAACATGTCCTAACCGGCCGCTCGTCCGCATACGTTTATACTGTTTCTGCCGCAGTCAATAAGACGAAATGGAAGCACGCTTTGCAGGCGAATCCCTTGCACGCAAAGCTGCCTTTCGAAAGCAATTTTTGATTTCGTAAAACTCATGCACATGCTTTCGAAGCAAGTTTTACTTCGCAAAACCCAGCCCACGCTTTCGAAGTTAAGTTTTACTTCGTAAAACTCTGCCTATGCTTTCGAAGCAGTTTTGCTTCGCAAAACTCAGCCCATGCTTTCGAAGTTAAGTTTTACTTCGTAAAACTCTGAGGAGGAATTCCCATTGCAAACGCTGCTGCGCAGAGGACCGCTCCTGGCCGGACTGGCTTGCCTCGTCCTGTTAACGCTGATCGTAACCCGCAAACCGCTGCCCGATTTGTCGGTCCTTACCGCTTTTCCGTGGGCCAACTTCAAAACGATTTTTATCAGCATCCTTCTGGAAGCGATCCCGTTCGTCCTGCTGGGCGTCTTGTTCTCGGCGCTTCTCCAGGTGTTCGTCTCCGAACAGACGATCCGGCGCTGGACCCCGCGCAATCCGGTGCTTGGCGTCGTCTTCGCCTGCACGCTCGGCCTGATCTTTCCGCTTTGCGAATGCGGCATGATCCCGATCGTGCGCAGGCTGATGCGCAAAGGAATGCCCGTCTACATAGCCGTTACGTTCATCTTGGCCGGACCGGTCCTGAATCCGGTCGTGTACGCTTCCACCTACATGGCTTTCCGCTCCAGGCCCGAGATGGCCTATTCCCGAATGGGGCTCGCCTTTGTCGTAGCGGCCGCGATCGGCCTGTACATCTATGCGTTCGTCAAGCGGAATCCGCTTCGCGGGGAACCCGGGCTTCATGCGGCACCTTCCGCTACCTTGCAACCGGGAAGTGGAAACTCCGGTCGTCTTCTCCCTCTGATCCGGACGCCGCGTCATGAACATCCAGACGGCCCTCATCATCAACATCACCATGGTCACCAGCATGAACATCACGATCATCACGATCATCACGATCACCACCATCATGACCACAGCCATGCTGGAGCTCCGCGCAAAACGAACCGGCTGCTGTCGACGCTCAGCCACGCCTCCGACGAGTTTTTCGAGATGGGCAAATATTTAATATTCGGAGCGATGCTGACCGGCATTATCCAGGCCGTCGTCGCTAGGGAGAGCCTGGTGGCCGTCGGACAGGGCGATTGGAGCTCCCACCTGTTTATGATGGGCTTCGCCTACGTGCTGTCGTTGTGCTCGACCTCCGACGCCTTCGTCGCCTCCTCGTTCGCCACGACCTTCACGTCCGGCTCGCTGCTGACGTTCCTCGTGTTCGGACCGATGATCGATTTGAAAAATACGCTGATGCTGATGTCCGTCTTCCGCATCCGGTTTATCCTGATGCTGACCGCGTTAGTAGCTGTCGTCGTCCTGATCGGCGCACGCGCGCTGGAGCTGCTCGTCTTGTAAGGGCCTTATCTTACGTTTAAGGACGTACCGTCATTTTGCCGATTGGAGCTGATTATGACTTATGAGCAACACCCGCGCCTGGGTTCATCCGACGATTAAAGCGCTGCTGCTGTTCGGCTTTGCCGCTTATATCGCTTATTTGGTCAAAACCGATCGGATCTTGTACTACATCTCTCCGCGCATGGTACTGTACGTGAAGCTGTCCGCCCTGGGGCTGTACGCCGTCGGCGCGCATCAGTTGTACACCGCCTTGTCCGCCTATTGGAAACGGCGCGCCAGCTGCAGCTGCGGACACGATCACAACCCCGGTTCTCCCTGGAAATCCGCTGTCGTGTACGGGATGTTCGCCTTCCCCTTGCTGCTCGGCTTTCTGATGCCGGACACGACGATGGGAAGCTCCCTGGCAGCCAAAAAAGGGATGAATCTGAACAGCGCGGCGAGCATCAAAACCGCTTCTCCGCCGTCTGGGGCGCAGCCCGGCCCCACATCTACCATAGCTTCGCCGGTGGTCGAGCCGTCCAAGACCGAGTCCGTTCCGCCGCCAAAGCCCGCTCCCGCGGAGGAGGCCGCCTTATCCGACAACCGTACCCAAGCCGGCTCGAAACCGTCCCTTACGGACGCTGAGCTCGAGAAGCTGTTTCCGTTCGACATGTTTACGGAAGCGTTCGCGAAACATGCGCGCAAGCTGTACCCGTCCGGCCTGATCACCGTGCCCGAGGAGCTGTACATCGAGACGCTGACGACACTGGACCTGTACGCCGACCAATTTACCGACAAAAAGGTGAAGCTGAGCGGGTTCGTCTACCGGGACGAGACGATGAATGAACGGCAATTCGTCATCGCGCGGTTCTCCATCCAGTGCTGCTCGGCGGATGCCGCACCGTTCGGCGTCCTGGTCGAGTCCGACAAAGCGAACCTGTATGCGGCCGACCAATGGGTCGAGCTGACCGGCACGATCGGCAAAACCACGTTCGGCGGCTCCGAGCTGATGGTGATCCAAGCGGCCCAGCTGTCGAAAATCGAGGCGCCCAAGGAGCAGTACGTCTACCCCAACTACGACTTCGGTGCGTAGCCGCAGGCAGTATGGCTCCCCGCCCCCCGCAGCACGCAGGTTCGCTTTTTCCGGGAACGTGACACGCCCGGGGACATGCATCCAGTGATAGCCACTGATAGCCACACCTTAGCCACACGCTGGCCCCCGCAACTACGACTTCTGGTCGTAGTTTTTCTTTTGCGCATCAGCCGGCCCGGGGAAATGACGAATGACAGCGCAGGTTCCGTTTGCTACAATGGAAAGCGTGAATTCCGATCCGCAAAGGAGCATTGAACAATGGCTACAGTCGAGCAAAAGCAGTGGGACCAGACAGAGGTATATGTACTGGAAAACAGTAATTTTTCGTTATCGATCATCCCCGAAATCGGCAGCAACGCTTACCGGCTGTGGGACCGCATTGCAGAACGCGACATCGTGCGCGTACCGGAAAGCGCAGCCCGCCTCCGCGAGAAATCGGTTCACTACGGCATCCCGGTCCTGTTTCCGCCGAGCCGGGTACGCAACGCGACGTTTCCGTTTAACGGCAAAACGTACGAGCTGGAAGTAAATACGCCGGACGGTCACCATATCCACGGCATGGCGCGGCACCGGCCTTGGCGGGTCGTGGACACGCACGCCGAGGGGGATGCCGCTTCGGTCACAACCGAATTCCGGACGTCCGATTTCCCCGAGCTGGCTTCGCAGTATCCTCACGATATGACGGTGAACCTGCGGACGGAGATTAACGGTTCGACCCTTACGCAAACGTTCTCGTTCCGCAACGACAGCACGGAGCCCGCTCCATTCGGCTTTGGACTGCATACGTGGTTTTTGCTTGACGGTCAGCCTGAGGCCTGGACGCTGAAAATGCCGGTGACGGACATCTGGGAGCTGAACGAGAAGCTGCTCGCCACAGGGAACCGCCTGCCGCTCGGCCGGTACGAAACGCTGAACGACGGGATGAATTTGCAGGGGCAGGATATGGACATGGCGTTCCGGATCGGCGACAAGCCTTCGGCCGCCGTATTGTCGAAGCCCGGCTATACGATCCGTTATAGCGGCAACGAACCGTTCACCCAATGGGTCGTCTATACGATGGGCGAAACCAAAGAGATCATTTGCCTGGAGCCGCTTACCTGGACGCCGGATTCGCCGAATCTGGAAGCCGGTCCGGAGCTTACGGGCATGCGCGCTGTTGAGCCGGGACAGACGCTGGAACTTGTAGTCGTATTGGAAATAGAACGAGGTTAAGGAGAGAGATCAGGAGATGAGCTTGTCAGCAGCGGTGATTGGCACCGTCTTTATCGATTGCAAAGGATTTGCCCGGGATTCGTACATTCCGACTGGAAGAAACCTCGGCTCGATTCAATTCGTACACGGCGGCGTCGGAAGAAACGTAGCCGAGAACTTGGCGAGAATGGGCGTACCGACCCGTTTCGTATCGTCGGTCGACGCGGCCGGTCTCGGCCAGGAGGTGCTGCTGCGCCTTCGTCGCACGAATACGGACACGCAATATGTAGCGGAAGCGGAACGCGAAGGCATGGGCATGTGGCTCGCCGTTCTGGATCAGGCGGGAGATCTCGCCGGCTCCATCTCGCAAATGCCCGATTTGTCGGCGATGGAACAGATGATATCGCAGCGCGGAGACGAGATCGTGCGCGCGTCCTCGCATATTATGCTCGAACTGGATTTGAACGCGAACATTTCCAGAACCGTCCTCAAGCTCGCCAAGGAGCATGGGAAGCCCGTGTACGGCATTCCCGGCAACCTCGACGTTGTGATGAGCCATCCCGAGCTGATGAGCGGGCTCGCCTGCTTTATCTGCAACCATGTGGAGGCGGAGCGTCTGCTCGGAACCCCGGTTCATGAGCTCGACGAAAGCGGTCAGCGCGATGCGATGCTCGGCTATATGCGGCAAAGCGGTCTCGCTTCGCTCGTCGTCACGCTCGGTGCGGAAGGCTCGCTGTATGCGGTTGCCGAAAGCGGCGAGTTCGGGAAGCAGTCTGCGTTTCCGGTGAACGTGCAGGATACGAGCGGCGCGGGTGACGCCTTCTTCTCCGGAACGGCGATGGGACTAATGCGCGGGCTGGCTCTGAAAGACGCGGTCGTATGCGGCACGAAGGTGGCCGGCTGGACGATCGAATCGCCGGAGAACAACTGCCTGCAGCTCGATTCGCTGATGCAGAAGGACGAGATCATTCAGTCGCTGCTGGTTAAGTAATCCGGATAAGCCCGCGCAAGCTTGCAGGCCCGGAATTGAATATCCGGCAAATGCCGTCAACCCTTCCAAGAGCGCCGCAGGTCAAAGGACCGGGCGTTCTTCTTCTTCATTGTGGCGGATGTTCTGCCTAGGCTTTCATCTCCCTATAATCCTCCGTGCTTTTCAAACGTTCCACCAGTTCGCGTACGACCGGCAGCGTATCGGGGAAATACGGCCGGTAATCCAGCTCGCTCGTATACGCAAGGAACCGCTCCCCCAGCTCGAGCAATTGCTCGCGGCACTGCGCCGCCGCTACGACGAACGATTCCTGCTCGCGGCAAGTTCCGTCCTGCGATTCTTCAAGCAGCGTCCACTCCGCCATCCCATTGCCGAGATGGTTCACCCGGAACGAATGCGCTCTGCATTCAGGGTCGCCGCAGCCGCATACGAAAAACGGCATCCGTTTCCACTCCTGCGCCGAAGCGAAACGGTTCGGTTCCGTACTCTCAAAGCCGCTTAACAGAAGCGCGGGAAGTCCTACATCCAGACAAAGCGGCTCCTCAATCAGCAGTTCCCCGTCGATCGACAGCCTCACGTCCGCTTGAATAATTTGCAGCCCTTTATCGAACGACATCCGGCCCACCTTCAGTTCGAACACGGCTATTCCCCCTTTTCGCCATTTTTCTCGGAATCCTTTTCCTTGTCCGGCATCGCGGATTTGTAGAACGCGGATGAATTGGTCCGATTTTCCAGTAACAGGCATGAGTATTCCTTATTTTTCTGCTCATACTACTAGTACAAATTTAGAGCGAAGATATGGCTTGAAAACAGGAATTGGCCGCCTGGCGGCGCATTTTCATCCTAATCGGACAGCTCTGAAATTGTACTAGCTATCAACGGAGGTGATATAGATGGCACAAGGACAAAACCGTTCCAGCAACTCGCTGGTAGTCCCTCAAGCGAATGCGGCTCTGGACCAAATGAAATACGAAGTGGCTCAAGAACTCGGCATTCAAATCCCGCAAGACGGATACATGGGGTACATGGCTACCCGTGATGCAGGAGCAATCGGAGGCAATATCACTCGTCGTCTGGTTCAAATCGCTGAGCAGCAATTGAGCGGCGGGTTCTCCCGTTAATCGCATTCGTACCGAACACCCGGTTATTCGCTGGACAACCAGCTGATGCCGGGTTTTATTTATTTCCGGGTTCCGGTCGAGTCCGAGTCAGCCGGCGTTTTGTTCCATTATATCACGATAGACACCCCATTAGGCCGCGAGTTCGAGTTTATGCAAAAAAGAACAGGCACGTCCTCGCACGGAAGACTCTGCCTGCTCTACCCGATTATTTGTATCCTCGGTTGGCCTATTCTGCTCTCTTCCCGCTTCGCTCGGCCGCCGCACTAAGTGGCCGATCTCAGCTCCTCCAGATGCTCAAGCGCCCTTTGAACGAACAGATCCCCGGTCTCCTCCTGCAGCCGGTTCATCGAGGTGATCCGCGGTTCATACCCTCCGAGCCGGTAAGACTCTGGCGTGCACACATACGTTCCGGCAAACCCGTTGCACAGCTCGTTAATGAGCGTCTGCCCGTATGGAGAGCGAGCCTTGATCTCCAGCCCGAACTCGACGAAAATTTCCGCAGGCAGGCCGACGATCGCCAGCTCGCCGATCGTAATCGCCTGTATTTCCGCTTCCGTGGAACCTTCCCCGCGTCTGGCCGCCTCCAGCAGCTCCTTGGCGAAATTCCGCTCCACATGTCCTTCGGGCAGCCGGTCGAGCGCCTCATGCGCAGCTCGAATCTGCTCTTCCGTCGGTTGACGGTATTGCAGCGTAACGGCCGAATGCCGTTCGTCGATTTTGATTTCGCCGGAGGTACCGATTTTCTCCCGGACCTTCAGCACTTCGCCCGCCAAAATGCGCCCCATCTTGATATAATGCCGCGACGGCTTGGCATAATCCTCAATCCGGCCGTTCATCACGTTGTAATGATTAATATTACCGCTCGTTCCCATCATAAACAGGCTGACCGTCTGCTCGCCCAGCGCTTTCTTCAGCATAACCGAGAGCTCGCCCGGGAAGTCGGCGCAATAATCGGTCCCCCCGACCGTGTCGGTATGGACGGCATAATTGGTAATGACCGCCATCGCCCGTCCTTGCGCGTCGTCGATCCGGATGACACCGACCTCGGGATCGATCGGTCCTGCGGGGCGGTCCACTTCCGGATTGCGCAAGCCCGGATTGGTCCTGAGCGTGCCGTCCTTCATAAAGAACCGCCGATGGAAGGCGATATCCGCCTCATGCCCCGACCCGAAGCCGATTCGCGCTTCACGCCGGCTGTTATACGCGAGTATGACCGTATCGGCCGCTTTGTCCGCCAGCCATTCCAGGTAAGATTCATCCGCCTCCAGAAACGTTGTCGACACGACAGCCGGTCCGGTATGTGTATGCGTCGCCGAAACCATTACGCGATCAGGCGGTATAGCCGTAAATTGGGCAACTCTCTCCCGAATTCGTCTGACTACCCCCGTCGGCACCAAAATGGTGTCCAGCCCCACAAATGCGACAGCGCTTCCATCCGCTTCGGCGACGATCGCCTTCGCGTACAGCCTGTCCAGAATCCCCGTCGACTTCCGGTCGGCAAAATAGCCGGGAATCGTACTTCCAAGCGCCGGTGTAATGTCTGCTTCACTCACTCCGCACAGCAGCACAGCGTTCACTCCCCATTTCAATAAACATTAGATTTCAGCCCTATCATATACACAGCCGATACCAAAAAGCTTTAGCCGAATGGACAGGAAATTTGTACTTTTGAGCAAAATTCGGCTGTGCACCGGCAATTGAAATAAAGCCGCTCCCCGCCGCCGGGGCGGTCGCTGGAACAGCTCTATTTCGGATTTGCAGCAGGCGCTTAAGCTTGCACGCGCAAGCTTAAGCCTTCAACCAAGCATACAGCATATCCGCCATCTGCTGATACCCTTCAACCGCCGGATGAACGCCGTTGGATTGAATGATCTCGCTGCGGGGATTGCGCGCATTGCCCCGGACCGCTTCGGTCGGCATATTGCGGACGCCGTCCAGGTTTACATGCATTGGGATGAGTTCGATCCCGTCGCGGCCGGAGAAACGTGCCAGCAGCTCCCGGTTCCACTGGAACCATTTGCGTTTATACTTCCGGCGGCTATGAATCGCGCCGTAGCTTCTGCCGAAACTGTCCTGCGTGCGCGACGGCGGGATGACGAGCATCATGCCGATGCGGATGCCCGGATCATACTTCCCTATATCCGCGATGATCGCTTCCAGCAGCGTCATGTTCTTCAGCAGAAACGGCTCCATCGGCCCTTCTTCCTGAAAGTGAAACACATCGTTGATCCCCAAATGGATGCAGACGTCGTCCAGACCCGGCCGGCCGTTCGTCTCCATATACCGGGTGAAGTCGAAGGTCCCCCCGTCAAAGAGGAACGGGCTCTCCGGATGCTCCCAATAATCCTTCACCTTCCAGCCGCCCCGGCCCTCATGGACATTAGGCGCCGTACCCCGGGTGCCGACCAGCGTCAGATCAGCCGGGTCTCCCGAGAATAAACGCAGCAGCTCCGCCGTATATTGACCAGCCCCCGTCGTGCTGTCACCGATAAACATAATACGCCGATGGCTCCCGGCTCCCGCATCGGCCGCTTTCACCCGGACGATCGTGCTTCCCCTATCAAGCCTCTCGCCTTCCTCCGAGTACACTTCCACTGTAAGCGAATAATCTCCCGGCTGCTCCGGCACGCACGTCCACCCTTCATTCCGGTGGCGGCCGATCGGGGCATTCACGTCAAAATCGTACCGGGTCGCTTCCCCGCAAATCAAATTATCGAAATACACGTTCACTTCATGACCGACGACAGCCGGAATAACCGGCGGCATAAGCAATTCATACGGCCGCAGCAACATGCGAACGACTCCTCTCCGATCCGAAAATCCGGGTCCGCCTTACAGCCCGGCTACGAAAGGCTCCAAAACCGCCATCGCTTTTTTCTGCATCGCGCTCGATACTCCATAGAAGAAACCGTGCTGGGCGTCTGCAAAATAAACGACCTCGGACGATCCGCCGAGCTCCTGAATCCGCTTGCTCATCCGGTACACATACTCGTGAGGGAAATATTTCTCGTGCTCGACGACTAGGAACAGGAAGTCCGGCCCGCCCGTCTTCACGTACCGGTCCGGCGAAGCGAGGGCGAACTTGTCGGTCGCATCGCCATAGGAAGCGCCGATCACTTTCTCGATGCTCGTCTTGATCTCCTCGTTCATATCCGGCCATAACTCCAGCGTCCCGGGACCGTTGATCGATACGCACGCATCCGGCTTCCGCCAAGGCCCCTGCAGGCGAAGCGACGCTCCTGCACTTACCGCCTCTTCCGGCTCCATCTGAGCGAGCAGCGATGCCAGATGAGCGCCTGCGGAACTGCCCAGCACGACGATCTTCCGGATGTCCGCGCCAGACTGCTCCAGATAACGGATGAACCGGTCGTAGCCGTCCATAATGTCCGCCAGCTGCTCGTGCCATTTGGCGCCCGGAGCGAGCCGGTAGCCTGCGCTCGCGCACCAGTAGCCGAGCTTGGAGAAGTGCTCCAGATGCGGGTGAAACGCATCCCGGGCTCCCGCACTCCAGCCGCCGCCGTGCACGTAAAACAGCGCCGTGTCCTTTACCGCTCCTTTGGGTTTCACAATGTCCGTAGCCCGTTTGACCACGATCGGATCGTCGTGATACAGCGTGATTAACTCCATCGGTCTTCCATCCCCTTCAATTTCCAGATCTGCAACGACCATTACTTCGCTGAAGGGTACTTTAATTCCTTGTACGATTTTGCAAAAACTGCCCCGTCATATCCCGCGTAGCTCTCCGGAATTTCGCTCAGCGCGACCGCAGCGCCGCCCTGCTCGAACGACAGCTTGGCTGCGATCGCGGCCAGCTCCACTTCCACCAGCTGTTCGATGGCGATGTCGGCCGGAGCGGAACCCGCCAAAAAGGGCAGAACCGTTTCTAATAAAGACTGGTACAGATTGCCGTTGTTCACCTTAATGTAATCCACCCGTTTCTGGGTGACGACATTCGCATAAAACGGCAAGTAACCCGAAGTTTTTCCTACGCTGACGACTCCCCGGCGGCCGTCTTCCCACATCAGCTCGTATTGGCGCTGGCTTTCAGCCGAACCGCCGATATACCGGACTTGGCGCACGCCCGGTCCCATGAGCCCGTGCAGCATCGAATACGCATGGATGCCGTAGTTGAATTCGTCGACGGCACAGCCGGCGAGCGCGTATACCCACTCTTCCCTAGGGACGCCTTGCTCGCGCCACTCCCGCACCTCATTGCAGCTCCGCAGCGAAGAGCCGCCGGTGATGCGTGCGCCGCCCTTAACCCACTGGACGATCTGGTTCAGGTCGCGTACATTGCCGGCGATCGGCTTATCGAGGAACACCGCTTTGCCCGCTTCCACGAACGGCCGCGCGCGTTCGATATGAATATCCCAGTCGCAGCTGTGAATCAGCGCTATGTCCACCCGGTCGACCATATCGGCTACCGATTCGCACACTGTGGCGATCCCGTGATCCTGAGCGAACTTGGCCGCATACCCTTCCGGGTTGATGATGCCTCCGTCATATACGGCCGCAACTTCGTGTCCGAGCTTGCGCAGAATCGGGACAAAGCTGCCCGGATGGGACGTATCCAGATCGACGAGTCCGATTTTCAGTACAGTCATTGCTCTGCTCCTCCTTGAAATAACGCTTCATAATGCGCCCCGATATCGAGCGCTCCACCCGCCGTCTCGTAGAAGTCCGGACCGAGCCGGTACATGCCTCTCTGCGCCTCGATCCACCCGGCCCCCGCACGCGGATGCCAGCTTAACATCCGTTCCCAGTCACGGTAATTTTGGTGACCGTTGGTCTCGATGACGCCGACCTTCAGCTCAGGCAGCGGAGCGAGCCGGGTCGCCAAGTTTTTGTTCCAATCGGCCAGGAACGGGTTCGCGGTCAAATCCGCGCAAAAGCACGGCACATTGCGCTCCCGCGCCAGCTTCGCCACCTTGAGGCTCATGCTCATCGTTTTGGCGACCGGCTTCAAAGCCAGCGCCCCGTATCCGAGTCCGATCCGCTCCAGCGCGTCGTGCTCGTCATGAACGCTTTCGTCCGCCGCCAGCCGGACCGGCAGATCGGAGACGTCTTCCTTGTTCTCCTCCGCGAACGGCTCTTCGAAGAGAACGATCTGCTCCAGCGCACCGATTCGCGAAGCGTGATCAAGCAGCCTCTTCAGCCGCTCTTTGCCGTCGTACCGGCCGTTGGCGTCCAAATAATAAGCGATTTTGCCATTGCGGGTATACTCGGTTCCGTAGGCCGAGGCCAACTCATGAATCGCCGTCAGCCTGTTGCAGTCCCACTCGAGCATCTTATCCTGGCAGCCGTCCTGATCCGGATCGGCACCGACCTTGATTTTGAGCAGAAAGTATCCTTCGTCCAGCACCTGCTTAATCCCGCTGTCCGACATCCCGTATGGGATGAGCGGTATGCTTGCGAGATTGTCCTGCGGCTCGGCGAGGGCAGAGCGGTATTCTTCCGGCACCAGTTCCCCGAAACGGCTGCTCTTCCCTCTGCTGTACAACCCCCAGGCGGCCTGATCGACCGTAACCAGCGCGTTCAAGGCGAATGTGCTTCTCAGATCGCTCAATCCGATCGAGCTTCTCCCGTATTCGTACACGTCCGGGAGCAATTGGTCCAGCAGTTCGAACGGAGTGTCGTAGGACACCCCGGCCAGCTTGGAGAGAGCGTGGCGGGTCATGTCCGCCATCATCTGATTCCCCGCCGCTTCCCCGTACTGGACGAATACCCGGGCATCCGACCAGAGCACGCTTTGGACGCCCGCGCCAATCCCCGCTTCGCCGTTGTCGCCCTCAAGCCGTGTTACCGACTGCCACAGCTCCGACAAATACGCTCCTTTAAAACCGAACGGTGACAGCAGCGGCTCTTTCTGAACCGCATACTTCGTCTGAACGATTTTCATGCCGGCAGCACCTTCCCGCCATCCTTCGAAATCGCCCGCTCGACAACCTCCTTGATCGGCTCCGGCTTGCCGCTGCCCAGCGACTCGAACGCCTGAAGAATCATCAGCGTGGCGTACAAACCGTCCACGTGGTCGATCGGCGCCGGCGTTCCGTCCTGCAGACAGCGGAGAAACGCTTTGTTCTCCTCCATAAATCCGGACTCCGTCCCCTGGAACACCTGCGTTTCCTTGCCGGCTTCCGTATACGTAAGCGTAGTCAGGCGATCGCTGATCGTAATCGATTTGCCTTCGGCGAACAGCTGCATAAAAAACTTGCTCGTCAGCGGCGGGCAGGCGCTGTCCCCCTGCACCAAACAACCGGCAGCGCCGTTGTCGAAGCGGAAGACAGCCGTCATGTTATCGACGACGCCGCTCTTCTGATAATAGTTCGCTCCAGCGGCATACACCTCAACCGGCTCGCCGCCCGCGACGAAGCGCAGGATATCGGCGGAGTGGCAGCCTTGGCTGAGCACGTTGCCGCCGCCCTTCACCGGATCATTCGCCCAGATCCCGTCTCCCCAGCGGTTGTCCATCATTTGCATCGTCACCATGACCGGCTGCGGGATCAGCTCTTTCGCTTTCCAGAGCAACTCATAATATCTCATCTTAAACGCCGTAAACAGCGTCTTGCCGCTGCGCGTCACCGCTTCGCCGATCCGCAGGCAATCTTCCATCGTCATCGCCAGCGGCTTCTCTACAAGCACGTGCTTGCCGGCATTCAGCGCACGGATGCAGTATTCGGCATGGGTATCGTGCTGGGTCGTAACGTAGACGGCATCCAGCTCCGGATCGTTAAAAAATGTCTCCGTGTCACTCGTAGCGAATTTGCCCCCGAATTGCTCCAGCATCGCCTTGGCGCTGTCCTCATAGACGTCGCAGTACCCCGTCAGCTCCATTCCCTCCAGTTCCGCAATGCATTTGGCGTGAGTTTTCCCAAGATTTCCGCAGCCGATGATACCGACTTTAACCGTTTTCATCCGTTTTTTCTCCCCTCGATTGCCGATTCGCCCGTGATATACCTCAAACTGATGTACATCTTATTTCGGAACCGACTGTATTTTGTTAAAACTGATGTACAACTTGATGTATATTTTTCGCTTTTATCATAACTACGAGCTTTGAATGTGTCAATTGTTATTTTCCAGTGCCAAATTCCCTTCATTTCTACCCCATATACATCAGTCTGCTGTACTTTTTGTTTTACTTCCGGTATGATGGACTTGAAATTGTCTACGGAAAGGTTTTGAGCTGATGAACGATTCCGACAAGCCAAGCCGCAAAACGTTCGGCACCCGTCTGAAATCCATGATCGACAGCCTGCGTTCGGAGATAGGAAGAGGCGCGTACGGCCCCGGAGACTACCTCCCTTCGGAAAAAGCGTTGACCGAGAAGTACGGGTTAAGCAACAAATCGGTCCGCAAAGGGCTTGACATCCTTGTGGAGGAAGGCCTTATCGTCAAGCTCGACCGGATCGGGAGCAAAGTTACGGAGAAGGTCCCTGCCGGCGCCGCCACACTGACCCTCGGCTATCACAGTTCCATCGAACGGGATATCGGACTGGCCGCTTTGCTGGACGATTTCCGCTCGCTCCACCCGTCTGTCAGCGTCAAGACGTTGCCTATCAAGTCCAGCCCCGACTATATGGACACGTTGAAGGAATATGTCGATAACGGAATGTTCGATGTATTTACGATCAATAATCTCGATTTTCAAAATATGATCGACCGGAACTGGCTCCAGGAGCAACTGCTGGAACAGCTGCCCGCCGACGAGTTGTTGTATCCGTTTGCGCAGGAAGCGTTCACTTATAACGGAGAACTTTACGTGCGTCCCATCATTTTTTCGCCGATCATCCTTGCTTACAACCGGGCTCATTTCCGGGAATCGCAAGTTTCCGAACCGGACGGCGGCTGGACGTGGGCGGAAGCGATCCGGCGCGCGGCGGAGCTGACCGTGCCCGGAGTTCGCCACGGGCTGTACTTTTATTTGCTGTCGGACAACCGATGGCCGGCCTTTTTGCTGCAAAGCGGCATGAAGTTCGGGCAAGGGGAAAACGGCGAAGCTTCGGACGACCTGGAAGGAACGGCGATGCTGGAATGCATTCGTTTGTGCAAAACGATCATCTCCGACCGCTCGATTTTCCCGAGTTATCTGTCCGAGAACAGCGACGACGTCAATGAGCTGTTTCAGCAAGGAAAAGTATCGATGATCATGACGAACTATATGACGATTAACGAGTTCAAAAATACGAATCTCGACTACGATATCTCGCCGCTGCCCTACTCGTACGAGCAGCGCTCGCTCGTCAACGTCATCGGCGTTGCCGTATCCAAGCATTCCAGACATGTCGAAGCGGCTCGACAGCTCGCCGATTATTTCGCCTCGCCGCGGGCCCAGCGCCTCATCCGGGCCGGGACGCTCAGCTTGCCCGTGAGGAAAGAGGCGGCCGAAGCTCCGCTGCAATCCGGCGAAGGGATGAATCGGCCCTCGCGATATTTTCTGTTCCGCGAGATTATGGCATCGTACCGGCTCCACAGCGGACTGAATTTGTCTTACACCGCCTTTACCGCCCTGCGCCAGCTGCTCAAAAAGTATTGGTCCGGGCTGATCGGCGAGGACGAGCTGTGCCGCCGCATTCGCGAAGAGGTTACCGGGCCGCGGTAAAGACTGGCTGCGGTTAAATCGGTATTACTGCGGATTGGGGAGAGGCCACGGACAACTTTCTCACGGCGGGGTTAACACGGGTGTCTTGCCGACAGCGTGTTGGGCTGCTTGGCGGATCGGGCGGTACGACGCCAAAAGGGGCTGCCCCATATTTTTTTGGTGTTCCACCCGGCGCGGCCAGAAATGTACCACAAAAAGACGCTTCCGTCTCCACCTCTACAGTGGTTCGGGAAGCGTCTTTTGCACATAACTGCGGGACCGGCTAACACGCCGACGCCCTTTTGGAACAGTTCCACAGCTTACTCTTACTCTGAGATATGATTAATCGGAATAACGGAAATTAGTTCGTCTGGCGGTACAGCAAATTCGACATATTGTAGTTCGATTCGAATTGTACGCTTGCGCAAAGCTTGTTCTGGCGGACGGTGAAGTCGAAATTGATCTCACCGTGCGTCCAGCTTGTTTTGTACTTCAGTGCCTCCATCGACATTTTCTGCAGCGAACGCTGCTGAATATCGGACAGACCGGACGATTGCGGTTCAACCTTTCCGTCCGCTCCTTCGAAAGGCAGATGACGAATCCCAAATTTTCCGATAATGTTATTGCGAATTTGTACGAAAATGGTCCCGGAGCATAGTTGGGAAAGCTCTGGCTGCAGTTCTTTAAACACCATGTCCAGCTGCCGGGACAGTGACAGCTGATTCGAAATCATAAATTCCCTCCTTTCTTTCAATAATATGACATTTGGTGTAATTTATGTGGGTCTTACGTCTCATTATAATCACCTTCTTCTCCTTTTTCAACAACAATTTACAAAATAAACCACGATATTTAGTATATTGGTCCTAACGATGCGAAATTTGTAACAAAATCTTATAACAAACGATCGGAACTTGCAGTAAGAAATGGGTTAGTGGAAGACATAGCGATCCGATCGTTGACCTTCCCGGGTCAGGTCAGTCCTCTTTTCGTGCCTCTCTTCATGCCTCTCTTCATGCCTTTCTTCGCTCCTCCCTTCCGTCTCTCTCCTGCCCGTTTGAAGTTAAGAGCGGTTTGGGCCCCTTATTAGAGCACTTCCGTCTTGAAGCTGGAGATGAAGAGCGGTCTGTACCTCTTATTCCTGCCGGTTCGGTGGAATATCGTGGCTTGAGGATATTAGAAGCTGCAAGCATCAGATCGGATTTTCAAACAAATAAGGGGTACAAATCACTCTTACCCATAAAGGTACCTACCGGCGCGATCATTGCCCATCCTCTCTCCTTTCCGAAAGAAGCAATCGCGGTAGCTTCGCCACCACAAAGATGCGGCGAAGAACCGGGATACTCGGATGAAACGCGCAAAAAACCCGCTCCAGCAAAGGACGGGTCTTCCTGTGTATATATGGCGTTCCGGACTCAGCGGCCGAACGGGGTGTAGGCTTCCTTGTGCATCTCCAGCACTTTGGAGATCGGGATTCCGGTCTTCTCGTGCACTTCCAGGACGGTGCTTCGCGGATTCGATTTCAAATAGTCGCGCATCGTAAAATAGTATTCGTTATGTTGAAGCTGGCAAGCCTCGCAATAGGTCCGTTGTTGTCGGATATACAGCTTCCCGCAGCTTTTGCAGTTGTCGAGCGGCATTCGCGTCTCCCTCATTTCCCCGCGTGGTACGTATAACTTTCGCAGCATTTCGCTAAAATTCGGGGGTCCTTATGATTATTATAGTACGCTCCGCTCCGCCGGGTAGAGTACTTTTACCCATTCGAAATAAGACAATAGACCGATAAACACCCGTCATGCTATAATCAGAGTCATCCGTACTAATATATGGGAAATGGGGTCGAATCATCGTGAACGTTTTCCACAATTTATCATTCAAAAGGAAGCTGCAGCTCGGCTGCTATACGATCGTCGCGGTTTTCTCGCTTCTGACACTCGTGTTCGCCTCGATGTCGGACGTTTCGCTGGTCAGTTCGCTGCTGATCCTGCTCGTACTGATCGGCGCCAGCATTCCTTTCATCAGCTTTCTGGAGAGAGCGCTTACAGGACCGATCGAAAGCATCTCCCGGGTAGCCCTCAACATCGCCAAGGGCGACTTTTCCATGAAAGTTCAAGTCGATTCCAACGACGCGCTCGGCGAGCTCGGCAAAACCTTCAACCAGATGATCGACAAGCTGCGGGGCATCCTCAACGAAACGACGACCATCACCCGTTCTGTAGTCGATACGAGCCGCGAAGGAAGCGATAAGAACAGGCAACTGAAGGATGTTATGACCCAGGTCACGCAATCGGCCAACGAACTTGCGTCCGGCTCCAGCAAAATTTCCGAGGAGATTACGTACATCTCTTCCGCAATCAAAGATATCGAAGTTAAAGTAACCGTTTACACCGGCTCTACCAAAGAAATGAACGACAAGTCCGAAGCGATGATTCGTCTAGTGGAGCAAGGCCAGCGGGCAGTCGTCAGCCAGGGCGAAGGGATGAAGCGCAACGTCGAGGCGACGGCAACCGTATCCGAGACGATGGACCGTCTCGCCGAGCAGGCGAAAGGCATCTCCCGGATTACCAAAACGATCTCGGAAATCGCCGAACAGACGAACCTTCTCTCGCTGAACGCTTCGATCGAAGCGGCCAGAGCCGGCGAGCACGGCAAAGGTTTTGCCGTCGTTGCCCAGGAGGTGCGCCAGCTCGCGGAGGAAGCGACCTCCTCGACGAAGGAGGTGTTCGGACTCGTCCGCAGCATCGACGACGGCATCGAGCTCGCTCTCCGCCAGATGGCCGACAACCAGGAGATCGTGCAGATGCAGACGACCTTGATCCACGAGACGGAAGCCATATTTGCGCAAATCGTAGTCAGCATTGAATACATAGCGGAGACGATCGCCCAGTTCGCCCGGGAAAGCGACCGGATGCTCGAAAGCGCCAGCCTCGTGTCGGCTACGATGGAGAACATCGCTGCAATCACCGAGCAATCCGCAGCAGGCACGGAACAAGTATCCGCCTCGATGAACGACCAGATCTCGGTCGTCGACGCGCTGGTCACCCAATCCGAACGACTGATGCAGACGGCCGGACAGCTCCAGCGCACGATTCAAATATTCAAAATTTAAATGTCAGGCCGGAAAGAAGGGGCTGTCTCCAAATCTTGCAAATTTTCGAACCCCACTTAGAACCGAGCGCGGGAGACTTCTGCCACTTATAAAGCTTCTACTTACCGGAAGTTTTATTTCCGTTATCTGAAGGACGATGCAGGAAAACGGCGCATAGCGGAACATTTAGTTCCGTTATTTTCAGCAAAACCGTCTATTTCACCCCAGAAAACCGAAATAACGGAAACGATCCTTCCGCTATAGCATGAGAATGACGTACTTTGTGGAAATAACGGAAGTCACACTTCCGCTACTCGATGGCGACCGTTGAGTATGCCCAATCTGTGATCAAAAACGCTATTCAAGTTTCGCAATCTAAAAACACAGGGCGGTCCGTCTGCGTTCCCACGGCTCCGCCCTGCTGGTTATGTCCGACTGCTGCTTGTCTTACCCCTGCCTTGACTGCCTTCTCCTGGCTTGCCTGTCTTGCCTGCCTTGCCCTGGCTTGCCTGCCTTGTTCTGTCTTGCCCTGGCTTGCCTGGCTTGCCCTGGCTTACCTGGCTTGCCCTGGCTTGCCCTGGCTTGCCTGTCTTGCCCTGGCTTGCCTGTCTTGCCTGCCTTGCCTTGCCCTGCCCTGTCTTGCCTGCCTTGTTCTGTCTTGCCCTGGCTTGCCCCGCCTTGCTCTACTCTCTTCCGCTCGAATCTACTTCGTACCGCTCCGCCTCATCCTGAGCTCCGTACGACAAAGAGCTACTCCGTCATGCGCAGGAACTGTTCTACATCAGCGACCGCCAAATCAACCGCGCTTTGCCAGAAGTCCGGCTGCGTCAGATCGACGCCCAGATGTTTGGAGGCAAGCTCCTCCACAGTCATGCTGCCAGTATCGCGAAGCAGCGCGATGTATTTGTCCTCGAACGCTGCACCCTCGCGCTGAGCGGCTGCATACAGTCCGGAGCTGAACAAGTAGCCGAACGTATAGGGGAAATTGTAGAACGGGACGCTCGTTATGTAGAAGTGAAGCTTCGACGCCCAGAAGTGCGGGTGGTATTCCCCTAACGCATCCTTGTAGGCGCGGCGCTGCGCGCTTTCCATCATCTCGTTCAACTTCTCGACGCTGACCAGCCCTTTTTGACGTTCCTCATAAAACTCCGTCTCGAATAAAAAGCGGGCGTGGATATTCATAAAAAACGCCACCGAGCGCTGAATCTTATCTTCCAGCAAAGCGAGCCGCTCCTCGTCACTCGAAGCCTGCTTGACAGCGGCGTCGGATACGATCATTTCGGCAAATGTGGATGCCGTCTCCGCTACGTTCATCGCATACTCCTGGGCAAGCGCCGGCATGTCGTTCATCACGTGCTGATGGTACGCGTGTCCGAGCTCGTGAGCGAGCGTCGACATGTTGGAAGCGTTGTTCGCATACGTCATGAAGATTCGGGTCTGGCCCTTGATCGGAAATGCGGTACAAAATCCGCCCGGACGTTTCCCCGGCCGGTCCTCCGCTTCAATCCACCGTTCCTCGAACGCCTGCACGGCAAAATCGGCCATCTTCGGGCTGAATTTACGGAACTGCTCGATGATCAGATTCGCCGCCTGTTCGAACGTAATCTCATTGGCCGCTTCTCCGACAGGTGCGTCTACATCGTGCCAGGACAACGTTTCCAGGCCGAGCAGCTTTGCCTTGCGGTTCAAATAGCCGACGAACACGGATTTGTTCCGGTCGATCACGTCCCACATGACCTGAAGCGTCTTCGCGGACATCCGGTTAATATCCAGCGGTTCTTTCAGAATCGATTCCCATCCCCGGTGCTTGTAAGTCTGGATGCGGAAGCCGGCAAGCCGGTTCAGCGCGTCCGCCGAGAAATCGGCCGATTCGCCCCACGCGTTCTCCCACAGCGAGAACATCCGGGTACGAACTCCGCGGTCGCCGCTGCTTAGCTTATTGGCCGCCTGGCCGGCGGACAAATAAACGGTCTCTCCCTTTTCCTCGAACGGGATTTTGAGATGGCTGACGACCGTGTTGTACGCCTCTCCCCATCCATGGTACCCATCCACGGCCAAGTCCGCGATCAGCGACTCCTGCTCGGGCGGCAGCTTCTCCTTGGCGCTCTGGCGGCGTTCGTCCAGCGGGAACGCGATCGCAGCGAACGTTTCCGATTGCAGCAGCCGGGCCCAGCTCTCGTCCGGAACGCGCTGAAGCAGCTCGTCGAACCGAGTCAGCACCGAAGTATATGCAGCGCCGATCGAGGTGATGCGTCCGTTCAACTGCACCGCTTTTTTGTCGGACTGGTTCTCCGCGGCGAGACAGCTGACGAACGAATCGGCTTCGCGGAGCATAAGCGTCACCTGCTGCAACTGCTCGACCAGAGCCGCCAGCGTGTCCGCATCAGGGGCTTCTTCACGGCCGGATACGGCAAGTACCTTCGTACGGAACTCCTCTACATTCCGCTCCATCCGCTCAAGGAACGACGCGAATTCGGGAGAGCCGCTTCCTCCCGGAAAAAAGACATCCAAGTCCCATACCAAGCTGTACGGTTGTGCCATCGCGATCTCACCTTTCTTCATCGGATATGACAACATTAAACCATACTTCCTTGAAATAATGAAACGCAAAACTAGTCGAGAACTGCCCCGATCTGATGTATAATGGGTACAGCACAGCAAAAAAAAGCCAAAAGACCTCTGGAGGAATGACCTTTGAGACCGCTGCAAATATCGCCCGATACCGCCGTTAAGCTTGCGAAAGCTTTGAACGTGCCGCTAGAGAGGCTTATGCATATGCCCCAGCACATCTTAATCCAAAAGCTCGCGGAGCTGTCGCGCAGTGAAACCGGCAGCCCGGACGAATCTGCGTCCGGGACATCCGATAAAGACCAATGATTCCATTTGAGAATACGCTGCCTTACGAAACGATTCAGCAGGACGTTTACTTGATCGAATGCCCGTACTGCGGCGAGCGCAACGTGCTTCTCCCGCTTAAGGCGGAGCATCTGGAGACGATCCGCGAAGGACGCAAGCGGCTGATCGTCTTTCCCTGCTGCCGGGAGCAGATAACCGCCGTAAACGCCGATCGCGATTACTTGCTGGCCAGCCGTCCGATCCGGCGGCGCTAATTGCCGGCCTGAAGGCGATCGGGCCGTTATCGTTTTTCCGTACATGTATGCAGCCCATCAGGAGCGATTAGCATGAACGAATACCTCATACCGGTAACGAACTCCTGTACCTTGATTGCTTTAAGCTACGTCGCGCTGAAGCTGCGTACCCGCGTATTGGGCGGCATGAACGAAATGATTCTCGTTCCCCTGTTCACCGGGTGTTCCTCGATCCTCATGATGCTGCTTCCGATCCCGACTGATCTGATCATCCAGGATCTCCGGTATATTCCGATCATGATGGCAGGCTTGCGGTTAGGCTTGCCGCTTGCGCTGCTTTCCGTCATTCCCCCGGCGATCTTCACGTTGTATTTAAACGAGCCGTACGTGCTGTACGAGCTTCTGCACGGACTGCTGTTGCCGGCGCTCATCAGCTCCTTCCTGCACCAGAAGGAGTACCGGGCAGGTTTCGAGCGGATCCGGCTATCCGTCGCGGTCAAATTAGCGGTGCTGCTGTTTGCCGTCAAAGCGGTCGGAGGTTATTTGGTCCTGACCGGGCTCCGCCCCGATTATTTATGGATGAACGGGTACATGTTCGCAGTTACGCTGGCTTGCCTGATCGTACTGATCGCCATGCACAACGAGGAGAACAAAAGCTGGCTCATCCAAAGGCAGCTCGAGCTCGAAGCGAACCAGGACCGGTTGACCGGCTTGCCGAACTTACGAAGCTTTCTGGAGATCGCCGACCGGACGCTGCGCAAAAGACGACTCGGCATTTTGATGATCGACATCGATAATTTCAAAAATTTCAACGACTCACTCGGACATTTGCAAGGAGACAAGCTGCTCCGCGAAGCGGGACAACTGCTGAGGGCGGCGATCGGGGAGAAAGATTACATCGCCCGGTACGGCGGGGAAGAATTCATCGTCATGTGCGATTCGATCGACAGAGGCTTGCTCAGTTACTTGGCGCACAAGCTGTGTCACACGACAGCCGAGTATCCATTCGTCGGCCGGGAAGTGCAGCCCGGCAAAGCGATCTCCATCTCGATCGGAATCGCCGTAGCGGACCGCGCGGGCGACGACCTGTACCAACTGATCGCCGAAGCCGACCAAGCTTTGTACGAATCCAAAAAAAAGGGAAAAAACCGCTACTCGTTATACGAAGGACGCGAGGCTACCGTCCGCTACTGATAAACCCTGTCCGGAAAAGAACGGAACCGGCAGGGTATTTTGCATGCTGCCGTCCAGATATTTACTTTCCAAGAAACAGGAAAACCTCCCGCCACTAGATCGGCAAAGGAGGTTTCTTTGTACACATTCAGACATTCCGCCCGACGGCTACCCGGTAAAAATGCGACCGCTTAACTGCTGCCCTGCTTCATTTCCTCCGGCAGCTCCATCTGGGCCGCCAGCATATCTTCCCGCGTCTGCACCCATTGCTCCCGGGAAGCGCGGATCATAGCCGCATCCATAATACTTTTATCGTTGATCACTCGCCCGAACCATAAGACGGCCTTATGATAGTTGCCGAGCCTCCGGTTGATTTCCCCGATCAGATACATCAGGCGCGCGTTATTGACATCCGTGCCTTCGACCTCGTACACCCTCACATACGCATCCAGAGCAAACTGCAAAAAGCGGCTTTCCTGCTCCTTATTCGCCTTATAGCGATACATCCACGCAATATGATGAAGCAGGCCGGCGATGACCCGGTCTTTCTCTCCTTTGATCTGCGCGCATAAGAGTGCCAGCTTGTAGGATTGCAGCGCTTCGTTCCAGTCGCGTTCGCCGGTCAGATCCAGCGCGTTCCAGTTGCGTCCGAGCTTCTCGTAATAGTCGCTTTTGTGCTTCGCGGTCATACTCTCCGAGAAACTTTCCGAAAAAGAAAATCCGCAGTAGGGGCATACGCGGACGACATAATAATCCGGATTGACCGCCTTGTAGTGAATGCAGAAGTCGCTATCGGTCACGGTCGCCTTCTTGAAACTGGGACGCACTCTCGACGTATTGAACGGCTGCTCGCAGCACATGCACGTTACATTTATGGAAAACAGGGGCTCCAGTTCCGACACTGAACCGACATCCTTTCTCGGCCGATACCGACACGATTGTTACACAGCTTATGAATTGACGAAATGGTAGGCCGGCGCCTTCAGCCGTTCGAGAACGAATTCCTGCAGCTCCGGCTCGAGGCCGACCTCGGCAAGCGCCTGCTTCATGCAGCCCAGCCATGCGTCGGCCCGCTCGGGCGTAATGGCGAAGTGCATATGTCTGGCTCTCATCATCGGATGACCGTACTCATCGGAAAACAATTGGGGGCCGCCAAAAAACTGCGTCAAAAACATATATTGCTTCTCCATGACCGGTGTGATGTCTTCCGGAAAAAGCGGTCCGATATCGGGATGAGCTTGTACTTTCGGATAAAACGCTTCGACCAGCCGACGGACTGTATCCGCTCCGCCAATCGCTTCGTATAAGGATTTTCTCCCACTATTCTGCGGATTCATATGCGTCACCTGTCCTATGTTTATCCTCTAAATTATACACCAAGCAAACAAAATGGCGCCAACTTATTTTTAAGCGGCGCCATGCGTTTTAACCGGCTTAAGACCGGATCGTTAATTGTCAATGTCTTCCTCGGCCGAGCTCATGAGCGTCTCCTTGATGACAAAAACGAAGGCGCATACAATTAATCCGGTGACAACACTCATCATATCGCATCACTCCGTCTTTATTTTTTTTTAGTTTACCATATCCGGTCCGAAATATCAGCCCTTTCCTAAAAAAATGAATCCGTTTTCAACTCGATTTGTCCCTGCATGTCCTCAAGATTCGAAACATAAGTATGTAGAAGCGCGGCGTAAGACGACGGTGAAGACAGGATGCTTCTTCCCTTCTCGTCCCTGGCCGCCTTTTATCTAAAACCAGCGAATGGCAAGGGATGTGTGCGGATATGGTATCGGCTCGAGTCTGGAAGACGGCGGGGATGGCGGCTTGTTTAGGCACGGTAGCGTTACTGATGACCTTGTATCCGGGTCCGTCGCTAACTGCCGCGCTTCGCGGGTTGTCGATCTGGTGGGATATTTTGTTTCCGGCTCTGCTGCCGTTTTTCGTTATTGCGGAGCTGATGCTCGGCTTCGGACTCGTGCATTTTTTCGGAGCGCTGCTCGATCCGATGATGCGCCCTCTGTTCCGCGTCCCGGGTATCGGCGGCTTCGTTATGGCGATGGGGTTCGCTTCGGGTTATCCGGTCGGGGCTAAATTGACGGCCCAGCTGTGGGAGCAGCGGTTTGTTAACCGGGACGAGGGAGAAAGGCTCGTCGCCTTTACGACGACTTCCGATCCGATCTTTCTGATCGGAGCCGTATCGGTCGGTTTTTTTCACGACGTCGGACTAGCGGTTATCCTTGCGGTCGCCCATTACGGCTCGGGCATCGCACTCGGCCTGCTGATGCGGTTTCACGGCGGCAAAACGCAGACGGCCGCCGTTGAGATCGGGTCCGGCCGCTTTTTGTTATGGCGCGCCATGCAGGCGATGCATCAGGCGCGGCTGCGTGACGGACGGTCCTTCGGCGAGATGCTGCGGGATGCGCTGCAATCGTCGCTGAAGCTGATTCTCGTCGTAGGCGGGCTCGTCGTATTTTTTTGCGTCGTTCTGGAAGTGTTAACGAAGTCGCATATTATGAACGGCTTGTACCTTGGAATCGATGCCGTTCTGCAGCTTGTTGCCTTCCCTCCGGAGCTGTCCCAGGCGATCGTAAACGGCTTGTTCGAAGTAACGCTGGGCGCCAAATCCGCCGCCGGCGCCGGAGTTCATCTCACGCTTATGAGCAAAGTGGCAATTGCCGCTTTTATCTTGTCCTGGAGCGGACTGTCCGTGCACGCTCAAGTCGTCAGTCTGCTGAGCCGGACCGACCTGCGCTACGGCCCGTTTGTTATCGCCCGGCTGCTGCACGGCCTGATGGCGGCCGCGCTCGTATTCGTCCTGTGGAGACCGCTGTCCTCGGCCGGGTCCGCCTTTGCAGCGGCCGTTCCGGCATTCTCGCCCGCTGACGGGTTTTACCCGGCTATACCTTTTCTGTATTCCATATCGGGCTTGCTGTTTGCAGGGTGCATGGGTGTCATCGGGATTTTGTTCCTCCTCTACCGTTGTTTTCGTCCGCTCATTCGCGGAAGACATTAGATCCGCTGTGCGCCTTCTGTTTCCGGCATTGTTTTGTATGCCGATATTGATTATGATGAAGAAGACATGCTTACGTGCCGGCTTTGCCTTCGGCAAAGCTCTGTAGTTGCTTACGATGCCAGCTTTGCCTTCGGCAAAGCTCTGTAGTTGCTTACGATGCCAGCTTTGCCTTCGGCAAAGCTCTGTAGTTGCTTACGATGCCAGCTTTGCCTTCGGCAAAGCTCTGAGGAGGATGACGAGTGAAGTACAACGTAGTGAATCGCGGCGACGAAACGTCCGTCCGAACCAAAGACCGGTTTCACGAGCTGGCCGCAGCGTCCGGTCTGACGCTCGATCCCGACTGCCCGGACATCGTCGTGTCCATCGGCGGCGACGGTACGATGCTGCACGCGTTTCACTTATACGCAGACCGGCTGGATCAAACCTCCTTCGTCGGAATTCATACCGGGCATCTCGGTTTTTACGCCGATTGGAAGCCTAAAGAATTTGAAACGCTTATCCAGCATATGGCCGCTGATTCCTCTGAACCGATCCGTACCGTCAAATACCCGATCGTGGAAATCCAGATCACGACCGGACAAGGAACAGAGACGTACTTGGCGCTTAACGAATGTACGCTCAAAGGTGTAGAAGGAACGCTTGTCGCCGAGCTTCGCATTAACGACGAGCGGTTCGAGATGTTCCGCGGCGACGGCATCTGTATCTCCACCCCCACGGGAAGTACTGGTTACAACCGGAGCTTGAACGGAGCTATCCTGCATCCGTCCCTGGAGGCGGTGCAGATTGCCGAGATGGCTTCGCTGAACAACCGCGTGTATCGCTCGCTCGGCTCGTCGATCGTTTTGCCGAAGCATCATCATTGCGACATTTATCCGAAACCGGGTCAAAAAATATTGTTTTCGCTGGACCATTTGAACATGCAACTAACCGACCTGGTCTCGATCCGCTGCATGGTTGCGGACCGGAAGGTCAGCTTCGTGCGGTACCGCCCTTTTCCGTTCTGGAACCGGGTGAAGGAAGCGTTTATCGGGGATATTGTGGAGTAAACAAAAGCTTAACGAATCCTGCGTAAGCGGGGAAAACGGGCGGTCCCCAACATGTTCACATGACCGACCGGGAACGTCCCGAACCCCATAGAAAGGACCTCAACATCCACTGTAACGGTGGAAGCTGAGGTCTTTTTCTCGAGGAAAATCAGTTTAAATGAGCTCAATAATCGCAAAATGACTTCGGGCCAGTCTCTTCTTGCTGTGTGCTCTGCCGTTACGGGTTGTACGTTCCAGGAATCATCCGGGTCGTGACCGCGATCCGGTTCCAGGCGTTAATCGTCACAATCGCCATAATAATCTGCGCCAGCAGATTCGGCTCGAAATGCCGGGCCGCTTCCTCGTACACGTCATCCGGCACATGGGTATCGGCCAGCAATGTGACTGATTCGGTCAAAGCTAGCGCCGCACGTTCCTCCGCGGTGAAAAACGGAGTTTCCCGCCAACCGTTCAAGGCGTAGATCCGCTGTTCGGTCTCGCCGTATTTGCGGGCATCCTTCGTGTGCATATCGATGCAAAACGCGCAGCCGTTTATTTGCGAAGAGCGGATTTTGATCAGTTCGAGCAGCGACACCGGAATCGAGCCCGACCGGATATAACGCTCCAGCCCGCTCATCGCCTCATAACCTTTAGGTTCCAGTTGTTGAATGTTCATACGTTGATTCATCGCAAATCCCTCCGTCATATTAGTTTCATCCACATGACGAGTGAGCATTCCGATTTGTGACAAGTGCAGCCGAATTTATTTTTTACAAAAGTTTACATAAGGAGTCCATGCCGTAACTCGAAAAAAATGCGCCAAATAGGCGCATGCGAGGAAACCTGCAACGGACGACCGGCCCCCTCAGGAAATCGGCCGGCTGTATGTACGTCTCAATTTTCAATTACGATGCCGCTTAATTTCAAATTAACCGGGTTGGCAATGGTGTCTCCAACCGGGCATGTCTTCTCCAAAAATTCAACGAATTGCTCCACTCGCTCGCGAGGGGCGTCGGTCTTGATGTGGAACGTGTAGCGGATATCCGAATATCCTTTGCGGACATCGGATTTATTGAAAAAGCCGTCCAAATCGAGATCGCCTTCCAGCTCCACCCAGAAATCGTCGAGCTTCACATCAAACTTTCTGGCGTATACGCGGGCCACGATCGATTGGCATGCGCCCAGTGCGCCAAGCACCGCTTCCACCGGATTCATGCCGGTATCCGTGCCACCCAAGCTTTTCGGCTCGTCAATCGTCAATTCAAAATTTCTCGAGCGTACCTTTACGACTACTCCTTCTTGCAGATGCGCGGTCGCTTTAAATGTTTCTACTGCCATTTCTCTCAGCTCCTCGTTCGGGGTGTCCATCCATTACTCACATAATATCACATAATTCCTATATTGTTAATCGGAATTATCAAGGATCGGCAATTTCTTTTCAACTTGCCTCTCGGTTACTTCCAAGATTCGACAACAGGTAGCCTTTTCCTCCTAACGCCCTCCCCTTCCTGTGACGAATATTCAAACATAACGAGACACGCTCCGCCATGCCACGCTCCACCATGCCACGCCCCCCCTTGATGAGCTTAGGCGTCCATACGAGCCTTTGACGTGCAACCCCATACGATTGTGCGCGGGAGGGAACGGTACCTTAAGCGCCAGCCACTCGTAATGAGATTGTTTGTAAGGTCACAACCGGACTTCAGATGCGGCCCGTAAACAACTTTCTTGCGAACCAATCGGGTTCGGCGACGCAGAGACGAAGGGAATACGGGCAACAAGCTATCAGTTAAGCCTGAACTACACAACATAAGAGTCTCTGGCGAGACTGTCGATTCATTGTGGACAACCAAGTGGAAAGGGAAAAGATTACCTTCTGGCGAGTTTTGTCTGGAATCCCCTACCTTACAATCCTTATTCAATCAAGGGATTCCGGACAACCTGTTTGAGCAGAAGAAGGTAACTTTTCACTTGGAACGGTCTGCTAACACTTCTACACAATGAATCGACAGGCTCTCTGGCATCCTCTATTTTTGGCATATGGAGGTGACGGAGACGAATAGAGGCGGTTTGAACCCCTTATTTCAGCCAACTGGTTTATGTATCCGGACAAAAGGCGCCCCGCATAATCGCAGGACGCCCTATCATCAGACTAACGACGGCTGTGAATGCTGCATACACGCTCCTTATAGGCTACGTATAAAGTAGTGTAATAACCAGCAGCTCATACAGCACCAGCGGCAGTATGACATTGTTGTACGCCGCTTGCTGCTGCCACGGATTGAACCATTGGCGCTGATAACCGCCGTGAGCCGGTACCGCCAAATATAAATAGCAATCGTCAATATTTACAATCATACCCTCATGTACATGTCCCGCAGCCGTCTGGACGCGGACAGGATGGTTTATATAGTGCCTCCCCATCTCATGGATCCGGTCGCACACGTTCTTGGCAGACTGGATGAAGTTCGGGTCCGCTTGGTACAAAACAGGCTGCTGTACAGGTTCGCTCGACATGAAACATATCCCTCCGTTTCATCTTCTCGCTCCTATCCTATGCAGATGCCTATACGGTGGTGTCAGTTCGCCTGAAATACTTTGAGCGCACTGCGCAGCTCGTCAGCCAGCTGCTCCAGCTGCTGCCCGGTCCGTACCAGCTCTCCTCCCGACTCGTGCTGGTCGCGAATGAGCGAAGCGACGTTCTCCGTGGCCGCCGTCGACTCTTCGGATACGGCGCTTACCTGCATCATCGTGCCGGCCAGCTCGGCCTGCGCCTCCATCGAGAACTGGAGCGATTCCCATACGCGCTGGAAGCTGTCCATAAACTGCTGCATCGACGTCTCTACGTGGCGGAACGTATCCTGCGACGAACGGGATATATCGCTCTGCCGCTGAAAGATCGGAAGCGATTCGGCTACCAGCTTGCTAGTGGCCGTCATCTCCGCCTGAATGTTCTCAATGACCGACGCCACGGAAGCGATCGATTCCTTCGACTGGTTCGCCAAGCTGCGAATTTCGCCTGCGACGACCATGAACCCTTTGCCCGCCTCACCGGCCGAAGCGGCGACGATCGAAGCGTTCAGCGACAAAATGTTGATCTGCTTCGAAATATTGCCTACGATATCCAGAATGACGGAGATCGATTCCGTCCCGGCTTGCAGACGGCCCATATTGTCCACAAGCGAGGATACGACCCGCTCCGCTTCTTTATTATGACGCGACAGCTCCTCGATCGCATCCGCGCCGGTCTTACTGGATTGCTCGACCTGATGCGAGATGTCCTTCATCTCGCGGTTCACCGCCATCACTTCGTCCAACCGGTTCGACATCTCGCCGGTGAGCAGACTGCTCTTCTCCGCATCCTTCGCCAGACTGTCCGCTCCGGATGAAACCTCGTTCATCGCAATCGCAATCTCGCCGGAGGCGTCCTGCGACCGCTGAACGAGTCCGTTAATCTGGACGGTCGCCTGCATCAGCCGGTCGGCGGATTGTCCCGTCTGCGCTACGATGCTGCCGATCCGTTCCATCATGCTGTCGAAGCTGCCGCTGACGGAACCGATCTCGTCACTGCGGTGCATGTTCAGCCGGACGTTCAGATCGCCCTTCTCCGCCTGGCGCATCTTCGTAACGGCCAGCAGCAGCGGCCGTCCGATCGTCTGAAAGCCCCATAAGCCAAGCAGCAGCGCCAGCAGCACCCCACCGATCAGCAGAGCAAACATGCCATTGCGAATCGACTTCGCATCCTCCAGCAATCTTTCTTGCGGAATGGCGCCTACCAGCGTCCAATCCGTATTCTCAAGCGGTTTCGAGAAGACGAGGTGCGATCCGTCACCTCCTTCGCTCCCGAGCGGTACGGCCGCAGACTGTCCGAACTCGACGCCTTCGCGGTTGGAGAACAAATTCTCGCCGGAGTTGCGGACCAGATGAATGTCCCCGAGTCCGCCAAAATTGATCGGCTTCAGCAAATTTTCAAAAAAGCCCAACTTGTATTCGATGACCAGCACATCCGACCATTTCTGGTCCTCTGCACTCCAGAACGATTTGGCTACCGCGAACAGCCGCGTCTCTTCCTCGGCGATCAGCAGCGAGCCTTTCCTAGGAGGCAGGTAGACGTTTTTCCCTTTCGCCTTGATCGCTTCCGAAGCCCACTCGGAATCGTACAGCGCGTCCGTCCGCGTCTTGCCGGTGCTGCTGAACATCTGGTTCTCTCCGTTAAAACGGACGATTCCGATCGAAAACACCATGTCGGCATTCGTCATCGCGTAGGCGGATATGTAGGCATTAATCGAGTTGTCGAGCTGGCTTTTCAGAGCGTTCAGCTCGTTATACCTTGGCTGCAAGGAGCTTTTGCGCTGGGAAGCTCTGGCGATATCGTCATTCAGCTTGATCCGGTCCTTGGATTCGGTCAGCTTTCCCGCCTGGGAAGACTTCTCGGCGATCTCCGCGTCAAGCGCCTTGATCTGCTCGATCAATTGTTTATATTCCTTCGCCTCCGGTTCGGTTTGAGGCTCGAGATTGCGCCGGTCCTTGGTCATGAACTGGTTTTTGTCCGCGTAGATGGCCAGTTGATTAAACGTCCCGTCCATCACCTTGAACCAGCGGTCCGAGTTGCTCGCGGCATCTTGAACGACCTGCTCCATGTTGGAGCCCACCTTGCGTGTCAGCGCATCGGACGATATCCGGTACGCGATCCAGCCGGCCGCGGCGCACGTCAGTACGATGCTGGCCAAAAAAGCGGCAAACAGCTTAAATCCGATCGAACGATACCACCCCGCTTTTCCGCGAATCGTCCGGATCGCTGCGATTGTCTTGCCGATCATCCCTATACCCCCAATTGGCTTATAAAATGGACGGCTTACCGTTTCTTGCGTGCGGTGAATAAGCGGCCGTATAATACGGACTGCAGCGGAAACTGACGCAACAGGTGTAAGCCCTTTCAATTATTGTAATGGAATATTTATGAATTTCGTGTGATTTTTTCGACAAATATTCCGCTTTTTCATCACAAATTGACCGTTTGCAGGTTGAAATGCCTATTCGGATCATTCACCTCTATGAAAAAGCATGATCCGACGGAATTACGTTCTCCGCATCCGGGACACGAAAACACAAAAAATAAGCTTAAGGACTTGAGTCCTTAAGCTTACTTGCCGCCGATCTGTCAATTGTTCAAAATAACCTGCTGGCCGGGTTTGAGCCCCTTGCGGATCTCGGCCTCGGTAGCCGTCTCCAGTCCTCTATCCACGTCGACCTCTTTGCGGGTATCCCCATCCTTGACGTGGACGAAGTATCGTCCCTGATAGGAGCGAAGACCAACCCGCGGGATTACGATGACATTATCTTTGCGATCCGTCACGATCGACATCTCCGCTTGCGTGCCGAAGCTCGCGGGAGGCGGATTGTCGAATCCGATCAGGATCGAGCGCGAGTTTTTCTGGGATTGCGTCACATTGTCGGTATACGGGGCGCTTCTCGGCGTCTGGATCACTTTGCCCTTGTAGATCGTGCCGCCGTAGTCGACCTCCGCCTCCATGCCGTTTTCGATCGAGGATAAGTCGCCCGCAGACTGGACCGAGTACATAAACAGCAGGTTGTTCGGATCAGATATGCCGACTACGCTTTTGTAAGCTGTAACCGAATCGCCCGGCTTCATGAAGTCGAGAAACGTAATGACGCCCGCTTGCTCGGAGGTCAGCTTCGTGCGGGCCAGATTCGCTTCCAGCCCTCGGAGCTTCAGCTCCTCAACCTCTTTGTTTAAGCCGGCCAGCCGCAGCTTCTCAGGGTCCCGGGCCAGCTTCGCCTGCTCCAGCTGATCTTCCGCCTTTGCCAGTACAAGCATCTGTTCGACGATCTTCATTTTCATATCGCCCGGGTCAAGTTCGAGCAGGACGTCTCCCTTTTTCACGGAATCGCCGAGCTTGATCGGGATCGCGGACAGCCTGCCGCCTACGGGATACTGGTGGAACTTCGTATCCGCCGGAACGAACACGCCCGTCCCCCGCACCTGCTTCACGATGGAGCCGTTTTTGGTCTCGTAAAGATCTTCCTGCCGTTTGACCGGCTTGAGCAATTCGGGCTTCTCCTGCGGCTTCGCATTGACATACGTGCAGCCGGTCTGAACCGCCGCAAGCGCTCCCAACAACAGCCAAGTAAAAACCCGTCTTTTTGTGTCCGACAAGCTACTCGCCCCCCGACAATCGTTCGCTCGTTACTGCTTCGGCTGGGAACGCTCCTGGCGCTCCCGGTTGTGCCGCTCCTGCCGCTCGTGACGTTCCGGCTGCCCGTTACGCTCCGCGCGGGCTGCGCGCTCCTGATGTCCGTGACGCTGATCCTGACGTTCTCTGCGCTCCGGCCGTTCCGGCCGCTCCTGGTTCCCGTGGCGTTCGTGACGTTCTGCTTGTCCGTGACGCTCCTGGCGCTCATGACGTTCCTGGCGCGGCGGGTTGTGCCGGGAGTGATTCGCTTCGTGCTGCGGATTCGGCTGCTGTGCCTGGGAGGCTCCCCCCGGGAGGGCAGCCTCCTGCAGTTCGGGCGCTACCGGTTGAGACTCCCCGGGAGCCGATTTGCCCGGCATTTTGCGCAGGATGAAGTAGGCGCAGCCGAAGTTGCAGTATTCGTTTAAATAATCGTGCATGCTGGAGACGCACGTATCTTTGTTGCCGTTTTTGTTCGATTCCTTGAAAAAGCCTTTCAGCCGCAGCTGGTTGTATCCCCAATCGCCGACGATATAATCGTAGCGCTCGAGCACTTCGCTGTAGCGGTCGCGGAACGCTTCGAAGTTGTATCCGTTCCGGTTCTCCTGCACAAGCTCATATGTTTTGCCGCCGATATGAATCAATGGATACGCCTCCTTGCGCCGGTTTCACGGGTTAGGTTAAGATTGCGCATTCGCCGAAGCGGCCGCATTCGCAGATTGGACCTGGGAGTGAGCATGGTAGGAGCTGCGCACGAGCGGACCGGATTCCACATGGCGGAAGCCCCGCTTCATGCCTTCTTCCTTCAGCGCGGCAAACTGCTCCGGCGTGTAATATTCCATAACCCTCAGATGCTTTTTGGTCGGCTGCAAATATTGGCCAATCGTCATAATATCGCAATCGACGGCGCGCAAATCGTCCATCGTCCGCAAAATCTCGTCCCAAGTCTCCCCGACGCCAAGCATGATGCTGGACTTGGTCGGAATGGACGGATACATCTTCTTGGAGCGGGCCAGCAGCTCCAGGGAACGCGGATATTTGGCCTTCGACCGGACGCGGTCGGACAAGCGCTCCACCGTCTCCATGTTGTGGTTCAGGATGTCGGGCTTCGCATCCAATACGACTCGCAGCGAATCTTCATTGCCGAGAAAGTCCGGAATCAGCACTTCAACCGAGCAAAACGGCAAACGTCTGCGAATGGCGCGAATCGTCTCCGCGAAGATGGAGGCTCCTCCGTCCGCCAGATCGTCCCTAGCTACCGACGTGACGACGCAGTGGCGCAGTCCCATCTGCTCGGCCGCTTCCGCTACGCGTTCCGGCTCCTGGAGATCAAGCTCTGTCGGCAAGCCCGAGTTAACGGCACAGAACCGGCAAGCCCGGGTGCAAATATCGCCCAGAATCATAAAGGTAGCCGTACGGTTCGCCCAGCATTCGTGGAGGTTCGGACATTTGGCTTCTTCGCATACGGTATGAAGCGTCTTGGAGCGCATCATATCTTTGAGTTCTTTGACATTATCGTAATCGTCCCCGGTAGGCAGCTTGATTTTGAGCCATTCCGGTTTGCGAAGCACGGGTGGTTTGGTCGACATATGGATTCCTGCTTTCCGTTTGGTTAAGATCCTTTCGGGAAAATCGCCTCCCGAGCCGGACCGCTTGCAAAAATTCGCCCATGGACGGGCGGACTCTGCAAGTATTATACCACGAAAGCGGCAACAATCCACGCCGGACTATCGCTTACGTTCCCATTGTATCGGACAGAGAATGGAAATTCAGGAGCAAACTTGTTGGAAAAGGTGTCGATTTGTTCGATGATGCGACCCGAGCCTCCCCAGGACAGAGGACACCTCTTCCTTTTTCCGGCGACAGGTTTCGGGAATACCCCGGTTGTGATACACTTTATAATAGAAAGATCAGGCAGCGGTGCCGAACGCAAGAGCAGCGGTGCCTTGGGGGAGGGAAACCGGATGGATACCGGATTACTACTTAAACAAAAGGATGAGAAGCTTGGCGCCATCCTTCGAGATATGGGACGCGTTCTAATCGCTTTTTCAGGCGGCGTGGACAGCACATTCGTCCTGAAGCGGGCGCATCAGGAGCTGGGCGATCAGGTGCTGGCCGTTACGGCGGCATCGGAGACGTTCCCGACCCGGGAGTTCAACGCGGCTATGCATTTGGCCGAGGAGCTCGGAGTCAGATTGCACAAGACGGAAGTGAAAGAATATGAGAATGCGTCGTTCGTGGCCAACAACCCCGACCGCTGCTACCATTGCAAGACCGGGCTGTATTCCCATCTGCAGACGATCGCGAAGGAACTCGGCTATCCGTTCATTGTAGACGGTTCCAACGTCGACGATCTCGGCGATTACCGTCCCGGCCTTCAAGCCAAAACGGAGCAAGGCGTGCGCAGCCCGCTGCAGGAAGCCGGGTTTCTGAAAAGCGAAATCCGCGAGCTCTCCAAAGAGCTCGGTTTGCGTACCTGGAACAAGCCGTCGTTCGCCTGCTTGTCCTCGCGCATCCCTTACGGAACGAAGATTGAGAAATATAAAATCGATCAATTGGACGAAGCTGAGGACTTTTTGTACGCTCTCGGTTTCTGGCAAGTGCGAGTGCGTCACCACGATAAGATCGCCCGCATCGAAGTGATGCCGGACGAACTGCAGAAGGTGATCGAGCTGAAGGACAGCATTCACGAGAAATTTACGTCGCTAGGCTTTACTTACGTCGCGCTAGATCTTGCGGGATACCGGACGGGCAGCATGAACGCCGTACTGAAAACGAACGCGGAGCCGGCCGTTTCAGCCGAACCGGTGAAGAAAGAAGCGGTTCAATGATGCAGGTGGAGCACGTTCTCAAGTTACTGAAAGCGGGAGACCTCGAGCTGGAGGAAGCGAAGCGTCAGATCGAGGAGCTAACGCAGGCGGAGGCTTCCGCCAAAATAGACGATCTCGGCTTCGCCCAGCTTGATCTGGAGCGCGAGAAGAGGACCGGGTTTCCCGAAGTCATCTACGGCGAGAGCAAGACGGCGGAGCAGATCGCCGTCATCTTCCAACGGCTGACGGAGCATTCTGACCGGGTGCTCGCCACGCGCGTCGATCCGATCAAGGCCGAAGCTGTGCTCGCCGCCGTGCAGGGAGCGACGTATCATGCTTCGGCGCGGGCGCTCACCTGGTTCAAGAAGCCGATACTGAAAGTGCACGACGGCTACGTCGCCGTCGTATGCGCAGGTACGGCCGATCTGCCCGTGGCGGAAGAAGCCGCGATTACGATCGAATGTATGGGCAGCCATGTGGAGAAAGTATATGACGTCGGCGTTGCCGGCATACATAGGCTGTTCCGCCGTCTGCCGGTCATCCGCGGCGCCAATGCGATCGTTGTGGTGGCCGGAATGGAGGGCGCTCTGGCAAGCGTCGTCGGAGGACTCGTATCCAGCCCCGTTATCGCCGTACCGACCAGCGTCGGCTACGGGGCGAACTTTCAAGGCGTCTCCGCCCTGCTGACGATGCTGAATTCGTGTGCGACCGGCGTTACGGTCGTGAATATCGATAACGGCTTCGGAGCCGGCTACAGCGCAGGACTGATCAACAAAAATATGTCGAAAAGGTCGTGAATGTTCAGTGAGAGTCGTATATTTCGATTGCTTCTCCGGCATTAGCGGCGACATGGCGCTGGCCGCCCTGGTCGACGCGGGAGCCGATCAGGCTTACGTAGAAAGCGAGCTGCAAAAAATCCGCATCGAGCCGTTCGCGCTGGAATGGCGCAGAGTGAACAAAAAAGGCATATCGGCGCTCAAAATGGACGTAACGCTCGACCCGGACCATAAACCGACGGATCACCGCCACTACTCCGACATCGTCCGTCTGATCCAGGCCGCAGGCTTCAACGAGCGCGTCACCGCGCTCAGCCTTGCCATATTTAAGCAAATCGGCATCGCGGAAGGCAAAATACACGGCATTCCGATCGAGAACGTCCATTTCCACGAAGTCGGCGCGATCGATTCGATCGTAGACGTAATCGGCGTTGCGCTGGCTCTCGACTCGCTGCAAGCGGAATACATCTATTGCTCCGCCGTTCCGCTGGGCTCGGGAACGGTCCAGTGCGATCACGGCTTATACCCGGTTCCGGCACCGGCTACGCTCGAGATGATGCGCGGCTTGCCGATCGCCCCGACCGACTATGCGATGGAGATGACTACGCCGACGGGGGCCGGGATCGTGTCGGGCGTCGTAAACGACTTCTCCAAAGGGTTGCCTTCGATGATCGTCGAGTCCATCGGGTACGGAGCCGGAACCCGCGATTTGCCGAACCGGCCGAACGTGCTGCGGGTCGTCGTCGGTACGATGGACAAGTATATCGGGGAATGGAAAGCAAGCCATGCGCATATTCCGGCCGAGCATACGCACGCCCATGAGCATCATCATCATCATCATGACCACGACCACGGGCACCATCACGATCATGAGCATAAACACGAGCATCACAACGATCACGATCACGATCACCATCACCATCATCATGATCATGACCATCATCATGACCATGGCCATCGGCATGGAAAAGGGCATCGTCACGAGCACGATCACGATGATGAGCATGAGCACAAGGGCGAATCCCACTCGCACAAACATTAACAGCGAAGTTTGTTTCCGACTCATACAAGCCTCCGATCCGCTTTAGGCGAATTCGGAGGCTTATCGTTTTCTCCCCTCTGCACGTTGCAGTGCTTTCCCTGGCCGTGTCAGGTATCCGCAGCCGGAGGCTTCAGCCCGGCACATGTCCGGCGCACTTCCTCATAAACCAGCTTCAGCGGCACCCCGTGCCGCTTGGCGATCGCTTCGCATTCCTTGAACTCCGGCGCCGCTTGGACCAGCTTGCCTTTATAGTAACCCAGCTTCACCGAAACCGCTCCCCACTGCGTATCCGCCTGCACGAACTCGCGTCCCAGACGGTGCACGTTCGCCTGCAAATACCGCAGTCCGAGCGTCGTCGTCTCCGTAAAGATTACGTCCTCCATCTGCTCCAGACGTTCCGCGGCAGCCAGCACATTCAGCATAAGTCCGGGACGCCCTTTTTTCATAATAATCGGGACCCAGTATACGTCGTTGGCCCCCGCCTCGAACAGCCGTTCCGTCACATACGAACTGTATTCCGGGTTCATATCGTCGATATTGGCTTGCACGAGCACCATCTGGTCGTCGACATGCTCATTGTGGTGGTGGAACAAAGCGGCACCCTCTCTTTCGCCATTGGCGTTTATCTTCATCGTACCAAACCGGCGCCTCTTCTGTAAATGAACCCGGCCAGCCGCCGATCGCACGAAACCGAATAGCGACATGCAGGAGTGCGCATCCTAACGGAAAGAACAGTCGAAACCCGCAATGAAAGGAGAATAGCGAACTTGAAACGTGCAGGCCGGTTTCAACGTATAACGGCAATCCTGCTCGGCTGGATGCTGTTCCTGTCCCTCGCTTTGCCGGCACCGTCTTCGGCGTCGGCGGAACCACAGGCGGACAAAAAAGCCAGTCCCGATCCCCGAGCGCTGTTTGGAGAACGCAAGCAATTGTTCGAGGAGTTCGATCAAGTAACGGGCATCCCCTGGAACTACTTGGCGGCCATCGATCAATACGAAAGGACGCTCAGTATCGCCAATCCGAAGAAGAGACCGCTCCGCTCGGGGCTGATCGGCATTTATTATACGCAGACGGAGTGGTCGGGAATTGCCAATCCGGAACAGGAGGATACGAATCCGTATTCGATCGCCTTATTCGGGGGCAAGGGGAAGGACGGCTCCGGCGACGGCCTAGCCGATCGGCTGAACGACCTCGATCTGTTATCTACCATGACGTCTTATTTACTTACTTACGGCACGTCCGAGGACGAGATCAAAAGGGCGCTCTGGGAATACTACCGGAATACCCGCAGCGTGGAACGCATTCAGCAGTTTGCAAGCATATACGCCACGTTCGGGAGGCTCGATTTGCACGAGCACGCTTTCCCTCTGCCGCTAAGCTCCAATTACGCCTATCGGGGCACGTGGGGGGCAAGCCGCGGCTGGGGAGGCCACCGGATTCATGAGGGCAGCGATATTTTCGCAAGTCATGGCGTCCCGGTTCGGAGCACCTGCTACGGCATCGTCGAGATCAAGGGCTGGAATCCATACGGGGGCTGGCGTGTCGGACTCCGCGATTTGAATAACGTCTACCATTATTACGCCCATCTGTCGGGGTATGAGAAAAATATCAAGCAGGGCGACATCGTCAAGCCGGGTCAAATTCTCGGCTGGGTGGGCAGCTCCGGATACGGAAAACCGGGGACGCAGGGGAAGTTCCCTCCTCACCTGCATTACGGTCTGTACCGCGACAACGGACAGCGCGAATGGTCGTTCGACCCGTTCCCGTATTTGAAAAAATGGGAGCGCGAAGAACGGCTGCGCGGCAAGCAGAAAACGAACGGGTAGCCGATCCGGCCGTTCCGTGTTTTCCTTTCGCCGGCTTCACAAATAAGAACCTCCAATTTCACATCCGGTACGACATCGATCTGACGCGGCGAATTGACAAGGGCCTGGAAACCAAGTCCTCTCGTCAAGACAACACGATCAGTTTCAGATTACGTACCCGTGGGCTGGAGGTTCTTTCCTGCTCCGGCGACGAGCCCGCCTTATTCCTTTTTGGGTTCTTCCCCCGCCTTCATCGGCGGAATCGCTATCGTTGGCGGAGCCGCCGGCGTTTTGCCGCTCGGGTTGCCTTTGCCGTCGTAATAATACATCGGTACGTCGCCTACGACCATCACATACGAAATCGGAATTTCCGTCTCGACGATCTCCGGCTGCGAATCGAACGGAATGACGATCGAAACCTCTGCGGTTATTTTCATATAAACTTCGACCAGAACCATATTGATGCCCGCCGTTTGCTGACGTGTGCTCAGGTCCACCTTTACGGCGCCGATCGGGGTAAACTTCACCGGCACTTTGGGTCCGAACGAGGCAATAATCGCGCTGTTGAACGCCTGGCCGACCGGCACGTGCTCCGGGATGCTGCCGAGCTCCATCAATAACGTCTGCACCGTGTTGACCGTCTCCGAAGTAATTTTCATATGCTCCACGTAATTCAGCATGAATCCGTTGATTTTCCCGTTTTTATCCATCTGCCAGTCGATGATTTTGTCCAGGCTTTTTCCTTGCGAGATCCGTTCCGTCAGAGCGGCGTTTACCGATTGGGTTACGACCTGCTTGATCCGGAGCTTGGCTACGTGCATAATCGGCGGACGCAAGTTTTTCTCTATATAAATAAACGACTGCAGCGAAAACAAACTAAAGATCAGCATCGCGATAAAAAACGCCCTACGCTTCGACTGCTTGGTCGGCCGGCTCCGCCATCTGCGCTTGAGCATATGCAGCGTGTTCCCCCGATTCCTTGAATATGAAACGATGCGTGTTCCGTACCTTGTGCCGCGGGTGGTACGAATCCTTAGATTATATGCGGGTGTCCGGTAAAAAAGACGAGATCCCCCGGGCTTGGATGACCGTTCCGGATTGCTGACAGTTGCGAGCGAATGAAAACGAACGTTTTTCGATTTCCGCATTTTGGAGTACAATGAAGAGGAGATCGAATGAGGGAATAGAGGAGTAATTACGATGAAAACGAACACGAGACATATCGCCGCCATTTCGCTGCTCGTTATGGCGATCGGCTTTCTGATAACGGTGCCGTTCTCGTCCATCGGCTGGGTCCGTTTTCTCCGCGGCGGGTTTGAGGCCGGACTGGTCGGAGGGCTGGCCGACTGGTTTGCCGTAACCGCCTTGTTCCGGCATCCGCTCGGAATCCCGATTCCGCATACGGCCATCCTGCCGAACAACCGCAAGCGGGTGACGAAAGCGCTCGTATCAACCGTCGAGAACGATCTGCTCAGCAAGACGAGCATTCGCGCCAAGCTCAAGCAGTTGTCCGTCACGTCCAGACTGCTGGACGGCGCGGCAGCGACGATTCATCAGAAAGAAGCGGCTTCGGCCATCGTGTCGGTGAGCGATTATGCCGTCCGCTCGTTCCCGCTTGAGCGAGTTGTACCGGTGCTGGAGCGCGAGATCGGCAGCAAGCTTCAGTCGATCGATACGGCGAGTATCGCCTCGAGGCTGCTCGATTACGCCTATGCAAACGATTGGGACGGCAAATCGCTCGACTTCGTGCTCGACTTTGCTGAAGAATTCGTCAATCGGGAATCGACGGTGCGGCAAATGGGGGCGATGGCTTCCGATGCGATCGGGCGCATACCGGCCAACGGACTCATGTCGTTCGCGCTGAACGCGTTCGCCGGCTTTATGAGCGAGGAACGGCTCGGCGAGACGATCCGGCAAATGCTGCAAACGCAAATCTGGGAACTTCGCGACGAGCGGAACGCCACCCGGATTGCGATCAGCGAGACGCTTCGGTTGAAGCTCGATACGTTCGTGGCGAAGCCGGAGACGAAGGAAGCGCTGGAGCAGTGGAAGGCCGACCTGCTGTCCCGCTTCGATCTGGCCGCTACGCTTTCCGGATTTCTCGAGCAGGCGCGCGAGCGGCTGCTTGCCTTCATCCACACCGAAGCCTACGCATCGGAGGTCGTCGTACCGATCCTCGATCAGGCGATCGAGCGGGTCCGGCAATCGCCCGAGCAGGTGGAGCGGATCGAGACGTTCATCCAGGACAAGCTGGCCGGCTGGATCGAGAGCAATCATAACAAGATCGGCGCTCTGATCGAGGAAAATATTAACAAGTACGACAACGACACGCTGATTGCGATGCTCGAAGACAAAATCGGCCACGATCTCCAGTGGATTCGCGTCAACGGGGCGATCTGCGGCTTCGGAATCGGGCTTGTACTCTCCGCATTCCACATGCTTGTTGTCTAGCTCGTTCCCACAGGTAAAAGACGCTTCCGATCCACAAGTACGTGGTGGCGGAAGCGTCTTTTCCTCTTAGCTTCATGATTCGAACCGATTAGTCGCTTGGAGTTCCGGAAGCGTCATACAGCCCGATCGGCATGGGGGGCTGGGTCGTTGCCGCATCAGCTGTAAGCCCGAATCTCGATCAGCTCCGCCCGCGGGCATCCGTTGGTCCGCTCGACCACGACGCGCAGCTTGCCGGTCGTTACGGCCTGGAACCGGTGCGTCTTTTTGCGCTTGCGGTTATCCGTCTCCCGGTGAAGCACCGTCCACTCTCCGTCCACCTGGGCCTCCACCCGGTAATCGGCAGCAAGCTCAGGCATCACCTCAAACGGCGTGCGGATATAATGCAGATTGATCAAATATTCGTTCACATCGTCGTTCCAGATCAGCTGCACCTCGGATACCGATACCGGGTCCGGCCAGCTTAGCTCCAGCCATTCCTCGCGCCCTTCCGTCATCGGCTGCGATACCCACATATGCGGTCCGCCGTACGGGCGGGCACAACCGTCGATCGCGCGCCCCGCCGCATAAGCGGCCGTAACGCCGGACAGGCGGAAACAAATCGGATTGCGCGCCAGCTTGCGCATGCTCCATTCGACAACCGGCTGAGCCGGCTGACGCTCTTCGAGTCTCGGATCGACGACAGGCTGTTTCCCGCGGACAAACGATAACACGCCCGTCACCGGCTGATTCGACAGTCGCAAAGTCACAGCATCGTTCGCTCTGACGATGACGAACGCATTGCACGGTTCGGACGGATGCCAGGGCAGCTCCGCCTCGACCCATTGCTCCGCGCCCGCCTTGACGCGGATATCCGCTTTAGCGATCCGGGAATGCGGAACATAGTTCTCGGCGCGTCCGGTATCCCACAGCTCGACTTCCAGCACCGTCTCCTCGGACACGTCCGCCAGCAGCCCGATGCGCTCCATAGCCGGATGAACCGGGAACAGCAGCCCGGCGTCGGCTTCGAGCGGCAGCGTATCTTCCGCTTTATCGATGGACAGTTCGGTCCGCTCGCTCGAGGCAGCGGCGGCGGCCCTTCTCGCATGATCGAGCGGATCGCGGTTGACGAGCCCGATAACCGACGCATCCTGGCGCAGCAGCGTCTGCTGTAGCTCCTCCAGATGATCCGCGTGCAGCTCGCGCGGCGTCACGCCCTTCTCGGCGCATAACGCGGCCGCCGTGCCCGCCGCTTCTCCCATGATGGCGCAAGTCGCCATGACCCGGGTCGTACCGAAGGCGACGTGCGAAGCGCTAATGTTGCGCCCGGCCATCAGCATGTTGGACACGTTGACGGAGTACAGCGAACGGTACGGAATATGATAGATGCCGTCGGCGTACATATGCTTCGAGCCGCTTTCTACGGCATACATCCCTTGCGGCGGATGCAGATCGATCGACCAGCCTCCAAACGCGACGCGATCGTCGAAAGGCTCCTGGCGGAGAACGTCGTTCTGGTTCAACACGTAATCGCCGATAAAGCGGCGATACTCCCGTTTCCCCGGAATCGAGCCTACCCACTCCAGCGTCAGATTGTCGGCATCGAATTTGCCCGAGTGCTTAATGTAATCCCAGATTCCGTAAATCGCCGACCACAGTTCGTCGCGGATGCGTTCATTCTCATGCACTGTATCGACCTCGCCGCCCCATTCGATCCACCAGTAGTAGCAGCCCGAATCGCCCGACCGGATGATGCGCCGCTCCGTTATCGTCGTTTTCGTAATATCAATGGCGAATGACGGCGGAACGTATTTGACCGGATGCCCGAGATCCTTCGTATAAAACAGTAGCGTGCTGCCGAGGGTGATATCGTCGGCCGCTTGCGGCGCCCACGATTCGCCGTACACGTCCGCCGCTTCGCGCCCGATCCGGTAGGTCGCGCCGGCCAGAAAGCCGATAAGACCGTCGCCCGTACAGTCCGCGTAGAGAGAGCTTTCGAAGCGGATTCGGCGCTCCGATCCCATCATCCAGCCGGTTACCGACGTTATGCGCCGGTCTCCCTCCGGTCCCGTTGCTTCAACCTCGTGCACATCCGTATTCAGAAACAGCTGAATGTTGGGCTCCGCCTTGACGGTCTCCAGTACGACCAGATCCCAATAATACGGGTTTCCGTCCGGGTTGCGGAATTGGTTCTCCACGAACATCTCGCCCATGATTCCGGTCTCACGGGCAAATCGGTTCGTGCCGGTTGCGGAAGCGCCGCTGACCCATACCCGCACCTCGCTGCTCGCATTGCCGCCGAGCACAGGCCGGTTCTGCACGAGCGCCACCGTCCGGCCTTGCCGGGCGGCTGCAACCGCGGCGCATACGCCTGCGAGTCCTCCTCCGATGACCGTAATATCCGTCCGTATAGTTTCCTTCTTCACGCGTCTCATCCCCTCTTGAAATCTTTTACACATAATTTCATGATAGAGGATTCTATTTTCTTTTTACATTCAATAAGTTATCATCAATTTATACTTTATTTCACTTACAGGAGTGACTGTGCGATGGATGCGACGGCGCTGGAACGGTGTCTCCCCAAAACCGACAACGTGATGTATTGGAAGCAGAAGGAACGATTTCTGTTTGAGGTGGACACCCATTACAAGTGGATGATGTTCGCCGTCGAATCCGGCTCGTTCCGCTATGAGATCGGCGAGGAGAAAGGCATCGCGGAGCGGGGAGATCTCGTGTTTTGTCCTCCGTTCGTCCCGTTTGGCCGTACGGTGGTCCGGCCGCTAACCTTTTTCGTATTTAACTTCTCGCTGGAAGACGGTTCGAGCCCGGCGGGCAGCGAGGAAACGGGCGCCTGCTCCGTTGGCGCCGGGACGGTCGCTCCCTCCGGACTGCCTGCGGGAAAAGTGACGATCCGCGACCATAACCGGCTGTTTTCCGACTTTGATTATTTACGGGCGGTGTGGGATCTCCATGAAGAGCCTTATATGAACCGCAAGCAATATTTGCTTCAGGATATATGGCGTTTGTACAGCTGGGAAGCGGGCGAGGGGCGTTTGTCCGGAGATGCGAAACGGGACCCGCTGATGGAACACGCCGGGCAGATCATCCGGGAGCGGGCGCATGAGCCGTTTAGCCTGAAAGAGCTGGCGGGGCAGCTCGGGTTAAGCCCGGTCCAGCTGACCCGCAGATTTAACGCTTCGCAACATACGACGCCGGGCGCTTACTTGACATCGATCCGGCTGAACCGCGCACGGGCGCTGCTGGTCGAGACCGACTTGACGCTTGACGATATCGCCCGCCGCTGCGGGTACGACAACGGCTTTTATTTCAGCCGGGCCTTCTCGGCCAAGATGGGGATGCCGCCTTCGCGCTATCGTCAGACTAACCGGTTGTAGGTCCGGTGAGCTCTTACATCCCTGATAAAGCCGCCTGCAGACCGGTCGCCAGCAGCAGCGCAAACGTTGTGCGGGTGAACCAGACCTGGCTCAGCTTGCGGCTCAGCACGGCACGAATTCCGTAACCGGGAATCGCTTCGAACGATTCGGATGCCGGCATCGAGATGCGCGGCTCTGAATATCGGCTACAATCGCTTCAGCAAGCGGATGCTCCGATTCCGGTAATTTGCATCGTTGCATGTGCTATGGCGGCGGACTGTCCGGTAGTACTCATCATCGATCAGACCTTTAATGTAGGCAAAAATACCCTCGTGGGGTATGTATTTGACAGAAACAAGGGAGCCACCGTCTGATGGCTCCTATTCTGTACCCTTAGTATCCCACAGTTATGCCGTATCCATTCCACAATTATACGACGTCGTAGCCCTGATCTTCGATCGTAGCCTTCACGGTGTCGAGCGACAGTTTCGACTCGTCGAACTGGACCGTTACCGATTTGCCGGCGAGATCTACCTTGGCGGTAGCTCCGATCGTTTTCATGGCGCCCTCTATCGAATTGACACAATGATTGCAGGACATACCTTCGACTTTTAAAGTAACGTTTTGCATGACGGATTCCTCCTGATTAGTAGTTTATTTCATCAGTTTATTAACGGTGACGAGCAGCTCGTCAATAATATCCGGATCGCCGGCCTGGATTTTGTCGACGACACAGCTTTTCAGGTGTCCTTCGAGGAGCAGCTTGCCGACACTGCCAAGCGCCGACTGGATGGCCGAGATTTGATTCAGCACGTCGTCGCAGTACGTATCTTTCTCGATCAGCCCTTTGACTCCGCGAATCTGCCCTTCGATCCGGTTCAGCCGGGTGATGAGGTTTGCTTTCATTTTATCCGAATGATGGCTTCTTCTCTCACCGGCCGGTTCGTTCCCGCAACATCCCGTCTCGTGCTCAAGCGGAATCGTATGCTCCATATTGAATCACCTCACAAGTTAAATATACAATACCCCCCGTGGGTATGTCAACCATAAATAAAACGGCGACCGGGTTCACCGAATCGCCGCCTGCCAGATAGCCTTTCCTTGTTACGCTTTTACGCCTTCGATATCGATCGAGATTTTGATATCGTCCCCGATCAGCACGCCGCCCGCTTCCAGTACGGCATTGTAAGTCAGGCCGTAGTCGCTGCGCTTGATTTTGCCTTTGCCGCTGAAGCCTGCTTTCTCATTGCCCCAAGGGTCTTTGCCGGCTCCTTCGAACGTTACGAGGAACGTCTCAGGACGGGTAACGCCATGGATCGTCAAGTCGCCGGTAACGTCATATTCGCCGTCGTCCTTCGCTACGATGCCGGTCGACTTAAACGTAATGCTCGGATACTTCTCCGCGTCGAAGAAATCCGGGGAGCGCAGGTGCGCGTCGCGGTCTGCGTTGCGGGTGTCGATGCTGCTTATGTCCACTGTAAATTCGATGCTGGCTGTAGTAAGGTCTTGCGGGTCTGCTTCTACCGTCGCCTCAAATTTATGGAATGAGCCTTTTACGTTGGCAATCATCATATGTTTAACCGAGAAGTCAATGCTGCTGTGAGTCGGGTCAATCGCCCAGTTCGTCTTCGACATAATCAAAATCCTCCTCATATTGTTCACTAACTTATTATAATTTATTTACTTATGTTTCGTAACAATATTATCTTAAGTGAACTACTTCTCTTTGTCAACGGGAACATGGCGAATATGTGGAAATATTTACTCTCCGGCCGTCAATCTGATTCCGATGCCTGAAGGGTCCTTCAGCATCCAGCCTCCGTCGTGCTCCTGCACCGGTATCCCTGCGCTTCGCACCCGGTTTACGGTCGCTTCGAGCTCTTGCCGATCCGGAATTACGATATCGTAATACGATAATCCTACCGCATGATCGGGAGGCGTCGGTGCCCCTACTCCGGCCCACACATTCAAGCCGATATGATGGTGATAACCGCCGGCCGAGACGAACAATGCGGCATTTCCCATCCGGGCGACCAGATCGAAGCCGAGCACTCCGCCGTAAAATTCCCACGTCCGGTTCAGGTCGGAGACGTGCAGATGGATATGTCCGATTGTCGTGTCGGGATGCAGCCCGGTCCACGGCAGGTCGTCCGCCTCCTTCAGCAAATCGTCCAGATCGAGGGGATCAACCGCCATCGCGATATCCCCGTTCGGGAGATGCTTCCACTCATCCCTCGGACGGTCCGCATAAATTTCGATTCCGTTGCCGTCCGGATCGTCGAGATACAGCGCTTCGCTCACCAAATGATCGGAGGAGCCGATTCGTATGCGGTGTTCCACAAGCCGGCGCAGCGACAGTCCCAGCGACCGGCGATCCGGCACGAGAATGGCAAAATGGTACAGGCCGGATGTGGATCGCTTGGGCATCGCGTGCCCGCCGGCAATTTGCCGCAGCGTAAGGAGCGGCCGCTTCCCGTCAGCGGTCAGCTCGGCGACATCCGCTTCCTGCCGGAGCACCTTCAAGCCGATAATATCGCGGTAGAACGGAATAGAACGCTCCAGATCGGCTACTTTCAGATAGACGGTACCTATGGACGTGCCCGGATATATGCTGTGTGTCATCTTCGTTTCCTCACCTTCGTATATGATTTCAGATCTATTATTTATTCGGTGTTCATTAATTACTTTTCGTAAGTAAGTGTATAATAGTAATTAACTTCTGTCAAGCGAAACATTTTCTTTTACATCGTCTGCTTCCGGAAACGCAGAAACCTCCCGCCCACCAGATGTGGGTAGGAGGTCTGCCCGGTTGTCGCCAACTTTCGATCAAATAAACAAATTGACTTTAGCGTCGGACGCATCGCCTAAATAAGCGGCGACTCCCGCATATTCAATTTCGTCCATCAGCTCCTCTTTTTGCAAGCCGAGCAAATCCATTGTCATCGTACAAGCGACCAGCTTCACCCCTTGTTCGCGGGCAAGCTCGATCAATTGCGGCAAAGAGAGCGCATTGTGCTTTTTCATCACATGTTTGATCATCTTCGGGCCCATCCCGGCAAAGTTCATTTTGGACATCCCGAGCTTGTTCGCCCCACGTGGCATCATCGCTCCGAACACCCGCTCGAGCCAACCTTTTTTCACCGGTACAGGCTGATCCTTCCGCAGCGTATTCAACCCCCAGAATGTGCAAAAGATCGTTACCTCGTGATCGTAAGCGGCCGCTCCGTTCGCAATAATAAAGGCGGCAATCGCCTTGTCCAGCTCCCCGCTGAACAGTACAATCGTCGTTTTTTCTTTTTGGCTCATGATTTATTATTCCCCTTTCGTTATCCCATCAACAGATCCAGCCATATTTTTACGACCGTCGCCGTAATCAGTCCGGCCAATATCCACTGGAGCGCCTTCACGTTCATTTTCTTTCCCGCTTTCGCGCCAAGCGGAGAAGCGATGACGCTCGCGATCACCATCACCACGGACGGGATCAGCAGCATATGGCCGCCCATTACTTTCCCTGCCGTTGACCCGATCGAAGACAGAAACGTAATGGCGAGGGACGAGGCGATCGCCACGCGGGTCGGAATTTTCAGCAAAACCAGCATGATCGGCACCGTAATAAAAGCACCCGCCGCCCCTACGATCCCGGATAAAACTCCGACAACCGCAGCGGACCCGGAAGCGAGCATCGGATCAAACCGGATCTTCGAGTAATCGTCGACATCCTGCTGCTTTTTAGGCATAAACATCATGACAGCCGCGACTAGCGCCATAACGGCGTACGTAACGTTAATAGCCGTATCCGGCAAAAATTTCGAGCCGTATCCTCCCAGAAAGCTGCCTGCGATAATCGGAATCCCCATATAAAGGACAAGCTTTTTGTTAATAAAGCCTCCCTTGCGGTAGGCGAGCATCCCCGACAACGTGGCGAAAAACACCTGAACGGCACTGACAGCCGATACCTCCTGAGCCGTCAAAGCGGCAAAACCGAGCGCCGGTGGAATATACAGCAGCATCGGATATTTGATGATCGAACCTCCAATGCCGACCATGCCCGAAATATACGACCCTATGAAGCCGATAAGAAATAAAGTTACGATCCAGCCGACTTGGACGTCCATGACTCGTCCCCCTCTCTATAAAGGAATACATACCCCCATGGGTATCAATTCCGTCAAAAAAAATTACGGTCAGGCATGTCTCATAACGGCATTTTTAAGAACCTGGAGCGGTTGTACGCCGACAAAGCGTTCGACCTCGACTCCGTTCCGGAACAAAATCATCGTCGGTATCCCCTGGATGCTGTAACGAACCGCACCAGTCGGGTTCTCGTCGACGTTCAGCTTGGCAATGACGGCGGCGTCCCCCACTTCCTCCGACAATTGCTCGAGGATCGGAGCGATCATCCGACAAGGTCCGCACCACGGCGCCCAGAAATCGATCAGGACCAGCTTGTTGTTCTGAATAACCTTTGCGTAGTTGTTATCGGTAATAGGCATCGTCGCCATATTCCATTCCTCCTCAAATATTATACTTATACATGTAGGGGTATATATTCATCATAGTAGCATTTACACTCGATGTCAACCTGCCGATCCGATTTTGCGCCACTTTGGCAAGTGGATGGTCCGATTACCGGCCAAATGGATGGTTACAGGAGCATTGTCCCCTGTTACTCTAAACGTACCAAATCCGATAAAGCAGGTGATCCTATGGCGATTTACGCTGCCTTAATCATCTTTTTCATAATCTTGTCCGCTGTCGCTACGATCTTGGTCGGGATATCCAAACAAAACCGGGACGGCAATCCCGAATACGAAAAAAGAACGAGCGGCAACATGGTCCGGCTGACTTCCTTTTATGTAATCGCCGGTATCATCGGGATCGGGATTATGCTGTATGTGATCTATTGATCCGGCTGAACGCCAAAAGACTGTACCCCGTAACGTACGTCCCGGGATACAGTCTTTTTTCATTTATCAAGGATGCAATAGTTATTTTCCCTCTACCGTATCCGCTCTCCGGTGCCGGTGTCGAAGAAGAGGACATGCTCCCTATCCAGCGATACCGCCACATGGTAATCCGGCTCATAACGGTTGGACGGGCTTGTCCGCACGACTAGCAGGCTGGGCATCCCGATATCGAGATACACAAAGCGGTCCGCCCCCATCAGCTCGTCCTGGAGGAAGATGCCGCTGATCGTCGCCTCGGGATGCCGCTCCGCCCGGATCGGGTCCACACTTACATGCTCCGGACGAATACCCAGCGTAACCCTTTTGCCGATCAGCGGCTTAGAGGAATCGTGTCCGGCTTTAGGCGCGGACAGTTCAAGTACAAACTTGTCTGTGTGAAATTCCAGCTTCCCGTTATGCGTCTGCAGCCGGCCTTCGATAAAATTCATTAACGGCGATCCGATAAAGCTGGCCACAAACAAGTTGGACGGATTGTTGTACACTTCCTCCGGCGTATCCACCTGCTGGATGACTCCATCCTTCATCACAACGATCCGGCTCGCCATCGTCATCGCTTCGGTTTGATCGTGAGTCACGTAAATCGTCGTCGCCCCGAGCTGCTTATGAAGGCGGATCAATTCGGCCCGCATCTGCACCCGAAGCTTGGCGTCCAGATTGGACAGCGGCTCATCGAGCAGAAACACTTGCGGATTACGCACGATCGCCCGCCCGAGTGCGACCCGCTGACGTTGTCCTCCGGACAGCTGGCTCGGTCTGCGCTCCAGGAAGCTTTCGATCCCGAGCACCCGCGCCGCGCGTTTGACGGCCGTATCGATTTCATGTTTCGGCTGTTTGCGAAGCCTTAACCCGAAGGCGATATTTTCGTAGATCGTCATATTTGGATACAAGGCGTAGTTTTGAAATACCATCGCGATATCGCGGTCTTTCGGGGGAAGGTCATTAACCAGCACCTGATCGATATAAATCTCGCCGCGGCTGATCTCCTCCAGCCCCGCAATCATTCGCAGCGTAGTCGATTTGCCACAGCCGGACGGCCCGACGAATACGATAAACTCCTTGTCCCCGATTTCGAGATGAAAGTCTTTGACGACAGCCTGCTTCTCCTTGCCGTAATACTTGTACACATGATTCAGCAAAATTTTGGACATGATCCGTTCCCCCTTCTGCATGTTCCCGTCTGTAAGCTGCGGAATCGAATCCACCTTCGATCAGTTCGGTTGAATCTGTATAGTTTACATGTTCAGCATTTCCCCTGTGTAAAACCGGGTTGAAGGATTTGTAAATGCAAGGAAAAACAAAAGACAGCCGCTCGTTAGCAGCTGCCCTGAGTTTCGAACCGGAAGGTTCGTGGAGATATATTAGGCGGGTCCGGGCCGATCGCCCCTGTAACCAAATAAAAATTACCGTCTCCGATTTTGCCCTCCCCCAACATGCCTCAATCCCTTGCCCCACAAGGCTTCTCCTGCAATTCTGGGATAAAAATTTCTGTCCTTGTCATGTCAGGTTTCGGAGGTGCAAAACTGGAAGAGAACTGGTTCAATTGTGACCGAAACGAGATAAAAATTCGTGTCCAGAAGGGCAGGTTAAAGGACAGGTGAGAGACTGGGATCATGTGCTCTAAAAACCATGGTAAGAGCTTGAGGAAAAGCTTGAGAAAAGCCTTCCCCACAACCCATAAACCCTTGAACAGCCTGGTTTCTGCTTGAATAGCTATTCGGGATCCAATAGAGAAATCCCTGCTTTTGATCGCCGCGGCGGACGAAAAAAGACTGGAGAAACGCTTGGGGAAAGGCCCGTGCATTTTCCAGTCTTTAGTCTTGTTTGGTCACTAATTTTTATCTAGAGACAGTTATTTGGGGCTTGGACAGGAATTATTTATTTGTTAAACAGAAGAGACTGATTGCCTTATCCGTCAATTATATTTTTCATAGAAATCAGTTATCTATATATTTTTTTGAATTCACTACAGTATAATCAATTTTTGCTCCAAGTTTATTTAACAACCTTACATCTGGTGGAGCAGAGTAATTATTTTGAATATTTTCCATGTCAACGTTCCCCGTCCCATATAGAATTTTGTGTCTTTTACTCTCACCAAAGTTTCTCAAGAAATCAGTAAATTCGCAGTAAAGTGGCGGACAAACTTTCAACTCAATACGGCTTCTCTGTATCCGATACGGATGTAGAAGCAATTTATCGAGACAAATGCTTGATCGTGAATGGGGAGAAGATGGAGGAAAGCAAACAAATCGTTGATCAATTGATGGAGGACCACGTCAAAGAAATCTTTAATTTTGCACGAAGCCGAAAAGTCAGCTTTTTCGCAAATACTGAATTGATCTTTGTTGGTGGAGGTTCAATATTACTGAAAGAGAACCTTATTAAAGAATTTCCTGCCGCCGCTATTTCTGATAACGCTCAATTTTCAAATGTGTTGTCCTTTCTTATAATCTTGGAGGCAAAGCACCATGAGAAATCGTAATCGTTTATCCATTTCTTTTAGGAAAGAGCATCGGCACATTTTTGAATATTTGATGAGGATTTCAAATAAAAGTGATTTCATTGCAAAAGCTCTAGAGGCATACATCAGCGGCGGTAGGTATTCGTCCATTTCGCATGAAGAAGTAAGGAAAATCGTAGCCGAGATTCTAAACGGTCAGACTACAATAACTCAGACGTTGCTCCAGCCAGAAATTCCTCATGAGAATTCTATTTCCGAGGAAGATGCAGATCTATTGTCAAAACTCTTTAAATAGAATAGGCCGAGTGAATCAGGAATAAATGCCTTATCATCTCGGCTGCTTTAAAATATTTGGCTATGTTAAATTCTATTGTTGATATTTGACCATAAGAAAACCGCCTTCGTTGAAAAGGCGGTTTATTCTATCGTGCCCGTTACTTGAAGAAGAAGTATTATAATTTAAGTAATAAAACCTTCTTTTCATAGTTGTCTAAACACCATTGAAACTTCTTTAATATATGATTGTTAATTTGTTTGCCCTCATAGTCAAATTCTTCAAAACCAAATTTCCCATAAAAATGCTTTAACTCTTCAAATGGTAGACAGTACACTTCTTTTAAATTATTTTTTTTAGTTTCCTTTACCAAGTAATCAACTAACTCATTTGCAAGCGATAGTCCTCTGAACTCATCCAATATATATATACCGCCAATTTCAGCCTCTTCTTCATTAAGATAAACTATCCTTCCAACGCCTGCAAATTTATCCTTATATGTAACTATTGCAATTGTTTCACTTTCTAAATTACTCGGCACAAAGCCTATTTTCTGATACTGTTCATTTACCCATTGGAGTTCATTTTTAGTTGCTAATCTTATTCCCATTTCTTTTCCCCTCTCTAATTATATAGACCAAGTATAACAAAGAGAATTGATATAACTAAACTACCAGTTAGCTTAACAAGAATAAGCAGAAAGCCGAAGTTTGGTGTTCGTGTCGGTCACAGAAAACAGGCACGATTTGACCAACATATTTTTCTTATTCGATGCGGTATTCTCATATTCCTTGCTGTCTAAGTAACGAAACCACGCCAAGTAATTCTGCAAATACTTTGTTACAACACCATTGAAGCGATCCAACCATTTCTTCAAGCGGCTGTGGTAGCTGTTTACGTTTTGGATATGGTACACGCCTTTCACACGTTGTTTTCCGTCGGACTTGAAGCGGTAATGAGCCGAGCCTTTTGAATTCGCATAGGAGCTAAATGCCCTCCATGAATCAGTACATAGCACGTTTGAGTCAGATAGATGACCACCAATCGCTTCGTCTAATTTTGTAGTCCGAATACGCCCACGCCCAAGTACGCCAGAGTATGACATTTTCTGACGGTCACGGGCAACCAGCACGCACACTTGATCGTGGCTTATACCGCGATATTTCGCTTTGCCGCCAAGTTTACGTGGCTTGCGTTCAGTGTATTTCGCTTACCCTTTTCCGAGTATAGAAAGTAAGTCTCATCCATCTCAACAATATCTTGAAATGCTTCTGTTGGAAATCTGTTTTAGAGCAGAGAGAATCTTATGCCGCCAGTAAAACAAGGTGACATGCGTGACTTCATCGTTTAACTGCTCTGCACATTTTCTCGGAGAAAAGCCCTCAATCATGCATTCAATAAAACGAACCCACATATGAGGTCGCCTCGTTCGTTGCAGAGGAGTGTTCGTAAGGTCATTGAACGTTTGGCGACAGGACTTAAAACTGTAACATTGACGTTTAACCTCTCCAGTGCGTGTTTTTACAGCGTACTTTCCAAAGCGGACGACAGAATGGTTTTTGCAATGCGGGCAAACAAGCCCGTCTTTATGCTTCTGCTCTTGAATTTCATCAATCGCTCGAACAGGACACCAACGCACCCCTAGAAGCCCTGTAGGCGGTCTGATGATGTAAGTGGGGTGGGGGGGGGTTTATATTTATATTGTGCTAACCGCTTTAATAAATAGCCTAAGCACATCCAGAGAGCGACTATGAGTAAAAACGAAGCGATACCGTAAGGTATAAATAAAAAGCCCCCTCTGAAGAACAGAGAGGGACAAAACTACTTGAGCAATTCTTCCAGAGAAACGGGGAATAATGGTTTTACCAACTCATAAACTGCCTTAGCATATTGTTGAATTTCATATTGTGAGTCATGAGCAAGCCTTTGATTGAGGAAGTGACAAACAGACTGAAGTGAAGCTGTCCAATAATACGCTGTGTACATTCCATAAGCTGAAGGGATAAGCAGACGTGCTTGTTCAGGAGCGATACTATTCTCTAATGCCCACTCGTAATCCTTTAGCCCTTGTTCAATCTGACGAAGTAATCTTTGTGTGGCTTCAAGACCGACTGTATCAGTTACAGGCTCTCCGCTTCCTTGCTTAGAGTTCTCTGGCTTACTTCGCCAATCAGTTGGGTTAGGAACATAATTTTCTACATCAATCGTTATGTATCTTCTAGAAGCTTCATTCCAAGCATCCATTGTGTGGTCACTTCCAACTACGTACTTCCAATGTTGCCTTGCTACCATAAGGGGGGCGTAAACTTCAAATTGAATAGTAGCATGACGGAATGGGGATATATGATCTTCCCTTGCTAGAAACTTGATAAGCTTAACATCGTTAGGTGTAAGTTCCTTTGATTCTTTTGCATAGGAAACCCTTGCACTATTTACAACGGATAAATCCCCACCCATATGGTCTACAAGTCTAACATACCCTTTATCAAGTACATTCATTTTCATGTAAGGCATTCCTCCTCAAATCATATTTTCTCAAAAAAATATAATAACAAATAATGGATAGGTGGACTAGACTCTTTATGTGAAGATGTAGGATGGTTATGCTCACCCTATATATTGATGTAAACTTTGTGGTCAAAACGTACTATGTGCTTGGATATATTACAATGAACCGTATCATAAGTTACAACCAGGTCATTCCACTATCGAGACATGATAGTTGATAATAATCGGGGGCCATCAAAATAATGATGGCTCTCCTTATTAACAAGCTGGCTCTATTTCCTTAACAAAGTGGCTCTCTCATTAACCAAGCGGCTCTGCCGCACCGATATATTCAGTCAGACCCATTCCAACGCCTGAGAAGCCCTGAAACGTCTGATAAAAGCCTCTGAGATATGATTCGAGAATAAACCTGCTTTCTCCCGCTTTCTCCTGCCTTCCCCCAATCTCCCGCCCCTGCCCCAAAAAGAAAAGCCGAGCAAATGTCGGGGGAAATTGACCCTGAATCTGCTCAGCTTTTATACAACTTTTAATACTCGAATCAATTTCATAAATCATTTTCTCAGTGATCCGCTCAACCGAATATAAACATCGTTTTTTTTGAAAATTGAAGTTAAGCAGCTACTTTTTGAGCCTTTTTACTTCTAAATGGCTTCAACCTTTTTTCCTCTAAAGATAAGTCAACTTAAACATCAACCATTTTTTAAATAATTCTGATCTTCGTTCAACTTTTCTAACCATTTTTCAAGCGTCTGTTTTATCTCAAACCTATCCCTTGAACTAATTTCCATTAGCGTATCCCATTTCCCATTAGTGATTGCTAATCCATACTCGCCGCTCGCTCTTGAATCTGGATACCACCCTAAAACAATATGTATCCTTCTATTTTCATCTTTAGGTACATTCCAACTCCCTTTTTCAAGTTCCATTTTACTTATTTGAAGTAGGTCTTGTGTAAAGAATGTCCAATTTGTCAAGAAATCATCTTCATTGGGGTCTGATATCGGTTCAACATCATAAAACCTATTATAATAAATAGCGAAACCTTGTGGTATTCTTAGTTCCATTAAATTCATGTTATCATTCCAATCTAATAAAATCCGTGTTTTATTTACTTTTGTTATCTTTGAACCTCTGTCAAGATAGTAGACACAGAATTTAATGATTTAATGTATTAAAGTAGTACTGGCATTCAAAATCAGATGGCGTGCTGTATCCGATTGATGAATGAATGCGTTCATGGTTGTATGTCGAATACTATATATACATCTGGAGTTCTTCCTTTCTCTCTCTAGTGTGTGGTAGTGGTACTAAACACTTAAAATTTCAAGCCCAGTAAGGCTTTCGATTTATTAAATTGATTCACTCAACAAGAAAAGATCTAACTGTTAGGCAACAGAAATCATCCAAGTGGATGCAATAATTACACCTTTGGGAGCGAGTTAAAAAATGCATTATATCGCTGTTGCTCTTTCTCTATGGTTGTAACGGCATAAGCCGCAAATCCCTGAGCATCTTGATTTTCAAGAAATTGGAAATATTCGTGCTTATTTTCTTTTTGAATTACAAGAGGTACAATTTTATTTTGCAACAACAGATGCATCATGAGCAATCGACCTGTTCGACCATTTCCATCTGCGTATGGATGGATACGCTCATATTCGATATGACTGGAACAGACTGAAGCGATGATTTCATGTGGAGATTTGGCTTGTTGCATCGTTCAGATTTTCAAGCCACTGATGCATGATGGAAGGCGTTTCTGTTGGAGAGGCAGTCTGGAAACTCGCCCCTACAATCGCATTTTCCTGAGACTTGAATTGTCCTCTCTCGTGGTGAAGTCGATCCATCAGAATTGAATGAACATCGTGGACCATAGATATCGTAAGCTCTTGATCAATATGCTCGATAATATAGTTGAAAGCCATCCGATGGTTTTCGATCTCGTAAAATTCACGCACAGAAATTTTGCCAGGAATCGTGCGATGCAGAAGGATGGAAATGGCTTCGCTAAGTGTGATGGTATTATTCTCGATCGCGGAAGAATGATGTGTCATTCGAACTAAAAGATCGTCCAAGTAATCTTTTGGGAGATGCAACATGTAACCGCCCTTTTCTTAACCTGTTCATTATTTAATTATACCTTGCGTTCCCCACCCAATACAAAATTCAGGTCTTCCCAACCCAATCTCCCCAAATCTCTGCTACTTTGTAACCAAATAAAAATTACCGTCTCCGATTTTGCCCTCCCCCAACATGCCTCAATCCCTTGCCCCACAAGGCTTCTCCTGCAATTCTGGGTTAAAAATTTCTGTCCTTGTCATGTCAGGTTTCTAGGGTGCAAAACTGGAAGAGAACTGGTTCAATTGTGACCGAAACGAGATAAAAATTCGTGTCCAGAAGGGCAGGTTAAGTGCAGAGAAAAGCTGGGATCAGGGGTTTAAAATCCGAGTAAGAGCTTGAGGAAAAACTGGAGAAAAGCCTTCCCTGTATTTCCTGGACCCTTGATATGCTTGGGATTCTGCTTGGATAGATATTCGGGATCCAATAGAGAAATCCCTGCTTTTGATCGCCGCGGCGGATGAAAAAAGACTGGAGAAACGCTTGGGGAAAAGCCCGTGCGGTTTCCAGTCTTTGGTGTGTTGTTGGACAGTTATTTTTATTCAGGGACAGTTATTTGAGGATTGGACAGGAATTATTGTTTTGTTAAAGCCCCGCTGCCGCATCGCCTCAAACAACAATACGGTAGCCGCCATCGCCACGTTCAGCGATTCGGACCGGCCCTTCATCGGGATAATCACTCCGGTATCGACCTGGGCGGCCACCTCTGCCGAGACGCCTTTGCCTTCGTTACCGAGGATGATCCAGGTCGGGACCGTTAGATCCGTATCGTAGCAGGAGCGGCTCGCCTGCAAACTTGTGCCCACGAGCTGAATGCCCCGGGATCTGGCGAGATCGAGCAGCGGCAGCAGCTCCGCTTCCACGACCGGCACATGGAACATCGATCCCATCGTCGACCGGACCGTTTTCGGATTATACAAATCGACCGTCCCTTTGCCGAGCACAACGCCCGTAGCCCCTACCGTATCCGCCGAGCGGATAATCGTCCCGAGGTTGCCCGGGTCCTGTACGCCGTCGACGACGACGACGAGGCTCTCCGGACTTGTGAGCAGTTGCTCTATCGTCTTCGCCGATTTGCGGACGATGCCGATGACCGGCTGGGGAGTCTGGGCGTCCGAGCATTTGAGGAGCACCTGCTCTGTGACGGCGATTCGCTCCACCGGCATCCCGTCGTTCAGGCACGAGGAGATCTCGGCCGGAAGGCCGCGCTCTTCCGAATAGAGAATCGTCTCCACACCCGCATCATATCGCAGCGCCTCCTGAACGAGATGAATGCCCTCGATAAGATAAAGCCCCTGCTTGTCCCGTCCTTTTTTGTCCAGCAATTGGGCCCACAACTTGACGCGGGGATTTTGCACCGATTCGATTTTAAGCTGTTTCATCAGTACCTACACGACTCCTTATTAGGCAAACGCCCGTTCCAGCACACGCAGCTGATTGTTTTGGCCGACGACGACCAGAATGTCGTCTTCCTTGATCATATCTTCCGCATTGGGCGAAATGTTCATTTTAAGCCCCGTCTTCAGCGCCATCACGTTGCAGCCATACTTGGCCCGGATGTCCAGCTCGCGCAAATTTTTGCCGATCATCGTCGAGGACGCCTTCAGCTCCACGATGCTGTAATCGTCGGACAGCTCGATAAAATCAAGGATGTTCGGGGACACTAAATGGTGCGCCACCCGAAGTCCCATATCCCGTTCCGGGAATACGACTTTGTCTGCGCCGATTTTTTTGAGCACTTTGCCGTGCAGCTCGTTGCGCGCTTTGACCACGAGCAGCGGCACTCCCATATCTTTTAGAATGAGCGTAGTCAAAATACTCGATTGTATATCTTCGCCGATCGCTACGACGACGACGTCAAAATTGCGGATACCGAGCGCCCGCAGCGCCTCCTCATCGGTGGAATCGGCTTGAACGGCATGCGTCACCATAGCGGAAACTTCCTGCATCCGCTGCTCGTTCGAATCCAGGGCCAGCACTTCGTAGCCGAGATCGTACAGCGATTTGGCGATGCTGGTGCCGAAGCGCCCCATTCCAATTACGGCGTATTGCTTCTGTTTCATCGTTCAGTTCCTCCCCCGTCCCTTTGTGCATGTATTATTATACCACAGTGCCGTCAGCACCGCGCATTCCGTACCGGACTCCTGCCGGTCGATACATGAACACCGGACCAAGTGCACATATTAGTAAACGGAATACGATGAAACCGGAGGTCCGATTATGATCTTAAGCTTACGGCAAGCCATCATTCAGCGTGTTCACGGGAAGTCGGAGGACGAACTGTACGAAGTGATCGAAGGATCGATCGGCGGTGACGACAAGGCATTGCCCGGACTCGGCGTTTTGTTCGAGATTATATGGCAGCATTGCGGAGAGGATATTCAGCATCAACTGGTTGATACGTTAAAAAACCATATGGACTGACCGTCAGCCGCTTGTCGCCAACCGACAGGCGGCTTTTTATGTCGCGATCGGCAAATCCTAGTCCTTTTGCTTCTTGCATCTGGGCCCTCAACCGAATATGCTGGAATTGTTACATATTGTAACAACGTTGATACAGTTCATGACTATCTACCATTGGACAGGCTCTTTATTACCGGCCGGGCCGATTCCTAGTAATCCCCTCGCTGCCAAAGTGTGGGTCCGAACGGTTCATGTTTAATACAATGTATCGATCTTTTTATCTTTTCCGAACTTGCGGTTCCGGATACGGAGGTGCTGGATGAAGCTGCTCGTTGCCGAGGATGACCCATCCGTCTGTGAAATGCTCCGGTTGTTTTTGGAGAAAGAACATATACAAGCCGAATACGTTCATGACGGCCATGAAGCGGAGAAGCTGCTTCGGGAGAGAAACTGGGACTTTGTGCTGCTGGACTGGATGCTGCCGGGACGGGACGGCTTGCAGCTGTGCGCGGAGCTCCGCAGCCGGTCCGACACCCCTGTTATCCTGCTTACCGCCAAAACCGCCGAGAAAGACCGGATAACCGGTCTGGAGCTAGGCGCGGACGATTACGTGACCAAACCGTTCAGTCCGCTGGAGCTGATCGCACGGATAAAGGCGGTTTTGAGGCGTTATAAGGCGGCAGCGCCTTCGCCGGTGCCTGAAGTCGAGGCGGGATTGGCGGCGGAGGCGGGAGCGGGGGCAGAGCCTGGAGAAGAGCCGCACGACGAGAGCCAAGCGATCCGGTACAAGGAGCTTGCCATCGATACGCACACCCGGGAGGTGACGATTCGGGGAGAGCTTGTCGCCAACTTAACTCCGAAAGAATTTGAGCTGCTCCTGCTGTTCGCCAAACATCCGAAAAAAGTATTTACCCGGGAACAACTGATCGAGAACGTCTGGGGGATCGATTATTACGGGGAAGACCGTACCGTAGACGTACATATCAAAAGGCTGCGCGACAAAATTGCCACGAAGGAGCGTCAATGGGTCAGTACCGTTTGGGGAATCGGCTACAAGTTGGAGGAGTAAAGGATGAAGCGGTTGTTTTCCCGGTATAAATTTACGTTTTTCCAGCGCCCATTCATCAGTTATCTGCTTGTCGCTTCCCTGCTGCTGGCTATGCTCGGGGCAGGCTTTGCTTCCTACGCCAAAAACCGGCTTCTGTATCCTTACAAAACGGAGGAACTGGTAGGCTATTCCCGGTTCGTCGGACGGCTGTTGCAGCACGAGGAAGCCCCCTCCCCAAAGCTGATGCAAGACCTGATCTTATGGAGCGAGCGGAATATATCGGTGATCGTGATGAATCGACAGGGAGATCGGCTCGAGGGAATAGCGGAGACGATGACGCCGGAAGCGCGGGAACGTACTATGTTGGACGAGCTCCGCAATCACTTGTGGCCGGGAAACAATGGGGCAACGTTTCGGATCGGCCAATCGACTCCCGCCCCCCTGCTAGTGGCCTCCAGCGCAGTGCCGTCCAAGTTTCATAACGAGGATGTCGTCATATTTGCTCTCTCGCCGGTCAAAGAGATCGATGCTATAGTTAGCTCCATGCTGCAATTTTTCGTCTACGCGGTGGGAGCCGTCCTCGTGTTGTCGCTGCTTATCATGTTCCGCTTGTCACGAGGCATGAGCAGCGCCGTCCGGACGATCCGGCAAGCGGCCGGTTCGATAGCCGCCGGGCGGTACGAGACCCGACTGGGCGTTACCCGTGCAGACGAGCTCGGCGATCTGGAGCGCGAGTTTAATGGGATGGCGTCCGTGCTGGAGCAGGCATCCGGTAAGCAAGGGTTGGCGGAGACGAGGCGGCGGCAGTTTCTGTCCGACGTTATGCATGAGCTTCGTACGCCGCTTACTTCCGTCCGTGGCATTACTGAAGGACTGAGGCACGGCAAAGTCTCGCCGGGTGAGGAGCAGAAGGCGTACGCGATCATCGAAGCCGAGACGAGACGGCTTATCCGGCTGGTCAACGAGCTGACCGACGTCGAGAAGCTGGAAACCGGACAAATCACCCTGCGCCCAGCGGTATGCCGCGTATGGGACCTATTCGAAATCGTAGCCGAGACGCTCGCTATTGTAGCCGCGGAGAAAAACATTCGCCTGCACATCGACTGCCCGGACGAGCTTACCCTATACGGCGACTATGACCGGCTCATCCAAATCACGATGAATGTCGTGAAAAACGCGATCCAGTTTTCCGATTTCGGTACCATTCGCCTGATCGGCTCGGAAACCGCGGAAGCTGTCGTCCTGGAAATTCGCGATCAGGGCAAGGGCATGTCGAAGGAAGAGCAGGAGCGGATGTTCGAGCGTTATTACAGAGGCGACCCTTCCCGCTCCAAAGACAAAGGGGAGTCCGGCCTTGGTTTATTCATCGTCAGGCAATTGACGGAAGCCCACGGCGGCACAGCCGACGCGGTCAGCGAGCCGGGAATGGGCACTACGTTCCGGCTTTCGTTTCCGAAGCCGCCCGCTGCCGACTAGGCTCGTGACAGTTGGACTCAGTCGGAAGGTAGTTGGAGGTCAAGCGGACTCTCGGCTCGGGCATGCCGGTAGCCGTTTGGGTTGAACAGTCGGCAGCGAGCGTGCTCCGGCACCTGGCACCGGCAGTCGCGATCGGGGGGGGGAGGCCGGTTTGCGGTTGGGGGGCGGGGGCAGGGACAAATAAGAGCCTTTCACCACCTCTATTTCACCGAAATTTCCGTTTCGATGCTAAATAGGAGCGATTTGAGGCTCTTATTCCGCCGGGCTTCCCCCGATTCCGCGTTTCCCCTCCAAATAAGAGCTCCTAACCACACTAGCGTTGCAAAGACTCTACCATAGTATGTCGGTTCGCATTATTTTAGTTAAATATGCTTTTAATTACTTTATTTAACAGTCTATTTTGCTGGCAGTTAGCCAAAAAGGATAACTCCAGCCAAA